>JAKACC010000044.1 GCA_021796515.1 archaeon | reverse complement strand
TCCTCTCGGTGAGGAAGCGTGGTTAGGGGCCGGCCATCCCCATTTTGACCCGTGTAGTGGACCACTCGGTGTCTCTCACAATTACCCGAGGCCACAATCGATTTCGGCAGGTGCCAGAGCCCAGGCGCGCTCCATACGGATTCGTTCTGCTTCGTGGGAGGCGGGCATGAAAGAGGCCGGGTATGTGAACGTGAGAATCAGGCGCGAGCTAGCTTCGAGGCTCGACGACATCGCCTCCAGGCTAGGGTACAGGAGCAGGGAGGAGGTGGTGGACGACGCGGTGCGGCGGTTCATGGACACGTTGGGGGCACGACGGGAGTGAGCGAAGCGCCCCCGCCTTCCAGGCACGGAGACAGGTCTAGCTGAGAGAGGATACGGAGAGTTGAGCCCGCTCCTCATCGCCGCGGTGGCGTGGTTCCATCTCCTTTTCGCTGTCGTGTGGATCGGGTCCTCAATCATGTTCTTCGTGGTGCTCGGGCCAGTGGTATCTCGGCTCACCCCCGGGTCGAGAGCCGAGTTCACCGTCATGTTCTTCCCTAAGATGGAACGGTTCCTGAACTTCGTGGTCCCGCTCCTCTTGCTCTCCGGTGGAATCCTGTTCGCCGCCATGTCCTGGGGCAGCGCGTTTGTCCTGGATACCTGGAGCGTTTTTGTCCTGGCTGGAGGGTCTCTGGGCCTGTTGACATACGTCTTCGCGCTTGCGAAGCTGGTCCCCGCCGCCAGGAAGGTCACGCTCCTCCTCCAGAGCGGCGGCTCCGAAGAGGATCTGATTGGCGCCCAGAGGCTGGTCGGCCTGGCCTCCGTGGTGGAGCTCGTCCTGATGCTCGCGACGTTTACCGCAATGGTGGCCGCGGGTTTTCTATAGCCTGCTAGGATCACCAGAGAAGAGCCAGCGCTTCCCGCGCGTTCCTGGGAGGAGAGGCCTCAATCTTCGCCCGGACAGAGTCCACCTGCACTACGTAGCCGCCCGCCCCCACCCTCTCGAAAGCCCTCTTGGCTTCCGTGAGTCGTCTCCTAGAAGACTCTATGTTCCCATCTTGGGCATCGACGACCCCCTGCCACCAGAGGACTCTCGCTCTCGAGACGGTGTCGTCTGAGAGTAGCTGACCAGCTCCCCTGAGGTGTGTTCTACATTCGTTCAAGTCCCGGTCTACCAGCGAAAGGCCAGCTTGTGCTAGCTCGAGGACCCCGAGCGAGTATTTCCGCTCAGTGACATGCTTCAACTCCAAAGCCTCCTTCAACTCCATTTTCGCCTTCCTGAAGTTTCCAAGCTTGGCCCTCAGCAAGATCCTTTCCGAGAGAACTTCAAGCGTGACGAGCCTATTCGCTGACTCCCTTCCAAGGCGCAGACCCCTGTTCAGGTGCACCAGCGCCTGCCGTTTCCTGCCCATGCGCTCGAGCACCAGGCCGGTTGCCTCTTCGACGTACTCGCCGATGACCTTGTTCCCGGCGGGTACTCTTGGCCTCGCTCTGGCGATGAGCGAAAGCGCATCGTTGAAGTCTCCTTTCATATAATGGCAGACGCCAAGGGAGGCCAACGCACCAGCGAGGTTTCTCATGTCACCGTTCCGCTCGAATATCTCGACGGCGGACGACCCGAATCGGATCGCTTCCCCGAATCTGCCTTCGGTCACCATCGCGTCTACAAGGTTCTCCATAAGATAGGCAGCCACGATAGGACCATCGCGCTGGAGGCCAGGGACGCCTAGGGCGGTACGAAGAGCGCGCTCAGCGCCTTTCGTGTCTCCGAGAGCCGATAGCACGTATGACTTGTTCATGAGGGCTGAGGCTATCAGCACGCTGTCTCCGCACCTCCTTCCGGCAGCCTCAGCCTCTCTTACGCTTCGGAGCACGAGAGCGTACTGTTTCTGCATCCTCCAGAGCGCGTACGCCCTGACGACCATCAGCCACCCTCTGACTCTGCTCTCCCCGTCGGCCGACGGCAGAGGACCAGCGAGCAGCTCCTCCGCGAGACGCAGCAGAGGCTCGACGTAGCCCTCGTCTACAATCCTGGTGTATGCATCGTCATCACGGATTACATGGAGGGCCGAGGCCGTCTGGCCCCCCTTCACATAGTGATAGATCGCTTCGAGGGTCGAACGTCTGTCTCCCTCCGATGCGTAGTAATCGCCTGTCCTCGAATGGGCGGCTGCGATCTGACCTGGGCGGACTGACAAAGCATCCCGTGCTGCGTCATGGACGAGGAAGCCGTCTCCTATCCTAGTTACCACTCCAGCGCGTTCCAGAGCTCCTATCCTCTGCGCCAGAACCACGTCCCTGGCCCCGCCAGGTTCGACGGCTCGCACAGCGTCCAGAGGGACGGGCCCCCTGAACACGGACATCCGCCACAGGGTCTCCATTTCTGGAGGGGTCAGGACGCTCTGAAGCCAGATTAGGATGTGGTCCCTCACCTCCGACAGGGTCACCTCGAGCGCCTTCCTCTTTCCCATCGCATTCACAGACTTGCACATGAGGCTCAGGGCCAACGGGTTCCCCTTGAGCGTCGCGTTGACCCGTGCCATCTCGTCCCTCGCGAGGTGCACGCCGTTAGCTTCGAAGAGCTCCGCGGCCTCTTCTTCGGTATGTCCCTCCAGGCTGAGTTCCGGCACCAGGCGACTGCCTGTGTATAGCTCGGTAGGCCTTGTCCTTGAGACCACGATGGTCCTGACCGTCGACGACTCACCGAGCCGCTGCAGGAAGCGCGTGATCCCTGAATCTCTGCAGTAATGATAGTCGTCGAAGATTGCAACCCCGCGAACCAGCTCGAGCCCTTCCTGGGCCCTTCCGATCAGGGCGCCCTCGTCAGAAACCCCCTTCCTCACCAGGTCGGAGAGCGCAGGATAGCCGTGCCCGCTCAGGAACGCTGCAAGCTTCGCAATCACGTACCTCAGGCTATCGGATTCCCTGATGTCGTGCCAGAACGTGGCAGTGGCGCCCTCTGGCTTCTCGTTTCCCCCTGCGATTATGCTGGCGAGCTTGGAAACCAGGGTCGTCTTGCCTATGCCTGCTACGCCCGTGACCACACTCAACCCGGACGACTTACCCAGCAAGGCGTCTAGCTCCCTCTTCCTCCCTACGAATACGCCAACGGGAGGCACCCTCACCTTGTAGATTTGTTGTTCCAGTTCGAGCGATTCGTCCCAACTGTCGCGCCTCTCGAAGGCAAACTTCAGCCCGCCTTCGTCAAGGCCGATTCTGACCGAGCTGACGGCCGAAGCGAAGGACTTCACGTTCTTCCCCGCGGTCTTCATTCTCGTCCACCTCCCTTTCACAAGGCCGAACCGTTCGAGCGTCTTGAGCCTCTCCGACACATGCGACTCCCGCATGCCCAGTCGCCTTGCCAGCTCCCTGGGATATGACTCGGCCCCCATAAGGGCTGAAAGGATTTGAGCGTTGGCCGGGTTCGAGACTAGAGCTATCATCTTCGCAGCGGAACCGCGTGGCTCCCTTCCTTCTGCGTGGGCTCCGGACCGCCCTTTCTCGGCCTCTACGTTTCGGTCGGCGGTCCCTCCCCTCACGAGTCTGCCACCCCCAGACAGCGACCCGAGTCAGCGTGCCTCTGAGGTTGCCAGATGCGCACCTTCGCTTCCGGGCCCCGCTTCATACCGTCGGTATCCGCGCCGTGGACCTGATGCGGGTCCTTCGCGCCCTCGATCTCCTTCGCCCTGGCAAGGGCCATCTCCTCATCGGCCACTCGAGTCGCCTTCAGCACGACGAAAGATCTGGCCATTTTCGGCGCGCCGAAAATGCCGTACGGTATAAGCGCTACAGGTGCCGTCCGAAGCGGTCCTTCCGGCTCTCCCTGAGACCTGCCTCGTAGACATCCGTCCGCATTTTCCGCTTCGTTCCCGGCTCAAGCAGCCCCAAGCTGTCTCTCCACCCGCTCCGCCATAGGCGCGTACGGGGGTCGCTGCCCCGACACCGTCTTCCTGGCAGCAGGGCAGAACTTCCGGTGCGGATACGACCTTTCCTGTCGCCACTACCGGAGGGGGTACGACAGTCAACAATGTTCAAGTAGAAAGGGACCCCCGCTGCGCCCTGGGCTTGTCGAGAGGGATAAACCGCCGCTGGGTCCTCGCAAACAGGCCATCACGGAGCATCAACAGAGAGAACTTCCGATGGGAGGAGTCTCCCATGCCTTCCCCAGCCGAGGGGCAGGTCCTCGTCAAGAACCTCTGGCTCTCCCTCGATCCCACGCAGATACTCTTCACCTTCGAGGAGGCGGGAGAGAACTGCATCCCTCTGGGAGGGGTCATGAAGTGCATAGCTTCCGGGCAGATAGTCGAGTCCCGCCTCCCTGGGCTATTTCCTGGGGACGTGGTGCAGGGATGGTTCGGGTGGGAAGACTACACGGTCATCGACGACCGCCCGCAGCTCACCCCCAATCTGTTTCCGCTTACGAAGATCCCGACCGAAGTCGCCCCCGAGCTTGCTGTCGGGACCCTCGGCCTCACAGGCATGGCGGCGTACCTTGGAACCATGGACATAGCCAAGCCGCGCCCTGGAGAAACCTTCGTGGTGTCGAGCGCCGCCGGGGGAGTCGGATCGGTCGCGGGGCAGATAGCCAAGATCCACGGCTCAAGGGTAATAGGGATTGCCGGAGGGAAGGAGCGCTGCGCGCGGTTGGTCAGAGAGCTGGACTTCGACGGGGCTATCGACCGCCGCACCGAGGACATCGGCGCCAGGCTAGACCAGCTCTGCCCAGATGGCGTCGACGTGTTCTTCGACAACAACGCCCTCCCCGCAATGATGAGCGCCATCCTCGTAAGGATGAGGCCCCTCGGCAGGGTAGTCCTCTGCGGTGCGTCGCAGTACTACCTCGGGGAGCAGTCAACGGGGGGCCTGGATTACATTTCGATGATCATGAAGAGAATACGGATGGAAGGGGTCTACGCGAACGACTCCGGCGATCGCCTTCCCGAGGCGAGGAAAGCCCTCGCCCGCTGGATAAAGGAGGGGAAGCTCAATCCTGTAGAAGACGTCATGGTGGGCCTGGAGAACGCACCCGAGGCGCTTCAGCGTGTCTTCGCCGGTGCGAATTTCGGCAAACAGCTGCTAAGGATGTGATGCTCGATCACCGGCAGCCAGCCAGCCTCCCCTGGGGTCAGGATGCGGGCCTATCATGCCGTCCCATTCGTTCCCTGGCATGAGCCAGTTCAGAGAGGCGTCCGCCGCGTCGGCCCGGACTGACTGGTAGGGCGTCAATCGAGGTCCCCGTGATGGCTAGCCCGGTCAGAGTCGCCTTCTTGCTCCAGAAGGGGTTCTTCCACGCCGCATCCCCCTCCCGGGGACTCCCCCACCTCGAGGCGAGTCGGCGGCCGAGAGATGGGTCGAGGATGGAGGTCGTATAGGTGGCGGGGAGGCCTGACGTCAGCCCCGGACGGGTTCGCGTACTTTTCGTCTGCGTGGAGAACGCCGGCAGGAGCCAGATGGCGGAGGCCTTCGCCGTGGGGAGGGGGCTCGCGGCTATGAGCGCAGGGACAGTACCCGCTGGTTCGGTCAACCCGACCGTGGTGGAGGCCATGGCAGAGAAGGGGTTCGACCTCTCTCTCAAGGTACCAAAGATGCTCACAATGGAGATGATCGACCAGGCGGATGTCGTCATGACCATGGGGTGCTCAGTGGAGGAGGTGTGCCCGAGACCGATGCTGAACAGGATGCAGAAGAAGGTCATTGACTGGGACCTCGAGGACCCGAAGGGGAAGCCTCTCTCCGAGGTGAGGAGGATCAGGGACGAAATTGAGAAGAAGGTGGACGACCTCGTAAGGTCTCAGAGGCTGGTTCGCTAGCGTCGGCTTTGCCACGGCACGTCTGACGGGGTGACGTACCGCGCTAGCCTGACGGAAGATGGTCCCACAGCTGTGCCTTCAATCATGAGGACGTCAGGCCCGCCTCAGATCGACAGTCGGCCCGACGTTACGCGATGGTCCCAAAGGGCGTAAGTATGGAGTGTCCCGGCCAAGCGAACTACATGAAGTGGGTGACTCGGTCAAACGCGTATGTTGACAGGATAGCCTGTCCCTGGCTGATAACGAAGTTCGTCGACTCGCAGGCAGAGTTTCTCTTCGTGTCCGCGTCGACGGTCAAGGAGGTCGTGAAGGCGGAGAATGCTACCCCTTTTGACGCGCCGGACGTCGAACTGACGCACTACAAAGAGGACGGGGAGGAGCGATGTAGCTTCGACGCAATCATCAAGAAATACAGCCTCAAGGACCCGGCGCTGCTCAAGATGGCCATGATAGTCAGGGGGGCTGACACGGAGACCCCAGATGTGCCGCCAGAGTCAGCCGGGCTGAAAGCCGTTGCGGAGGGGTTCCAGGTCCTAGCCAGGAACGACCACGAGAAAATGGAGAGGGAGTTCCCCACATACGACGCTCTCTACGCCTTTTGCAAGCTGACGGTCCAGAAGCCATGACCGCGGCGTCTCAGTCATAGTCCGCCCTTGATTTAACGGAGAGCAGAGCGTCTTTGCTGAAGCTAGCCGGTTCCCTCAAGCTGCCTTCGCTTGGGGATGGCGGCTTCGACCATGCCGACGTGCACCTCCAAAGCGGGAAGGTCTACATCGCCCACACTGCCGACGACAACGTGGAAGTGGTCGAGGGGGAAGCGCTCTCTCACGTCGCAACCATTCACGGGTGCCCTGAGGCGAGCGGAGCGCTCTGCGCCCAGCCCGACGGACCCGTCTTCGCTGCAGCGCGTGGGACCGGCAGGCTACTCGTGGTCGACGTCGACAGCGACAGGACGGTGAAGGAAGTTACCGTAGGGTCCGGGCCAAATGACCTCACCTGGGATTCCCTGAGGAAGCACCTGCTCGTCGCTGACGTGAAGGACAACCAGGCAAGGCTGGCCGACCCGGAGCTTGGGAAGGTCACCCCGTCCTCCAGCCTCAGGGGGAGGCCTCGCTGGTGTCTCTATGATGGGAAGCTGGACCTTTTCCTCGTGAACATCCGAGACCCGCCGGGCGTAGCCCTGATCTCCCCCGAGACCATGGCCGAGCGGAAGTTCGTCAGCGTCTCCGTGAACGGCCCGCACGGCCTGGAGGCTGTCGAAGGGACTGGCCGCGCCTTCGTGGCCTGCGATGGGAAGGCGCTGGTCTCCTTGGACTTCGTCCGCGGAAGGGAGACGGCAAAGGTCCCCCTGTCGGGGGTGCCGGACGTCCTCTGGCGCAATCGGAAGCGGAACATCCTCTACTGCGCGGGCGAGGAACCTGGGGTGATCGACGTGATAGACACTGAGAATATGACAGTTGGGCAGGGGCTGGCCACGGAAGAAGGAGCCCATACGCTCGCCTTCGACGAGAAGAGGCAGATGCTGTTCGTACCTCAGCCGAAGTCGGGCGCCCTGGTAGCATACTCTGAAGTATAGCCGCGGGCGAACCGCCCAAAGCTTTCGACGGGGTTGGAGTGCGGCACGCAGTCGTGGCCCCAGGAGGGCGCGCCCTGTAACTCGACAGGATTCGATTTCACCCCAAACCGGGAAGACGGCGTCGGTGTTCTGCCGGCCGGGCGGTCAGCCTCCTGGTGACGGTGCGCAGCAAGAGACTTTCGGTGGGGGCCTTCCTCTCCCATTTCGGGGAACCAATATAGTATGGGTCTGCCTAGAGCATCCCGCGGTCGCCTTGCGCAGAGACATCGAACCGTTCTTCGCTCCCAGGGCCGTAGCGGTAGTCGGCGCTTCCAGGACCCCGGGGAAAATCGGGCACGAGATTCTGCGCAACATCAAGCTGTCTGGATTCCGGGGGAACATCTTCCCGGTCAACCCCAACTATGGCTCCGTCCTCGACCTTCCCTGCTACAGGACGCTCGCCGACGTCCCCTCTGACGTCGACCTGGCCCTGATAGCGGTCCCCGCGAAGCTGGTAGAGGGGGTTGTCGGAGACTGCGTAAGGAAGCGGGTGAAGAGTGCCATAATCATAACCTCGGGGTTCTCTGAAGTGGGGCGCAGGGACCTCGAAGACAGACTGGTCTCCATGGCCAAGGGGAAAATGAGAATCATCGGGCCAAACACCTTCGGGGTGTACTGCGCCCGAAGCAGTATGAACGCGACATTCGGCCCGACGAAGGTCCTCGAGGGGAAGACGGCCTTCATCACCCAGTCTGGGGCGCTGGGGCTCGCCCTGATGGACTGGACCACCGAGGAGAAATACGGGGTGTCCGCCATAGTCAGCATAGGGAACAAGGCCGACGTTGACGACGCCGACCTGGTAGAATACTTCGCCGATGACCCGTCCACCAGTTCCATCCTGATCTATATGGAGGGGCTGAAGGACGGGAGGCGGTTCTTCGAGGCGGCCAGGAGGGCAGTTAGGCGGAAGCCGATGGTGGTGATAAAGGCGGGCCGGTCTGCCAGGGGGGCCCAAGCCGCGTCCTCTCACACCGGGTCTATCGCCGGCCAGGACGCTATCTTCGCCGCGGCGTTCCAGCAGGCGGGGGCGATGAGAGCCGAAGGGATGACTCAGGCTTTCGACTGGATTCAGGCCCTGAACGAAAACCCGGTCCCCAAGGGGGAGAACGTCGTCGTGGTAACAAACGGCGGGGGGCTGGGGGTGCTCTCCACGGACAGATGCGAAATGCTCGGCCTGAAGCTGATGGACCTCAGCGACGACCTGACGAAGCAGGTGCAGGACGTGACTCCGAGCTTCGGGTCGGCCAAGAACCCGATAGACCTCACGGCCAACGCTGACGACCTGCTCTACGGCGAAGTCCTCAGGCTGATTATGAGACGGAGAGAGGTGGACGCGGTCATTGCCCTCTTCTGCCAGACCGCGAACATCGACCCCGGGTTGGTAGCGCGAGCCATCGTGGACGCCAGAGACAAGGAAGGGCTTGACAAGCCGATCACGGCTGCCTTCGTCGGCGGGCGCATGTCCCAGATGGCTTACGAGAAGATGCTCGAAAGGAGGTTCGCGGCATACCCGACTGCGGAGCGCGCCGTGGACGGGATGAACGCGCTAATGACGCGGCACAGGCAGCTGAAGTCGTTCGGGAAGGGGGGCCGTTGACGGCGACAGACCAGAGGAAGGCAAGAACGTCCAAGGTTTTCCGCTCTGCAGTGGATTCGGGGAGGGCCGCCCTTCTAGAGCGCGAGGCGGACTCGGTTGCCAAGTCTTACGGACTGCGGGTCCCGCCCTCGGGGCTGGCCCGTACCGAAGGGGAGCTGGCCTCCCTCGCGAAGAAGCTGGGGTTCCCCCTCGCACTGAAGGTCGCATCCAGGGACGTCATCCACAAGTCAGACATCGGGGGGGTCGTGGCCGGGGTGACTTCTCTGAAGGATGCGCGTTCTGCATACAGAGAGATCCTGCATAACGTCAAGGCTGCGAAACCGCGGGCGGTGCTCTCGGGAGTCCTGGTCCAGAAGATGGCACCCAAGGGGAACGAGTTCGTCGTCGGCGGGACCAGGGACCCGCAGTTCGGACCTGCGGTCATGTTCGGCCTCGGGGGCGTCTATGTCGAGCTCTTCAGGGACGTCTCGTTCAGACTCGCCCCCCTTATCGAGGAAGAAGCGCTCGAGATGGTGAAACAGACGAAAGCGTCCAGGCTCATGGAGGGCTTCAGGGGGTCCAAGCCCCTCGACGCAAGGGCGGCCGCGAAGGCCATTGTCGCGGTGGGGGACATAATGGCGGACCACCCTGACGTCGATTCCATCGACGTCAACCCTCTCTTCGTCTATCCGCATGGCGCGCTGGCTGTCGACGTGAGGGTCTTGATGAGAGAAAGCGCCTCGCAGCGAGCAGGCGTCGTCCGGGCACGCGCGCCAGGGCTGGCACCTCGGCAGAGGGCGCCCCGTCGCCCAATTGTGAAGTCCGGCGGAACCGAGAACGGCGTCACCTAGGGCCGGTTGCCGCGGCCACGAGCGCGGCGGCGGCGAGGACAGCCCCCAGGAGGAAGACGCCCTGGACTCCGACTGATGGTATCAGGACGACAGCTGCGGCGGGCGCCAGGAGTTCCGCGACCCCCGAGGATGCCTGGAAGGCGTAGCTGGCGTTGACCACGTCGGGCTTCTTCACCGAGCTGAACGCGAAGTAGCTTGCGATGGGATAGACCATGGCGTGGGGGAGGCTGAAGAGGACCATACCGACGACGAAGAGGGGCCATGTGGATGCCAGGCCCATGCAGAGGGTCGACGCCAGCAGCAGGCCTGTAGAAGCGAGCAGCAGCCTCCCCAGGCTGGCGCGGGAATTGGTCGCCAGGACGCGTAGCCCGGTGGAGACGAGGAAGACCCCGGCGAACAGCACCAATGCATCCTCGGCTGAGAGGCCGAACCTGGTCTCGGCGGAAATCGCGCCATAAGAGAGGAAGACCGGAAGGAGGAGGGAATAGAGGAAGTTGACCGTGAACGCGCGCCGGAACCTAGGCTCATGGAGCGCAGCCCCCCACCTCGACGGGGATGGTGCCGGCGGCCGCGGCCTCCCTTCTAGGCTCGACCGTCCCATGATTGCGCCGACGGCGCCCATGACGCAGACCAGGGCGAGTGCTCCGAACACCCCTTCAAAGCCGAAGAACTCCAGCGCCCCGTAGGCCAATAGGGGGCCGAGGACCAACCCTACTCCCAGGGCGGTGGAGTAGATTCCGAGCCCCCTGAACGGCCTCTCGGGGCTCGACTCCAGGTGCATGAGCGCGGAGAGGAACGGCTGGGGGAACCCCATCCCCATCCCTGAGCCGAGCGCTTCCAGCCAGAACGGCACGAAGTGTGCTCCCGACGCCAAGGCAGCCGCCGACGCCCCCAGAAGCGCGAACCCAGCGACCGACGAGGCGGATTGGTCTCTGACCAGCATGGTGGCTATCATCACGCCCGCGGCGTTGCCCACCCACAGGAGTACGACGAACGCCCCGGCTTCAGCGGCCGCGGCTCCAAGGACCGACGTCGCATAGAGCGGGATTACTATGGCCAGAGAAGATGTAAGGAGTCGGAGGGCCAGCGCGAGCGCGAACCCCGGCCTCAGGTATGTCCTCCTTTCGGGGGCGGTCAAACAGAGGCCAGGCTCCTAGCGGGCGAGGCTGTACACCCTCATGAGCGACCGGCCAACCTTCTCAGGGGAGAACAGCTCCTTCGCCCTCTGCCGCCCGCCCTCTCCCAGCCTGCGCCTCAACTCCGGGTCCTCCACGAGCTTCTTCAGGTTCCTCCTTAGCCCTTCCCCGTCTCCCACCTCAGACAATAGCCCCGAAACGCCGTCCTGCACGACCTCCGCCACTGCCGGGATTTTGGTGGAGACCACGGGAACCCCCCTCCGCATGGCGTCGACCACCGTGATGGCGAAGGCGTCCGCCCTGGTCGGGAGGAGGAGCACATCGGTAGTCGGCCATACGTCTTCCGTCAGCCTCTTCCCCGACGAGCTGTCGGTCTGGGTGATCCTCCTGTCAGACTTCACCTCCAGCCTCGCAGCCGGGGTGCCGACGGGGCCCACGAATGTCAGCCTGGCTTCATCCTCCTTGAGTGACCTGAACGCCCTGAGGGCGGCTCCCCCCCCTTTCCGTTGGAAGTCCCTGCCGATGTAGAGGACGTTGCACCCCGGATGGTCCTTCTTGGCATCGACGGTCTCGAAGGGAGGGGGTATGACGAAGACCTTTGAGGGGTCCACCCCGTCTTCGACGAACCCCCTTCTCGCCCAGTCAGACCATGTCACCACCCCTGCGCACCAGCGGGAGTTCAGGTACGACGAGAACCCCTCGTTGGTTGACCTCCTCACGAGCCCCTTGACGTTGTTATAGCTCGAGAGGAACTGGCCGAACGACTGGTCGCTCTCGTGCACCCAGCGGCGCTCGAACTTCCTGAGGTCCCAGAAGAAGGAGTGCACCAGTGCTTTCCCCTTCTGATTCAGGGGGGCAAGGTGCTCCAAAGCGAACCTAGCCACCACGAGGCCGACGTTGACCGGGTTGAACTCGTAACTCGCCGCCCTCGCGGGATACCTGAAGCGGTCCG
>JAKACC010000005.1 GCA_021796515.1 archaeon | reverse complement strand
ATTCCAGTTGAAGGCCCTCCACTTCGCGGCCAGGGGCTCGAGGGGCATGACCTGCTCCGTCAGCCCGTCCTGCTGGATGCCGTTCCTGTCTATGATGGCTGTCAGGTTGTCCAGCCGGAACTTCGAGGCAGACATCGCCGCCTCCCAGACCTGCCCTTCCTGTTGCTCGCCGTCCCCCATCAGCACGTATGTGCGGAATGACTTCCCGTCCAGCTTGGCGGCGAGAGAAGTACCGACGCCGAGAGAGAGCCCGATTCCTTCCGACCCCGCGGGCGCCTCGATTCCCGGGGTCCCCATCGACGGGTGCCCCTGAAGGCGTGACCCCATCTTCCTGAGCGTCATGAGCTCCTCGACCGGGAAGTACCCTGCCTGGGCGAGGATCGAATAGAGGAGGGGCGCCGCGTGGCCCTTGCTCAGGAAGAACCTGTCCCTGTCCGGCCACTTCGGGTTCTTGGGATCGAAGCGCATCACCCTGAAGTAGAGGGTGACGAGGAGCTCAACCGCCGACAGGGACCCCCCGGGGTGCCCGGACCCCGCCTCTGCGAGCGCCTCCAGGATGAGCTTCCGGGTGTTCTTCGCGATCTCCTTCAGCCTGGCTACCTCCTGGGCTGTCTCCATTATCTTCTCACCGGCGCCTGGATTATGTGCCTGACGAAGTCCTCCGCCCCTCGAGCCTTTGACTCCAGGTCATGGAGGGAGAGCGAGGCTATCCTGGGGAGTTCGCTCCTTGCCTGCCCTGCTACGTTGCTGAGGACGGCCGCCTGGTACGGGTTCCCCCCCGACGCCACCGCCAGCCCGAAGACCCCGGTCATGGCGTCCCTCACCCCCACCTTGCTGAAGAGGTTCTTCTTTCCTTCCACCGGAGGGAAGAAGGTGACGTTCTCCCTGTCGAAAAGCGCCACCCCCTGCTCGCCCCGAGTGATGAGTATTGCCTTCGACTCCAGCCTGCTGAGCAGGTTCACCCCCATGTTCCTGAGGCTGGTCTCGTTCACCATCGCCATCCCGGTGGCGTGTTCCGCCTCTTCGAGGTTGGACTTCACGTAGGTGACGCCAGAGAAGTCCAGGTAGTGCCGCATCTTGGGCTGGCCCACCACTATCTTCCCAAGGCTCTGGGCCACGGAGACGATCCCCCCGATAAGGTGGCTGGTGATGGCCCCCCTGTCGTAGTCAGAGAAGATCACGCAGTCGGCGTCTTTGACCTGGGGCTCCGCCTTGGCCAGGAGCTCTTTCGAAGTGGCCAGGGGGGCGTCGCGCCTGTCTTCCCTGTCCACCCTGAGGGCATGGTAGTTGTTGACGAGATACCACGTCCTGAGAGACGTAGGGCGGCTCGCCTCGGTCACAACGCCGTCGAAAGACAGGCCGTACTTCGTGAACTCTGACTTCAGCCAGGTCCCGTATTCGTCCGGCCCTATGAGGCCGACCAAGCTCACAGACGCACCGAGGGAAGCGAGCTCCCTCGCCAGGTTCGCAGCCCCTCCGGGGAGGAGCGTCTGGCCGACGAAGTCCCCCGCCGGGACCGGAGCCTCCCGGGCGAGCTTCCTGGCGGCTATCTCCACAAACCGGCTCACAAGCAGGTCGCCCACCACCAGCACCCTGCGCCCCTGGAACTGGCGAAGGACCGCGGTCAGCTTCTCCCCGTCGACCGAGTCCAACGGCAACCCTTTCGTGCTCGCTGGAGCCGCCGCCTAGTTAAGGTTTGGCGGCTTTTTTTCTGGCCCGGCCCTTCTGCCCCTCCCACTTCTCGGAGAGCAGGTCCCCGATGACCTCCACCGCCTTCCTCACCTCCCTGTCCATAGCGAGGGGGTCGTATCCCTTGGGGGGCGGGTAGTCGAGGAACTTTTGGTTTGGGTCAGCCCCCACGAAGTCTCTGCTCGCCTCGTAGATGGACATGAGCAGGGGGCCGTCGAGCTTCCTAAGCTCGGATTTCCAAGCGTGATGGAACCCCTTGTCTGAGAGGAAGGTCACCTTCACGTCCCCTTCGGCCTCCTTCTTCACGTCCTCCCAGAAGACCCTGTCGAACTCGCTGGCGTGCACCTTCCCTGCTTCAAGCTTGCTCCTGTAGGACTCCGCAAGGGAGCGGACCCTCTCGGGCTGAATCTCGAAGCGGGACGCGACTTCCTCCTTCGTGAGACCCATCTGAGTGAGATGGTAGGCGCCCTCTTCCAACACTTCCTCGCTTATCTCGTCGGAGGACAACGGCCCTCCGGGACCGCTCCCCGCTTTAAGATGTGCGCGGAAAGCCTTCCCTCGCGAAGAGGGACCTAGACCGGTTGAGGCGAGGTATCGGGCTCCACCAGCTCCACCGCCCCATTACCGACATGACCGCGGGGACGAGATACGTCCTTACAACCAGAGCGTCGACCAGGATGGAGAAGGCGAACGCGAACCCCACTTCCTTGAGGAGGAGGTCGCTCGAGAGCATCAGGGCGCCCAGGGAACCTGCGAGTATGGCGGCGGCGGCGGTGATGATGCCCCCGGTCTGCTCGATGGCCCCCACGATGGCGTCGTCCAAGTGCTTCCCCTTGGTCGCCTCTTCTCGGATCCGGGTGAGAATGAAGACGTTGTAGTCCATCCCCAACCCCAGCAGGGCTACAAAGAGGAATAGCGGGATGATGAACAGCAGCTGATAGTCGAACAGCTGCTGGAAGACCAGCCTGGTGACCGCCAGGGTCCAGACGATGCTCATCAGGACGGAGAACACGGCGAAGATGGGGAGGAACAGGGAACCGAGGACCGCGAGCAGGACGAGGGCGACCCCGACGGCCACCAGAGGGACGATCGTGCTGAACTCGGCGTCGAAGGTGCTCTTCGTGTCGAGGGTGGACCCGGAAGCGCCTCCCATGTAGACCCCGGTGACGCCCGGGGCGCTCCCGAAGTCCGAGTGCAGGGAGTGTCTGAGTGCCTGGGCGTCGGCGATGGCGGCGGTGGAATAGGGGTCGATTCCGTAAGTGATCGTGACAAGGATGGTCCTGTTGTCTTTCCCCACTCCCTGCATCATGCTGTCGAATGTCCTCTTTCCCCCGCTGGTGGAGTAGTTGAGGGAAGCGAAGTCGACCGGCTTTCCGAAGGGCATCGCAGGGCCGGTCACGTTGCGGACCCCGGGCGAAGCGGCGATCATGGCCATGGCAGCCTGCACGGTGCCCATCTCCTGCGGGTCGAAGGAGGTCCCGACCACCACGGGCCGGTCGAAGGTCATGACCACGTACGTGGGGAACACCTTCCCTCCGCCGAACGAGTCGGCGAGGATGTTCGACGCCTGAATCGACTGGAGGCTGCTCGGAGCGGCCGAGATGAAGTTGAAGTCAGGGGTCGTGGTCGCATAGACATACAGCGCCGGCCCCGTCACGAAGAGGGCGAGGACGATGAGCACCTTCGCCCTCTTGACCGAAAAGGCGCCGCTCCTCGAGAAGTACCCCCTCTTCCCCTGGAGTTTGGCGACGTAGGAGGAGGAGTACCTGGCGAAGCGAGCTCCGGAGTTGGGCCAGAATGTGCGCCCTGCCACCATGCTTATCACCGCCGGGACGAGGGTCAGGGCGACGAGCAGGGCGACCAGCACCCCAAGTCCGACCACGTATCCGATGGTTCTGAGATAGACGACCGGGATGGCGGCCAGCGCCAAGAAGGAGACTATCACGGTCGCTCCGCTGGTTGTGATGCTCTCTCCCGCCCAGGTCACCGAGGTGCCGATGGCCTCTTGGACGGTGCCGCCTTTCACCCTCTCCTCCCTGAAGCGCGCCAGGATGAAGACGCTGTAGTCGGTGCCTACCCCGATCAGGATGGTGAGGAGTATGGTCGGGACGGTGAAATCGACCTTTGCGACGAAGAGCCCGACGATCACGATGAATATCTGCGAGATGCCGAGCGCCAGACCGATGGTCGCGAGGGTGATGAACGGCGTCACGACGGACCGGAAGAAGATGCCCGTCGCGGCGATAAGGAGGACGATGGTGACCGGGAGGATGACGGCCAGGTCGGCCTGGGCGGACCCCCCGAAGTCGTACGAGATGGCGTCTCCGCCGGTCACGAGCGCGGACTGGACCCCCGAGCCCGCGTCAGCGGACAAAGCTGACGAGACGGCGGCCCGAACTGCGACGACGTTAGAGTTGGAAGACCTGTTCAGCCCGAGCGAGACTATCGTGGTGTTTCTCGAAGGCGACACCAGAGACGAGATGAGCGTGGAGAGCGCGCCGTCGAGGCGATAGCTCCCCGGGCTCCAGACGATGTCTCCGGCGAGCGAGTAGAGGCTGGCGTTGCCGTAGGAGCGTCCGAGTGCGAACGCAGACGAGACGAAAGCAGGAGAGTAGCCGGCGGAGTCCGCGATGTAGCCGACAGCGAACGCCGCAAGCCTCTGCGCCGCCTGGGCGCCCGAGTCTGTCATGTACTGCGCAAGGGAGACGTTCCCCAGCAGGGCGTCGCCGAAAGCCTCGGTGCCAGGGGAGTAGAGGGTCAGATACTGCTCCCCCGCAACCCGAGCAGCCAGGGAGCCCCTGGCCATGATGGTCAAGTTGGTCGAGGACGCGTCCGCCCAGCTGGACGCCCAGGCCGAGCTGAAGAGCGCGAGGACATGAGACGAGTAGAGCCGGTAGCTCGTGGCGTTTGACGAACTCAGATACGAGGCGGTACGGTTGTATGCGGCGGAGTCCGCGACCGTCACGCTCTTGGTAGAGGAGAATGTGGAGTTCCAGATGTTGAGATAGATCTCAGGGACCCCCAGCAGCAGGTGGCTGGTCCCGTTGGCGCCGCCGTAGGCCGAGTATGCGGCCTTGTTCACCCCGTCCAGGGCCGAGTAGAGGCGGGAGTAGACGTCGACAGTCTGGTTGAGCCCCTCGATGCTGGGGTCGGACTTCAGGTCGCCTACCAGCTGGCTGACGAAAGCCTGGACGCCAGGGGTGCTCACGTTCTGCGAAGTCACAACCACCAGGAGGGTGCTGTTGGGGACCGTCTTCGGGAACTCCGCGGAGATCAGGTCGGAGGCCTTCACCGACTCGAGCTGCTGCCCCGTGGTGGTGCCCAGCTGGAGCGAAGTGACCTTCCCTTCCTGGGAGATGACCGGGACCACCAGTACGAGGGCGAGTATCCAGATTGCGATGACCGCCTTCCTCCGCGCGTAGACGAACCTTCCTAGGCGCCGGAAGATGGCAGAGCCCCCGCCGGGGTGCGCAGCCAAGACCAACTGGGGGCCCCGTCAGGGTCCGCTAATAAACCGAGGACCTGTTTCCATCCGCGACGAGGGAAGGACGCCCCCGTTCTAGCGTCTCTTGACGTAGAGGAACCCGCCTTCCTCCTTGACGTCGTAGAGTGGCTCGTCCTCGAGCGGCTCGTCGAAGACCCCCTTCCCTGTCTTGAGGTCCCAGACGGTCCCGTGCCCCGCGCACGTGACCGCCGTCCCGTCGAGGGTCCCCTCGGACAGGTCCCACTCCTCGTGGGTGCAGTAGGCCCCCATGCCGTAGTACGTCCCATCCACGTTGGCTATGAGGACGTAGTCTCCCTCGACTTCCACCGTCCTCATGCTGTCGGGGGGGACCTTTGACGCTTCGACCGCCTTCTTGAACTCGGCCATGGGGGAGCCGGAGGCACCGGGTGCTAAAATATCTGCCGGGCCGGAAGTCACGAGCTCGAGGCCGTCGGAACCGAGGAGCTAAGCGGGACCGAGCGCCGTCTTACAGGCGGCCGCCCTGGGCCTGCACCTGTAAAGCCTCTTCGAGCTCCTTCAGGTCTTTGATCGAGTCCACGTAGGACCAGTCGCCGTAGTACGGGTATGAGAGCAGCTCCCCGTGCTTCACAAGCCTGGGGAACGTTTCCCTTTCGATGTCACCCCTGTCAGGGAGGCCTTTGAGGACCTTCTGCGGGCTCAGGATGTAGACGCCGCCGTTGATCCAGACGTCAGGGAAAGCAGGCTTTTCGTCGAAGTCCCTGACCATCTTGAGCTTGTCTATCTTCACCACGCCGAACCTGGACCTGTAGGGGACCACGAGCATCGACGCGGGCATCCCGCCTGCCTGGCGGTGCTCTTCCATCATCCTCCTCAGAGGGAGGTCGGTGATTATGTCGCCGTTGGTCACCACCACCGTGTCGTCCGACTTGCCGGACAGCGCCTTCTTTATTCCGCCCCCCGTCCCCAGAGGTTCGTCTTCGACCGAGTAGTCCACCGGGACCCCTTCGTACCTGTCCCCGAAGTGCTCCTTCAGCCTCTCCCACTTGTAGCCGCAGGCGAACGTCACGGCGTCGACCCCCCCGCTCTTGACGAGCCACTCTATCTGATACTCGGAGATAGGGCGCCCGTTGACGGGGATCAGGGCCTTCGGCTTGTCGTCGGTGAGAGGCCGGAGACGCATCCCGAGCCCCCCGCTGAGGATGATGGCCCTCAATGTCCCCACGTGGAGTCGCGGCCGGCCTCTATGCGATAAATACTTTCCCGAGAGGGCGCCTGGGACCGTCCGTGAGGTTTCAGCTTACGCTAGGTGCGTCAAAACAAAAGGGAGGAAAGCTGTCTGTCTAGGACAGCTTTCTTACCAATATGGCTAGTTCTAGTACCAGGGTGATGGCTGCGAGCACCGCGACTACGAGGACGTAGGTCGAGGTGTTCCCTATGCCGCTGGTGTTCGAGGCCGCCGTGCTGGCCGCCGCCGCTGCCGACTGGGCTGCGGTAGCTGCCGAGGAGGCGCTCGAAGCGGCTCCGCTCACGGCAGATGCGATCGAAGTGAGCTGCGATGCGATCCCGCTGACGCTGCTCTGCAGGCTCGTCACGTCCGACGTTAGGGTCGTGATGGAGCCGCTGATGCCGGTCAGAGAGGTCTGGATGCTGGTGAGGGAGGTCTGTATGCTGGTGAGGGTGGTGGAGAGGCTGCTCACGGCGCTGGACACGCTGCTTATGGCAGTGTTGAGCGCTGCGAAGCCGCCGTAGATGTAGTCGCCCGTGGTGGTGACGTTGAAGTACGCATAGGTCGCGAAGGTGTAGATTCCGTTAGTGCTCATGTTGACGCTCTCCCTGTCTAGGGCTTCCAAGAGCTGGTGGCCCGCCATGTTGTTGGACAGGGTCACGACGTGCTCTCCGGGCCTGTACCCCGCGGTGGGGAAGGTGAAGGAGAGGTCGCCGGTCCCGTTGGCCATCAGTCCGCTCGTGACGCCGCCCTGGCTCGAGGTGAGCGGGAGCTGGTTGTTGTCAATCGCGGCTGTGTAGATGAAGTTGCCTATGACGGAGGAGTCCCCGAGCCTCAGGAGCAGTGTGTTGCAACTGTATCCGAGGTTGTCGCCAGGGGTGGTGCCGTCAGGGTTGCATCCGGGCGCGAGCCCTTCAGCGGTGGCCGTCAGCCACCCTGAGGTGCCGACGTCGTTGGAGTTGACCGAGCCTGGGGTGACCACTAGGGTGGGTGTGATGGTGAAGTTGCCGTGGCCTTCGATCCCCACAGGGTGCGCCAGGGCGATCTTGATTGTCTCGCTCGCGTTGTCCGCAACGCTCACGAATTTGTAGGTGGTGTTGGAGAGAGCGACGACCTCGTGCGGCAAGAGCCCGTAGGCGTTCGGGACCGCGAAGCTCACGGTCGAGGTGAACTCGCCGTTGGAGCCGACGGACCCGTTGACCACGTTGTAGGCGTTCCCGTCGCCGAAGGCCATCTCAGTCCAGTAGAGGTACTGGACGGTGTTGGCTGGGAAGCCGTAGGCGCTCACCGTGATGGTCGAGCTCGGGTTCGAGGACGGCCCGGAAGCCGCGCCCGTCACCGAGTCGTTGAGTATGAGGGTCGGGAGTATGTTGATGGTGAAGTTGTAGTAGACCCCTCCCTGGTCGACCCACACGTTGTGGTGGCCCAAGCCGAGGATGGGGACGGTGACGGTGGTGTTCCAGAACCCGTTGGCGTCAGCGGTGACAGCCGCCGAGGTCATCGCCGTCGACTTCGCGACGGAGGCGCTTGCGCTTCCGACCAGGAAGGTCACAGGCGCGCCGACCTCAGAGTTGTTGCCCGCGATGTAGAGGGTCCCGAAGACGTTGGCGTCGACCACCGCCGGGTCGACGACCGTCGTGGTGCCGACCGTGCCCGTGGCGCCGGTGTCGTTGCCGTAGAGGTGGTTGAGAGCGAACGCGTCAGCGCCTACGCGGGCGCCGGCGTTGCTGTAGGACGAGATTGAGGCGATGCCTCTGCTGAACTCGTGGAAGACTGGTAGGTTGAGCGCCATCTCCGCGCTGTTCACCACATACGGGGTCGAGGCCTTGTCGTTGGCCGCGTAGACCAGTATGGGCACCGTGGTGTAGACGTTGGTGGTCTTCTGGTCGATCACCTGCATCACGTCGACCATCGGGGTCGCCGCGCTGGTGAAGTAACCGCTGCCGGTCGAGACCCCGCTTATGAGGGTCCCGGTCGTGGTGGTGTTTGCTCCCGTCCATCCGGACGAGGAGTAGGTGTAGTTGATGTCAACGGAGAGCCCAGACGGGAACGCGCCGCCGGCCACTGTCACCGGAGTCCCTGGCGCCCCCGAGGTCTTGCTCAGGAGTATGCCGGGCTGCGGATAGAGCGTGCCTGCGGTCACTGCGACGGCGCCTGTAGAGCCGTCGTAGATCTTGATGAAGCTGTAGGAGCTGTTGATGTTGAGCGGGATCGGCCCTACGACCACGTCGGTGCCACCCACGTTGCCGATGTACCACGTCCCTGTGATCCCTTCGCCGAGCGGACCCGTCACCGCCTTCAGCGCGGGGGCGGTGTGCGAGAAGTCAGCTACGTTGAAGGTCGGGCCGTACTGGACGTCGGAGGCGCTGATGTGCGAGAACCCGTCGAGGCTCATGTAGAGCTGGAACTGGGTCCCGGAGAAGGTCACTCCCGGATTCGAGAAGTCGATGGCGAATGGGTACGCGGCGGTCGCGACGTTGTTCTGAGCGACCGTGTCGTTCAGGATCCCTGCCGTGACGTTCTCGGAGAGAGTCGCGTCATGGACGAGCGTGGCGTGGGTGACGTTGGGGGTGACGTAAGCCAGGCTGGCGTGGCCAGTCGAAGCATACGTCGGTGCGATCGGGATTATCATGAGGAGCGCAGAGAGAGCGAGAAGAGTTGCGAGTAGTATAGAACTAGTCTTATTCATTCGTACGCTTGATAGCGTAGACATGTTTTCAGGGGCCGTTCCCTGGAGTTCCTATATAAGCTGGGTGGACGAATCGTCCATTTTCCGCAATATCCCTGAGATTCGGGGGCGGATTCTGGTCGTTTGCCCCTATGAAGGGCACGCGCAACATCTGAAATGGTAATGTACCTTGTTTTCGACTCCTTTTGGCCTACGGGACCAGGACGGTGCCTCCCGGCTTTCGCCCCGGGCGGGCGCGGAGGGCCTCGTGAATCGCAGGCCATCAAAGGCTTAACTACGAAACAGTTCCGAAACAGCGGGGTTTGCCATACTGTTCCAGCTGCGGCAAGGAAGTCCAGCCTGGGGTCAGGTTCTGCTCTAACTGCGGCGCCCCCGTGGTGCAGGCTCAGGCCTCCGCCTTCAAGGGAGAGACTCCCCCAGCCCCCCCGGGGCCTTCCAAGCCATCCCTCACCGCCCCTCTGACGCTTCTTGCCCTGGTGGTCGGGTTGGTCTTCCTTTTCATCGGGACTCTTTCTCTCTTCATCGCGTCCGAATCCGAGGTCAACCTGGTCATCACGCTCGTCGCGTTGTTCGGCGTCGGCGTGCTCTCCCTCGCGACCTTCTACGGGCTGTCCAGGCGCAGGCGGTGGATGATGAAGGAAGGGTGGGCGAACGCTATCGCGGCCATCATCGTGGGGGTCCTGTTCGCCGTGTCGGCCAACGCCCTGAGTCTGGCGCTCGGGGCCCTGGGGATAGTCCTCGGGGGCGGGCTCCTGTACTACCTCCGGCGCCCCGGGTCGAAGCAGTACCTCGCGGAGTGACGCCATCCGGCTTCAGAGAGTCGAGCCGGCGGATGCTCGACCTCCCCTGGGCTGGCGGCGTCAGCTGACGGTGAAGCTCACGGTGTGCGTCACGGTCTTCCCCCCGCCGTCTCCGATGGAGTATGTCAGGCTCAGCGTCTCCCCTTCCGTCGCCCCCGAAACGACCATGTGTACGATCACCCAGCCGCCCCCGGCGATGTCCGGGGAGCAGCCGCTCCCGGTCCCGGCGGTGCAGAGATACGCCCCGCTGCTGGAGTAGTAGGCTGCGGTCCACCCCCCGACCAGAGTGGTCCCGGACGGGACGACGTTGTGTATGCGGGAGGGGCTGATCGTGTAGCTCCCGTTGTCGACGACCTTGACCGTTATGGTGGTATCCCCCGTCGAGCCGTTGTAGACGGCGGTTACTGACTCGAAGTACCAGGACGTCCCGGTAGTCGAGGTCGGGGTCGTGGCGGTGGTGGTAGACGTAGTAGAGGCGGTGGTGGTAGACCTCGTCGTGCTCGTCGTAGTGACGACAGTGGAGGTGCTCGTGCTGCTGGTCGTGGTGTAGGTGCTGGATCCCGCCGCGGTGCTCGTGAAGGCGCCCCCTGTCGACGAAGAGCGCGACGAGCCGGCTGAGGTCCGAGCGGTCGGGACGCCCGTCCCCCCTGGGAGAGCCACGACGACTACCGCTGCAGCCAGGATCACCGCGACGCCGATGACGGCCAAGAGGGGACGCAACTTCGGTCGCGCTCGCTCTTGCCGGTAATAAACCCGAGGCACTCGGCGCCGACCCTCGGGGGGCTCAGGACGCTATGCGCCTTAGAACCAGGGATGCCAGCGACAGCAGCCCGAGGGTGTACCCCGCCAGGACCGCGAGGTCGGTCGGAAGCATGGTGAAGTTCTGGGTCAGCAGGAGCGACCGGACCGCCTGGACCCCGTAGCTCAGCGGGTTCGCCTTCGCCACGAGCTGGAGCCATTCCGGCATTATCTGCGTAGGATAGATGGCGTTGCTGGCGAAGAAGAGGGGGAATATTATCACCTGGCTGAGCCCCATCATCCTGTCCCTTGTCCGGGCAAGGCTTGCGATGACCATCGACAGGCTCGAGAAACACATGGCGAGCAGTATCACCACGCCGAAGACCCCAAGGATGTACAGGAGGTTGACGCTGATCCCGGTCCCGATGGCTATGGAGAGGGCCAAGACGAGGAGCCCCTGGAAGACCCCCCTTATGCTCGCGGCAAGCGCCTTCCCGACGACGATGGACGGGCGTGGGGCGGGGGTTGCGAGCAGCTTGTTCAGGAGGCCGAGGTCCCGCTCCCAGACAAGGGTCACCCCATAGAAGATCGCTATGAAGAGCACCGACTGCGAGAGGATCCCAGGCGTGATGAAAGCCATGTAGCTGAACTGGCTCGGGGCGATGTCCCGGACCCCGGCCAGGGCCGACCCGAAGACTAGGAGCCAGAGGGCCGGCTGGATCGCCCTGATCCAGAGCTCTGAAGAGGCGTGCTTGATCTTGCGCGCCTCCATCTCGGCGACCACCAAGGAGCTCGTGACGAACCTGAGCAGGACGGGCCGCTGCCTCTCGTGGAGGACCCCGGCCACCGCATTCGACTCACCTGGCATGCTTCCTGAAGCTCCTCCTGGCTGACTTGGCCTGCCTGAACTCTTCCGCCTCGCCGATGCGCGTTGCCGTGTACTTCAGGAAGACGTCGTCCAGGGTGGGTCTGCTGACAGAGATGGAAGAGACATCGACCCTTGCCGCCTCGTAGGCCCTGACTATCTGGGGCACGCCCTCCTCTGCCCGTCCGCCCACCAGGATGACGTCTTCTCGGCCCCCAGCTCCCCTGCCCGGGCCAGGGCCGTCGTCCTGTTTCATGAACTCGAAGCCGGGAGGGAGGACGACGGGCCCGCTTTCGAGCCCTCCCGGACCTCCACCACCCATCCGGACAGAGACGAGCTCTCTTCCCACCCCCGCCTTCAGCTCGTCGGGCGAGCCTGAGACCACGATCTTGCCGGCGTTCATTATCGCGATCCTGTGGCAGAGCCTGTCCGCCTCGAGCATGTCATGGGTGGTGAGGAAGATAGTAGTCCGGAGCTCTTCGTTCAGCTTCCTCACGTGTCTCCACACCTCCAACCTAGCCGCCGGGTCCAGTCCGATGCTCGGCTCGTCCAAGAATAGGACGCTGGGCCTGTTGACCAGGGCCTGCGCGATTTCAAGCCTGCGCATCATCCCGCCTGAGAAGGTCTTGACCAGGTCGTCCGACCTCTCGTCCAGCCCCATGTATCGAAGGGCCTCCCTGATCCGGGTCCCTCGCTCAGCTCGGTCGACGTAATACAGCTTCGAGAAGATCAGGAGGTTCTCGTACGCGGTCAGGTCTCCGTCCACCGAGACCTCCTGGGGAACGTATCCCATCACCTGCCTGACCGCAGCCTGGTTCGCCAGAGCGTCGACGGAGCGGATGAAGATGCGGCCCGAGGTCGGGGAAGTGAGCGTCAGTATCGACTTTATCACTGTCGTCTTCCCCGCGCCGTTCGGCCCGAGAAGCCCGAACACCTCCCCCTCCTTTACGTCGAAGGACACGGAGTCGACCGCCCTCAGGCCGTTGGGGTAGACCTTCGTCAGGCCCTCGACCCTGACCGCGGATTTCAGGGCGGGCGGAGAGGGGGCCACACCCTGACCTGTGGTCAGCTCAGCCAATCTCCTTGACCCTCCTTGGCCCTTCGGCGGGCTCCGGCCCGGCGACCTTCCTGAGGAGACTCTCGAGTTCCCTCCTCTCTCTCGCATCCAGCCGCTCGAAGAGCGCCGAAAGGTTCCTAAGCTGCTCTCTCCGCCAGGACGCGACCGTTATCCCCCCCTCTTCCGTCAGCATGACCCTGACCTCCCTTTCGTCGTCCCTGCTCCTTTCCCTTGACACCAAACCCGCCTTCTCCAGCCTCTTGACCGACACCGACGCAGTGCTCGGGGTGCACTCCAGCCTGTCTGCCAGGTCCTTTATCCTCTGGGGGCCCGACACGGAGAGCATCCGGAGTATCCAGTACTGCTCCTGGGTGACGTCCCCCCTCCCGACAGGAGACGAGCTGCGCCACTTCCTCCAGATTCGCATGAAAAGGTCGGGAATCTCCGAAGCCAAGACCGAGTCTGACCGGATGCGTGGCGGGATTTAATTAATCTATCTATTCATTTGATAGTCTAATAATTTGAGCGTGAAGATAAACCTCAGAGGTTGGGAGGCCGCTCCGACTTCGCCAGCACCACCTCCGTAGCCTTGACGATCGCCTCGACCTCGTCCCCCGGCCTCAGTCTCAGGTCCTGGACGGCCTCGTTCGAGATTATCGAGGTGAGGCGTCCGGGCCCCCTGATCTCCATTTTGACCTCGGATGTTATAGGCCCCTCCCTCACCTCCAGGATCCTTGCCCTGATGCGGTTGCGCGCGCTGAGCCTGTAGCTGATGTGCTGCCAGAAATCCTTGTCCCCCAGGGCGCTGAAGAGGTAGGTGTTCAGCTTCCTGTATTCGGAGATCAATGCAGCCCCCTCCGGCGTGAGGGAAGCGCCCCCGCCGCTCGCGCCCCCAGCCTGCGCCAGCACTATCTCCCGGCCGAGCTTCGTCTGAATCGCTCTGATGCGGTCCCAGGCGCCCCGGTAAGAAATCCCTGACACCTTAGCGGCCGATGATATCGAACGTCTCTCCGCGATGTTGTGCAAGAGCAGGGCGTCTATGTGATCGATGGATGCCCCACTGGCATCCCTCAGCACCAGGGAGAAACTGGGCTCGAACTCGGCGGTCCTGGGCGAGCTTCTCCGCTTGGCACGGGCCAACGGACGCAGCCACGACAAGCCAGCTTAAATAGGCCGTTATGCATGGGCCTGCATATCGCTATGCGCCTAACCAAGAGAGGTGTGTCGACGGTCGCGGTTGCGGTCATCGTCATTCTGATAGTGGTCGCCTCGGTAGGGACATACGCGTACTTCACCTACTATGGGACCGGGAAGCCCAAGACCCCCCTGATAATCTACACAGCCGACCTCTACACGCGAGAAGCGAGCTATCTCTACAGCGGCTTCTCCAACTCCACCGGGGTCCCGTACGCAGCCCCGAACGGCGGGGGGTCAAACGCCCTAGCCACGCAGATCTCGCAGGGGGCCCCCGTGAGCGTGTTCATTTCGGTCGCGAAGTCCACCCTCGGGTCCGCCGACCTAGGTACGCAGTACTCCGGGTGGGGGATCGCCTTCGCGGCCGACCAGATGACCCTTGGTTACACCAGCGCGGCCGGACAGCCCGGCGCGTTCCAGCAGATCCTCAACGCCTATCAGGCAGCGAGTTCCTCGAACAGCACCGCCGACTGGAAGGCCTTCTTCACGGACCTTGTCTCGGGGTCAGTGAGAGTCGGGATCTCCAACCCCAACACGGACCCTGCAGGGTTCCGGGGGTGGTTGGTGCTTGAAGCCGCGGGCGCCAGGTATGCCGGGAACTCATCGTACTTCACCGACATGCTCCTGCAGTCGAAGAGCAACTTCACTGCTTCCAGCGCCTCCGACCTCGTCGCCCCCCTCCAAGCAGGCCAGATTCAGTTCCTTTTCATGTACAAGTCGGCTGCGATCTCTGACCACGTCCAGGCGCTGGACCTCCCCAATCAGGTGAACCTGGGAGACCCGGCGCTGTCGAGCTTCTACGCCCAGTTCAGCTATCAGACCACGTCTGGACTCCAGACAGGAGGCCCCATCTACCTGTACGTCACAGTCCCCAAGGACAGCACCGAGACTACGTACGCCCTGCAGCTCGTGGTCTACATAGTCCAGCACTCTTCCGACATGTCCCAGTTCGGGATGGTCCCCCTCAGCCCGGCCAAACTCTACAACAGCACGGAGGTCCCGGCCCCCATCGCGCAGCTCCTCACGAGCGGGGCGCTCGTTGAGAGTGGAACCATCTGAACTGGCTGCGCCCCCTCGCATACGTCCCGCTAGCCTTCCTCGTCCTGCCCGTCCTCGCGCTCCTCTACTGGGGGTTCGGGCCCCTCTTCTCCGCCGAAGGGTTCAACGTCGGGGTCCTCCGGTCCATTGAGGTCACCCTGCTCGCATCAGGGCTCACCGTGGTCACTGAGATACTTCTCTTCACCCCTCTCTCATATCACCTGGCAAGGAGCAAGAACGAAGCGGCCGAGACCCTGGCGGACATCCCTGCCTCCATCCCCCACCCCATCATCGGAATAGCACTGGTCGTCCTCGACAGCCCTCTCACCCCGACCGGAAGGTTCCTGAACTCCATAGGGATCAATTTCTTCGACACGCTACTCGGGATGGTCGTAGCCCTGACCATAATCTCCGCCCCGATATACATCAAGGCGATGCAGCCATTCTTCGAATCGATGAACAGGGCCCCGGAGGACTTCGCCCTGGGGCTCGGCGCCTCTCGCCTCAAGACCTTCGTATCCGTCGCGCTCCCCAACTCAGGGAACGGGATAATCGGCGCATCCCTGATCGCCCTCAGCAGGTCCATGAGCGAGTTCGGGTCGATCGTGATAGTCGCCTACGCCATCCTGTCGGCCCCCCTGGGGCTAGGAGGAGTCAGCCCGGCGTCCGTGCTGATCTTCAACCTCTACAGCTCAAACGGCCTCAACGCCGCGGTGACCGCTTCGGCGACCCTGGTAGTAGTGTCCATCCCCATCATGGTGGCGCTGAGGGTCGTCAAGCACAGGGCGACAACTTAAGCACCCCTGAGGGCGGAGTCCGCCTCGTTTGTTCGACGTGCAAGTCACGTTCCAGAGGGGGAACCTGGTCCTGTCGGGGGAGCTGCATGATGGCGGGTGCATCTGCCTGTCGGGGTTAAACGGGTCTGGGAAGACCACCTTCCTGAACGTCGTCGCCGGGAACCTGAGCCCGAAGGCGGGATACGTGAAGGTCGGCGGGGCTGATGTAACCCGGCTCCCTCCAGAGAGGAGGGGGGTGGTGCTCATCAACCCGGACTCCCTGATCCCGCACCTGGAGGTGGATAGGCATCTCCGCTGGGGGGCCGAAGTGAAGAAGGCACCCCTCGACGGGGCGACGGTCGCGGAAGTGAAGGACAGACTCGGGATCTCGTTCTCCGGGCGCGTCGACAGGCTGAGCCTGGGGATGAGGGAGAGGGTCTCCCTCGCCACCGCACTCCTGTCGAAGCCGAAGGCGATACTGGTGGACGAGGCGTTCTCTAACATCGACCACAGGAACGACTTCATGTCCGCTTACAAAGAGCTCTGCGCCGTCGGGGGGATCGACCTGGTTTTCACGACCCAGCAGCAATCGGATGCGAGTCTGGCAGACCACCATTACGAGATGGTGGACGGCAGGTCGAGCAGGCTCTTCTGATTCGGAATCTCTGACTGCTTAAATACGAAGCCAGACACGCGCGGCTCCGATGAGAAGCTCCTCGGGCCTCGCGGAGTCCTTGGGACCATCCGAAAAAGGGTTCAGGCTCCTCCCTGACTCGTGGGTGGTGAAGGTCGGCGGCCAGAGCATCATAGACAGAGGGAAGGCAGCCCTCGTCCCGGTGGTGGACGAGCTGACGAGGAACTTCCTCGCAGACAAGAAGGTCATAATCGGGACCGGAGCCGGGACCCGGGCGAGGCACATCTACAGCCTCGCCATAGAGTTCGGTCTCCCCACCGGCGTCCTCTCGGCCCTCGGCGCTGGTGTCGCCTCCCAGAATGCGCGTATGGTCGGATGGCTACTTTCGAAGTACGGGATACCTGTCCTTAACCCTGGGGAGCTCAGCTCCAAGCTCGCCTTCGACCTAGAGGAGAGGAGGGCGGTGGTCTTTCCCGGGATGCCTCCCTATGCATTCTGGGAGAGGTACCCTAACGTAGGGCTCATCCCGCCGCACAGGACGGACACCGGGTGCTACCTGGTGGCCGAGACGTTCGGGGCCGCCGGGATGCTGTACGTGAAGGACGAAGACGGCCTATACACGGACGACCCGAAAAAGAACCCCGACGCAGAGTTCATACCGAAGGCATCGCCGAAGGAGGTCATAGGCATGAAGCTCCCGGATCTGGTCGTCGAGCAACCGGTCCTCGAGTTCATGGCACTCGGGAAGCACGTGAGGAAGATACAGATAGTGAACGGCCTGAAGCCCGGGAACATCACCAGGGCGCTGAGAGGGGAGCAAGTTGGCACAGTCATCGAAGCATAGGGACGAGGACTACCTGCTGAGCGGCGAGAGCCGCCACGTGCAGTCGGGCTTCATGAAAGACTCGCTCCTGAGCGAGAAGACGAAGAGGAGCTCCGAGACGGCGGTCTACCCCCTGATGCCGAGCGTGACCGCAATCCAGATAGGGGGAAGGCTAGTCGACTCTGGGAGAGACGCCATTCTCCCTATTCTGGCTGAGATCCGCAGGAACCTGAAGCAGCACAAAGTCATCGTGGCTGCCGGGTCCGGCAAGAGGGCGAAGCACGTCCTTGCCGTGGCGAGCGATCTGGGTCTCCCCCTCGGCTTGAGAGCCGAGCTGAGGAGGCTCGACACTGAGCTGAACGCCCACATAATCGGAGCCCTCCTATCCCCCTACGGCATAGCTGAGCTCACTCATGCGGAGATGGTCCACATGCTCCCGGCGATGCTCGAGATATCCAGGGCGGTGGTCTTCAACGGGGTCCCCCCATACGACATCTGGGAGCACATCAGGGCGGAAGCGTCCGAGCCTCCTACGGGAGCCGACGCAGGGGTCTTCCTCTTCGCCGAGACCTGCGGGATGAAGAGAGTGGTTTTCGTCAGGGATGTCGACGGGATATACGATGAAGACCCGAGAACTCACCCATCTGCCAAGCTCGTCAAGAGGGCCATGGCAGGCGACATGAGCACGAAGCCGAGCTCCTGCGTCGACCAAGAAGTGTTCAGGCTCCAAGCGGCTGGCCGTCATCAGATAGACGTCTCGGTCGTGAACGGGCTGAAGAAAGGCGCGCTCTCCGCCGCCCTCAGAGGCGGGAATCCTGGGACTCTCGTCAAGGCGCGCTGAGGAGCGGGCCCCGCCAGGTCGGGCGGACTCCTCCGCCGAACTTTAAAAGGCCCGTCTGAACGTGCACCCTATTGTCAGGGCAGAAGCTTGTAGAGGGAACCCCCGAAGGCCCCCTCCTCCCCAGGCAGCCAGAGGTCAACATTGGGACGGCAGGGCACGTGGACCACGGCAAGTGTCTAAGGTGGGATCAATATGTGCTGGTCAACGGCCTCCCCCTTACCGGCGGAGAAGTCCAAGAGCTCGTTGCTCAAGACGGGAGGCTTCTGACCAAATTCGACGGGGGAGAGGTCTACGAGTTCGGACGGAACGACGTTGTGAGCATCGATACGAAATTCGAGGCAAAGAAAGCAAGCTCCCTCTTCTATATGCAGGACTACAGGGGCCCCATCTACAAGGTCAGGACTGGAACAGGACGGACTATCGCCGTCACCCCCGAACACCCCCTTCTGATCAACCGAGGCGGGAAAGTGGTATGGGTGAAGTCAAGCGAGTTGCGGCCGGGAGACCACGTCGCCTTCCTGTCCCAGATTCCGCTCACAGAGGGGTATCAGTTCCCGGATCCGTTCAGCAGGCTACAGGCAGCCTACGAGATAGTGAGGTGGCAGGATTACCAGAGGATTGAAACCATCACAGAGGGATTCAGGGTTTTCGCCGCTCTCAAGCCCCGAGAAATCGATCAGCTGCGCATACTGGCTGGAGCTTCGAACGACAGGCTGTGCCGTGAGGCAGGGATTGACTACAAGACGTGGAAGAGGATTCTTGACGGCTCGCGCCCCATCCAAGGTCGCCCGAAGGAGAGGCTTCTAAAATGGTTCTCAGAGACCTCGGTGGCTCGCCTCTCGCCCGGTGAGTACCTTGCCGTCCAAAGGCGGGGAAGCGCACGCCACATCCGCAGGTTGAAGGAGTTCGACATGGACGACGACCTGGTGAGGTGGCTGGCCTTTGTCTGGTCCGAAGGGTCGAGTGGGAAGGGTTTCGTGGAGGTAACCCAAACCGTGGAGATAGACATGCTCAATTCATTCCTAAGGATCACCAGAGACAAACTCGGCGCAGAGGTTCACTCCTACGGGGGAGGGATTTACAGAATAAACAACACGCCGCTTGTGGACTACCTCAGGTTCAAGTTCGGATTCGTCCCCGGGAACAAGCTCGAATCGGCCATACAAACTTGGGTGTGCCGACTCACGACCAAGCAGAGGGCCATCTTTCTCCGCTGGTTCCTGACGCTCGACGGCGAATTCAACACGAAGGCAGGACAGGTTTCAGTTTCTCAGGCCAATCCAAAGAACATCGTCGTGATTTCGTACCTGCTCGGCTCCTTTGGAATCATCGGTCGATTCGGGACCGTATCACGGAAGGTGAAGGGAGGAAGGAAGACCTACCACAGGCTCAGCATTTCAGGGCGGAGGAACCTTCAGCTCTTCGCGACGAACATCGGATTCGAAGCCCCCAGAAAGCAAAAAGCCCTCATCGAGTACCTCGGCAGAATCTCGATTCCCAGTAAAGAGAGCGACTTGAGCATGCCCGTCGACGCGCGATTACTGCGGTCAGTCCTCCGGGGATCTGGCCTGACGAGGGAAGGTTTCCGGTCGCCAGGGACTAGGCCTGGGATTAAGGCCTCCGCATGGTACAAGGCATACGAGTCCTCCGCCAGAACGGGCCGGATTTCCAGGCCGAAGCTGCTCACCCTCGTCCAGTCCATTCAGGACCACCTCGGCTTGATAGACGATTCCCTCTCAAGGCTTTCCAAGGATTGGAAGCAGATGAGCGAGCACCTCTCCACGGCGGCCATCCCGCTTGAACAAATAGCCCGTGAAATGGGCATGAGCCGGAAAAAGCTCACCAGAATCCTCGACCGCCCTACCGCTGAAGAACGCGCGACTGTCGTCGACTTCGTATCGAAGAGGACCTTGGAGCGCCTCAGAGAACTCGGGCCCGCTTTGGACCAGTTGGCGGCCCTGGCCACCACCCCCCTCGAGTTCGACAGCGTGCGTGCTGTCGAAGTCGAGCCGTACGAGGGGAAGATCTACGACCTCACTGTGCCCGAGCATTCGAACTTCGTCGCAGGCACTGGAGCCCTGATAGCGCATAACACTAGCTTGACCCAAGCGATCACCGGCATCTGGGCGAGCGCCCACAGTGAAGAGCTGAAGCGGGGCATCACGATCAAGGTTGGCTACGCCGACGCCGCATTCTACAGATGCGCGGAGGATCATGGGGTAGCCTCGTACTCGACCAGCGCGAAGTGCCCCGTATGCGGCAAGAAGACGGGCTTCCTCAGAGCCGTGAGCTTCGTCGACTGCCCAGGCCACGAGAGCCTGATGACGAACATGCTCGCGGGCGCCTTCCTGATGGACGGGGCTCTGCTGGTAATCGCGGCCAACGAGCCCGTCCCGAAGCCTCAGACCCGGGAGCACCTTCAGGCGCTCCAGATGCTGGGGATGAAGAATATAGTCATCGCCCAAAACAAAATCGACCTGGTCACCGACCAGGAAGCCGAGCGGAACCACGAACAGATACAGAAGTTCGTCTCGGGCACGGTCGCCGGAAGCGCTCCAATCATCCCCATTTCGGCGCAGCAACAGCTCAACATAGACGCTCTGATTCAGGCCATCGAGGATGTGATTCCGACCCCCAAAAGGGATGCAGGAGCCAGCCCCCTGATGTATGTCGTGAGAAGCTTCGACGTCAACAGGCCAGGGAATGAGATCGGAGGCCTGGTCGGTGGGGTGCTGGGGGGGAGCCTCACCAGGGGCGAGCTAAAGGTCGGAGACGAGATCGAACTGCGGCCCGGCATGGTCGAAGAGAGGAGCGGGAAGTTCATCCCTGTGATCACAAGAGTGTCGAGCCTTGAGACAGGCGCCGGCCAGACAGAGAGGGTCGGCCCCGGCGGGCTGGTCGCCGTGGGCACCCACCTCGACCCGACCTTCGTGAAAGGGGACCAGATGGTCGGGAGCGTGATAGGCAGGGTGGGGACCCTTCCAGACACCCTCGAGCACGTCACGCTGGACGTGACGCTCCTCGAGACGGCAGTCGGGTCGGCAGACCTCGTAAAGGTGGAGAAGGTCAAGCTTGGAGAGACCGTCAGGCTAAACCTCGGGACGGCGTCGTCGCTGGCTGTGGCCACCTCCGTGAGGGGGGACGTCGTGGAGCTGGACCTCAAGAAGCCCGTGTCGACAGAGATGGGGATGCGGGCTGCGATAAGCAGGAGAATCGCCGAAAGGTGGCGCCTCATCGGCTCGGGCGTCCTGAAATAGGGTTTGCAGGTCATCTTCGACAGCAGCTTCCTGATGGCCGTGGTCGAGAGACCGACCACCTGGTTCGAAGACACGGTCGAAATCGTCGGAGAGTTCCGTCCCATCCTCCTGGCGTGCGTGAAGTCGGAGCTGGAGAGCCTGGCGTCAGAGGGCGGCAGCAGGGCCCGGACCGCCAGGGTAGCCCTCGAACTCTCTTCAAAGTTCTCTTCGGAGCGGTGCGGGGGCGCCAGAGTGGACGATGAGATAGTCTCGGCCGCCAAGACATCGGGGTCCGTCGTAGCCACCGTAGACTCTGAGCTCCTTAGGTCCCTGAAGGCAGCCCACGTCGGAGCGATAACCCTCGGCGGCGGCAGGGTACGCCTCGTCTGACCCTGGCCTCACGTTCTGAAAGCAGTTAAGACGCTGGACTGCGGCGAGGAGGGGGTGGCGCCTATCGGATTAGACCTGGACGCCCCTCTGGAGGCGGAGCGCATCTCTGCGTTCATCAGGAGGACAGTCGCCGGGGCGGGGGCCGAGGGGGCGGTGGTCGGGCTGAGCGGTGGCATAGATAGCGCGGTCGTCGGAGCGCTGTGCGTCAGGGCACTGGGGAAGAGCAAGGTCTTTGGCCTGCTTTTGCCGTCAGACCACACGCCCAAGGGGGATATGGATGACGCTCAATCGCTGGTGGAGTCTTGGGGGATAAGGTCGGCGATTGTTAGAATATCCCCTATCCTCGAATCGCTTTTGTCTGCTCTGGGAGACGGAAAAGCCCGGATGCCGTACGCCAATCTCCAGGCACGGATACGAATGAGTATCCTCTATTTCTACGCGAACAAGATGAATTACTTGGTTGCAGGGACTGACGACCGGAGTGAGAACCTACTGGGCTATTTCTGTTACGACGAGAAGACGCGCGTCGTAACCAAGCAAGGTCCGAAGGGAATCGGTGGACTCAAGGCAGACGACGTCGTGTTTTCATTCGACCCCACTACCAAGAAAGTCAAGGAATCGAAGGTCGATGACGTTTTCGTCTTCGATTATAATGGAGAGATGATTAACTTCAGGTCTAGAAATGCAGACATCATGGTTACCCCGAACCATCGGATGCTTGTTATTCCATCATCCACCGGAGACTATCAAGATGTAAAGCCGGTCTTTCGACCGGCGCAGGAATGTCTACGGCGCAAGTATACAGTCGTTCCGACACCTGCAGGATGGGACGGAGTGGGAGACCTTCCCACGGAGTTCCAGGTTACTTTCAGCCAAAGACATGTTGTTCGAACGATTTCAGTTCGTATGGAGGATCTGCTCTTTGTCTTCGGGTTGTTCATCGGGGATGGTTGTGCTGCAAGGGGAACGACGGTAGTCCCCGTGGATTCCGACTTCACAAGAGGCGAACATCACGCGCGGGTCCGAGACGCCAGAGGAAGAGTCCTCGCTCTTTCACCACAGGTCTCCAGGCCCAGGATGAAGGCATATGATACGTATGAGACCGACTTCGCGCTCCCGAATTATACCAAAGCGGATGCCCGCCAACGACTCATCCGAATCCTCGAGAGGTACGAAATCAGCTACTCCTTGACGAGAGATTTGGTGAGAGTCCCATCTAAAGGGTTGTTTGACCTGTTCAGTCAGTGCGGATTCGGCGCTCGTCAGAAGCACATCCCCCCATGGATACTCGAGTACCCCTCAAACTATCTGACCTTCCTGCTTCACGGCCTAAGGGCTAGCGATGGCAGCGAGGGGAAGGGGGAGGTCTATCACACAAGCTCATCCCGCTTGAAGGACGATTTTGTTCAGTTGTGCGTGAAAATCGGAAGGATGCCAAAAGTCCGAACTAGAACCACGAGGATATCAAGACTGAAGAGTGGCAAAATCACCAGGTCCTCGAAATCGTACGAAATTATCTATGCCCGCAAGGTGAAGAGGGGCCGCACGATTCGGAATTCCAATGCGAAGAAGGTTCACTACGAGGGCAAAGTATGGTGTCCGTCAGTCCCTCCGTTTGAGAACGTGCTCGTTGAGCGAAATGGTAGCTACGTGTTCTGCGGCAATACCAAGTTCGGGGACGGCGGGGTCGACTTCCTCCCTATAGTCCACCTCTACAAGACTCAGACCCGCCAGCTCGGTGCCCACCTAGGCCTGCCTAGGCGCGTCGTCGACAAGCCGGCTTCCCCTCAGCTCTGGCCGGGCCAGAGGGCCAGCGACGAGCTCCCGGCCGAATACGACAGGCTGGACGTCGCCCTCCACTCCCTCTTCGACCTGAAGACGGGCGTTGACGAGGCGGCAGCCGACGCAGGGCTCCCAAGGAGCGCGGTCAGGAAGGCCCTGGAGCTGCACCGCAAGTCCGCCCATAAGAGGGCACTCCCCCCTTCACTGGGATGAGGGGAGCGTCCGTCTCATGGCGGCTAAAGATTAAAATCGCTGATTCAAAGGGGTGCGATAGTTTCTGGATAGTTCATGTTTCAACTAGTCGAACTCAACGACGTAGTCAGGGTCCCCCCCGAGAAGTTTGGGTCTCCCCTCGAGAAGGTGGCTCTCGAGCTGCTGAAGCTAAAGTACGAGAGCACCATCAATCCGGACCAAGGGTACCTCGTCCTGGTCACGAAGGTGGACGTGGACAAGGTGGGCAAGATCATCGCCGGGGACGGCGCGACATACCACAGAGTGAAGTTCGAGGTGCTCTCCTTCTACCCCCTGAAGCAGGAGCTGGTCGAGGGAGAGGTAGTCGAGGTCACAGACTTCGGCGCGTTCGTCAGGATCGGACCGGCCGATGCGTTGCTGCACCTGAGCCAGATAACGGACGACTATCTCACCAGCGACGTGAAATCTGGAATCATCACCGCCTCCCAGAGCAAGAGGACCCTTCGGGTCGGGAGCAAGGTCAGGGTGAGGATAACGGCGGTCAGTCTCGGCCACGGGATATCCATGGGGAAGATAGGGGTCACCTGCAGGCAGCCGTTCCTCGGCGCCTTCGAGTGGATCGACGAAGAGGTCGCAAAGGCAGGGAAGGCCCGCAAGGCTGCCGAAAGAACGGAGAAGTAATAGACGATGAGGGAACTCGCCTGCCGCAAGTGCAAGGCGCTGACGACCGAGAAGGCATGTCCCAACGACGGCTCGACCGAGCTCAGCAAAGAGTGGTCGGGGCTCATAGTCATAATCAACGCTGAGAAGTCCCAGGTCGCAAAGACCCTTGGGATCGCGAAGCCAGGCAGGTACGCGCTAAAGGTAAGCTAGCCCCTTGCCTCGGGCCTATAAGCTCCCGGGAGAGCTGAGGCAGACCCTCTCGGCCCCCTTGGGGCGTGTCTTCGACACGGATGAATCGGCGGAAGCGGGTTTCAAGCGGCTCCTGACCGGGTCTCCGATGCTTATCACGGTCGGAGACAGGGTGACGGAGACCGCCGGGTCCCTCGGCAGGGTTCCCGACATCCAGGTAGTGGACGGCTTGGAGAGGCGGGACAAGAGAGAGCCGCCGTCGGTCCCTTACATCAGGCTCGTGGAGGTGAAGAACCCCGCGGGGACGCTCACTGTTGAGGCAATCGAGGGAATGAGGGAGGCGTTCGGCGGGAGGAAGCCGGTGAGGGTCCTCGTCGACGGAGAGGAGGACCTCATGACCCTCCTGGCAGTCGGGATGGCGCCGGTCTCCGCCCTGGTACTCTATGGGCAACCTGGGGTGGGGGTCGTAGCGGTGAAGGTGGACGGGGTGTCGAAATCAAGGAGCAGGGCGCTCCTCGCGAAGATGGGGATCAGGATGGTAGCCTAGCTTCACTCCGTTTTATGGGGCCTCTTCAACTTAATATCCTTGTGAAATACGGGTGGGCCAAAGTTGCAGGTCGAGAAGAAGTCCGAGTCCAAGGTCCTGGACAGGTCCTATGTTGAGCTGTCGCTCGATGACAGGGCGGGCAAGATATCTAGGAAGGAGGCGATAGCGGCGGTAGCCCAGGCGATGGGCGTCCCGCCCGAGAACGTCGCTCTGATCCGGCTGGACGGCCAATCGGGGACCACCAAGCTCACTGGGAGGTTCTACGTGTACGGGTCTGCCGGGTCTAAGAAAAGAATCCACCTTAGGCATCTCGAGGAGAGGACGCTGACCAAGGAAGAGCGCGAAAAGCTGAAGCAGGAAAGGAAGAAGAAGGGCGCAACTCCTGCCCCCGAGGCGAAGAAGTAATCTTGTCGAAGCAGCCGTCTCCACCCCCTGCGCCCCCCGCTGCCCCGACGCAGCCTGCTCCACCTGTCGAAGAGAAGAAGCCGGAGAAGAAAGAGAAGCCGAAAGCCCCGAAGCGGAGGATACAGGTCCACAAGCTCTACAAGATAGACGGTGAGACCCTAGGCAGGCTCAGGAAGGAGTGCCCGCGGTGCGGCAAGGGATACTTCATGGCCCAGCACGGCGACAGGCTCGCCTGCGGCCACTGCGGATATACGACCTACCTGAAGTCCTAGGCATAGGCGGCCATCAGGTCCTTCAGCATCCTCGCCATCCCAGGAGTGAGGAAGGGCCTGAAGGGCCCGATGTACTTCGACCCTCTCGCTTTCGCGACGCTCGTCCTGTCGCCCCCCTTCGAGTACGAATCGAGGAAGGCCGTGGCCACCTTCTTCATCGAGTCTTCCTTGTTCGAGAGCTTCGCGGTGTAGTAGAGGAACTCGGCCACGTCCCATGCCTGGTCTCCGCCTGCATGAGCCTGCTCCAGGTCGGTGAGATACAGCCCATCCTTGGCGTCTATGACGTTGCTGGGCTTCGTGTCCCCCAGAGCCATCCCCCCGCCATGGACCCGCGCCATGAGCGCGCCGTATGCCGAGACGGAACGCAGCTCCTCTGCTCCCCCTTTCAGGAAGGAGTTGATCTCCGAGGCGAGCGTAGGCCCCTCGACGTAGTCCTTGATCAGAATCCGCTCGGCGGGAGCCACCGCCAGTATCTTCGGGACGAGCACCCCCCTGTCCCTCAGGGCGAGGGTCGACCCGTACTCCCGCTCCAGCCGTGACAGGGAGCCCGTGCTGAACTTGTTGGCCGCCGACGCCCAGACCCCGAGCAGGGCCCACTTCAGCGACCTCACGTCTGTATAGTTCTTCACGACCACCGACTTCGATATGGCGCCGGCAGTGAAGGTGAGCACCCGCGTCGTCGAGTAGGGTTCCCCGATGTCCCTCTCTGCTGTGGAGTAGGTCTCGAGTCCTAGCATGCCGGCGAGCTCGCTGACCAGAAGGGACGCATCAGGGATCACCGAGCCTTCCCGCAGCCTCAGGAGCGACCGGGGACGCTCGAGGGGGCCGAAGCGAGGCGGGGCCTCCCTCATCCTCCTAAGCTTCGACAGCGCTTCCCTGCTGAAAACCGAGGGACCGACCCTTCCCGCGTAGCCGTGGACGGCGTACTGCGTCACCCCGCGAGCCGTGACAGAAAACATCGACTGGACCCTGGTGAAGGCGTCGCCTCTGAGCTTCTCTGGGACCATCTTGACCCCGTCCACGTCTGCCACGACCAGTCCCCTCGCATGGAGCGGCTCGACGGCGGCCCGGAACCCTTCGATGGAGATCCGCCTGTTTTCGTCGCCGAGCTTTGAGGTGTAGGTGTGGACATAGCTGTAGGCAGCAGGAGGGTAGATGGAAGACCTCCTGTGGAGCTTATCAAAGAGGAAGTAATCGTAGGGAATCAGAAGGTGCCGCCCAAACTCCCCGTAATCCGAGGAGAGGTCGAGGAGCGCCTCGATGGCGACCCTCCGCTTGTACTCGAGCTCCACCGACCGGAAGAGCTCGCTGTTTGAGAGCGGTTCGTAGACGTTGAGCAGCCGACCCACTACGAACTCTCCGAGGTAAGAGGATCGCGCGTCCTCCACCATCATCCCTTCGTCCACCATCAGAGCCGAACCCTCCAGTGGCGAGCCCACATACCTGTAGCGGACCCCCTCCTTGAACCGCTTCAGGACGACGATCAGATCATAGTCCGAGTCGGGCCTGGAGTACCCCGCCACCTTGGACCCGTACGCGGCCACCCCCGACACCTCGGAGTGACCGGCAAGGCCCTGCGCGAGGTCCCTCAGGGAGGCTCGCTCGAAGTCGGTTAGCCTCAAGCCCTGGTCTTCTCTTGCAGCTCGGCGACCTTGGACAAGACTGCCGGGTCGAACTTCGTCGAAGCCACAGCCTCCATGGGGAGCTTCACAAAGTTCTCTTCGGGGCCCACCCACCTCATCGGGAGGCCTTTGCCTATCCAAGACTCTCCGACCTTTTTGTTGAGGGCGGCGTCCGAGAGGTTCTCCTTGAACTTGCGGCTCACCAGGGAGACGAGCGCTTTTTCGGAGAAGACCAGCTTCGGAGGCACAAGGCGTTCCGAGTCAGCATATGACGCCTCGTAGAGGGTGGTCGCCACTTCGTCGCTGGCCATGTCCTTGGTGCTGAGCTTTCTCACGAGCTCGATGTAGTGGGTGAACTCGTGCGCCGCCACGGCTTCTATGGTGGCCTTCGTGCCGAACGCCACCAGGGCAGCTGAGAACTGGACGAGTATGAGGACGCTCCCATTGACGGCTGTGGGGATCACCCTTGCGAATAGGACGCCCATCTGCCCATACTCGGCCCCAGTCTTGGAGACCGGAAGGCTCGGTTCGATATAGTAAGGAGGGTAGCGGAGCCCGCTTGCCCTTTCGACTCTGGCCACCGCTCCCTGGACGTATCCCAGCCTGGTCCTGACCTTCTTGGCCATGACCCTTGGCACCTTCCCCTGGGCCACCGCCTGGTCGAGCAAGATCAGGGGGTCCACGGTTCGGCGACCGTCCTCCCGTGCATATGAACCTTGGGGGCTATTCCATTATCCTGAACGTCACCGTAGGGTTCCTGCGTGAGACCTCCATGAAGATCTCGGCATGCATCACGCCCTGGTTCTTGCCCAGCACGTCGTAGACCGTCCGGTGCAGCTCGTCCAGCGACTGCCCCTTGAGGTCGACGATGATGTCGAACCTTCCCGTCACCTCTCGTATCAGACGCACTCCTTCGATCTTCTCGATCTCCTTCAGGACCGCCTCCCTCTGCTTTGGGTCGATGTTCAGGCCTGCCAGGGCCCCGGCCCTCATCCCGAGCTTGTCCTCGTTGACCAGGACCGTGAATTTTTCGATGACGCCCCGCTTCTGGAGCCTCTTTATCCTGCTGTACATAACCGACAGATTGACGCCCATCTCCTTGCTAAGCTTCGGGACAGACGTCGATGCGTCCGCGTAGAGGGAGGAGAGGATCTTCATGTCGAGGTCATCAAGCCTGGCCATGCCTGCGCGAGGGGACGCTAGATATTTCTACTTTTCAGCGTTGGCGGCGCCGATGATTTGATAAACTTGACGCAGATTTGCAGAATCTAGGAAGACTTCTCGTCCACCAGCTTGCCGTTCAACTGGTAGGTCTCCTCGGTGATTGTGTTTCCCCTGACGTACCTCCGCTTCTTCACTCCTTCCTCCTTCCCTCGGTACCCTACCCCCCTGGTCATGAGGACGTAGTTCTTCCCCCCGCCGAGGGTGTCAGCCCTCATGGGGAAACCTGCTTTGTCGCTTCCGCCCGTAATCATGAACCTCCCGGCGAGTCCTATAGTAGTCCCGTCGATGACATCCCCTATCCTCCTCCCAATCAACAGCTGTGCGCTCGCGTCTTTGACCTCCTGGGCCTCGGACTTCCCAGTCTTGGGGTCCGACAGAACCAACTTGAAGCTGACCAACTGGACCTGCTCCGAACCTGACCGGTAGATAAACCTAGAACCCGTACATCGGGTCGGATTTCGACTTTATCGCGACTATCTCTTCGAGGACCTCCCGCTCTGCCTCGTTGAGAGAACCCAACAGCTTCGTCCTCAACGCCTTCGCTTCGTGGCTCCGGGGCATGGCGTAGAGGGTGTCGTTCTCCCTGACCTGCCGTCCCAGGGTCGGCCCGTCAACAGAGATGGCCACCTGGTCCCCGCTCTTGGCCTCAGGAAGTGGCTTCCCTTGGTCTTGAATCTGCTCCACCGTGCCCAACTCGGTCCCCAGGGTGTTCATCAGCCGGACCTTCGGATGCAGCTTCCCGGCGATGATCTCCACGCCGAAGACCGCCGGGTCCCTGTTTCTGAAGAAGGCCCCCGGCATTGCCTTCAGCTTACACGGCCTGGTCAGGCTGGATAGCGCTGCCTTCTCGTCCGACTCCCTCTTCGCAACCGCCCAGTCCACGTAGCTGTCGATCACCTCGTAGATGATGGACGACACGAAGACCGGGCTGGAGCCGACCTGATCCTTCGCTTCGGGGAGGACCTTCGAGTCGAATCCCAAGATGGCTCCGAGGTAGGGATCGTGCTCCCCGACTACCTGGGCGTCAACTATGTCGTTCTTGGAAATGTCGCCTATGTCAGCCTCCCTTACGGGGACCCCCCTCTCCTCGAGCATTCTGAGGACGGCTTCGAGCCCCCCTATGCTCCCAGCCTTCACGATGACCCCCATCTTGTCAGTCTTGACGACGATGCTCGAAAGCTCCTTCTCCATCTCAGCTTTCAGTAGCTGGAACTCCCTCTCCGAAGAGAAGGACGCGACCGAAGACCCTGCTACCACTCCCTCGAGGTCGGGAGAAACGAGCTTGACCCCCGCGGCTGCGTACACCGAGTCTACCGGGGTGAACTTGTCCCTGGGGTCCCTCATTTCGTCCATGGGCTTCGGCATGAAGAGAGCCTTGACCTTCGACTTGAATGCGCCGTCCCTTTTTACCAGCGATATGGAATCACCCACGTGCAGGGAACCCTCCGTGAGGATGACGTTGGCCGTCTGGCCTATCCCCACCTCTTCCTGCATCTCGAGGATTATCCCCCTCGCTGACTTGGCGTCTGCCACCTGCAGCTTCTCTTTCAGGAACTGCTGGGCGAGCCCGATAAGCATGGCGAGCATCTCAGGTATTCCTACCGACGCCCTGGCAGACACTGGTACGACGGACACCTGCCGGCGGAAGTCCTTGACCCGATAATATGCATCCGACTGGAACCCGAGCCTTGAAAGGCCCCCAACCATGTTGTAGAGCCTCTCCTCGAGCTCGTCCCCCCACGCCGGAGGCTGTTGCTTCATGACTTCCTGTAGCGCCCCCTTGCTTCCCTTCTTCCAGCCGGCGATCATGTCGATTTTGTTGAGGGCCACGAGGAACGGGACCTTCCGCTGCTTGAGGATGTCTATGCTCTCGAGTGTCTGGTTCTCGAGCCCCTTCAACACGTCGACGACCAGAATCGCGATGTCCGCGGCAGATCCCCCGCGCAGCCGGAGGTTGGAGAAGACGGCGTGGCCTGGGGTGTCGATCATGAGAAGCCCGGGAATCTGCAGCTCCCCTCCGGCCCTGTCCAGCAGGGGCCCGCAGATTTGCACCAGGGCCTCCATGGGAAAGTAGCTAGCGCCTATCTCCTGGGTTATCCCTCCCACTTCGCGGGCCTGGACGCCCGTTCCCCTGAGGCTGTCGGCGAGTGAGGTCTTTCCGCTATCTACGTGGCCAAGGATGACCACCACAGGCTGTCGCATCCGGCCGCTCTCGACCGACACTTCCCATGCAGCCCCTTAAGATGCCCTCACCCTGGCGCCTTGCCGAAAAAAGCCGCTTCCTCGTGTTCAAAGCTCTCTGATGAGTCGGACGCGTGGATCGTGTTGTCTGTCAACCCGAGCCCTAGGTCACCCCTTATCGTCCCCGACGCCGCCTCCCAGCTCTTGGTCGCCCCGACCATCCTCCTGACCGTGGCCACGGCGTCCCTGCCAGACAGGACCACCCCCACGACGGGCCCCGAGGTTATGAACGCCACCAACTCCCCGAAGAAGGGCTTCTCTTTGTGGACGCTGTAGAACTCCTCGGCCTGCGGCTTGGACAGAGTCTGCATCCTGAGCCTTCTGATGACCAACCCCTTTCTCTCGAACCGCCCGATGATCTCGCCGACGAGCCCCCGCCTCACTCCGTCGGGCTTCACCACTATGAGCGTCTCTTCGGTCGTGCTCATTTCTTCAGGGGCCTCCTCGCCCATTTCAGCTTGCGAGGGTCCCTTCCGAGCTTCAGCTCATTGACCTTACACTTCGACGAGCAGTAAGATCTGGTGGAGCCGTCGTTTTTCACAAACAAGATGCCGGAGCCGAGCCTGACTTCCCTGCCGCAAAAGACGCATTTCTTTGGAACGTACATGTCAGGCTACCGCACCTCGACCTTTCGGGTGCCTTTGGAGCTCGGAATATAAAGACGGCGCCCCCGGGTACGCCCGCGCAGTTCCCTTGGCTCTAGGACGGAACCGTTCCGCCCAGGAACCTCATCCAATACTGCGCTTCGACGATCAGCCTCTGGGCGAAGTCCTTCGGGTGGGCCACCACTCCATCCAGTGCCTTGGCTATGGTGTCCGGTCCCAGGTTCGCCAGCCCCTCCAGGTCGATGCTGGCAGCGCCTGTCAGACGTCTCAGGTTCTGGCCGACCTCCAGGTCGTGGAGGTGGATCCCTTCAAGGTCCCCGCCGTCGGCGAACGCGCTCGCGAGAAAGGGCACGTCCCCCGAGAGGACGATGTCCTTGGCAGAGAGCCCCCTGGACTTCATGGTAGCGTAGAGGTGGCTGTAGGGGACCACCTCTTCCAGAGAAAGCACTGCGAAAAGAGTCCTGGCGACAGGCATCTTCCTTATACCTCTGCGTTCGGAGACCGTCTTCTTCAGGTCGACCAGGGCGACGAACGGGAACACGTAGTCTACTTGCTTTCCCACCTGCTTTGACATCTCCTGCCTGAACCAGAGCTTCAACGACTCCTGGCTGTCCAGCCCCGCGAGAGTCTTGGTGGGCGGCAAAATCCAGACCCCGGACTGGATGAGCTTGAAACCCATGGCAATGAGCCTGTCTCTGAGGCTCACTGACTCCTTCTTACTCTTTGACCTCTCGTAGGATTTCAGCAGCAGGAGGGCCTTGACTTCGCCCGGATAGGACTTTATCAGCTCCTCGACGGTTATCCCCGAATTCTTGAGCTGCCAGTCTAGCCGGCGCACGAGGCGCTTGCACGTCAGCTCGTGGTCTCCATAGGTGGGAGGCGCAGTGTAATCTTCGCCGTCGACCTCTATCCGCTGGATGACCGCCTGCGCCAGCTCGTCGTCCTTGGGGAAAGCCGTGCTACTGGTAATCTTGCTAAGAGGGCCTCGCATCCTGTCAAAGAGACCCGTGATTCGCTTTACGGTTGACACGATACCGGCCCCACCTGGGTTGATTGAATTCTAAAGTTTGCCTTCCGGCTGCGACGCGAGCCTCCGCCTGACGGCCTTTCGTACGTCGTCGAAGGCGTCCACCAGCTTCTTCTTCGCAAAGTACTCGTCCGAGTCTGCCACCTCTACTCGGTCGCCGTAGATGGTGACGTCCCCGATCTTCAGAGGAGAAGGGATCCCCAGGATGGCAGAGAGCCCTTCGACGGTCTTCGGGAAGGTCGCTCCTGATCTGAACCCGAATGTGTTGGTGCCCTCTGACCTAGAGGGGGACGGGTCGAGGGGGATCACGAGCCCGCTGGAGCTGAGCCCTTCCAGGACTTTGTGCTGGACCTCGCCGATGGCCCGACGCGCGCTTTCCTTCTCTTTCCTCAGGACGGAAGCCCGATCCTGGTGCCCCGGGTCTGACCAGTCCATCCCTATCAGCGCATAGAACGCCTTGTCCTTTTCGTTCCGCTTCGGGTCCTGTTTGATCTCCTGAGAGAGCGCTTCGAGCTCGGCATCTATCGCCCTTAGCCTCCGCTGCTCGTCCAAGAGCCGCCCGGCTTCGACTTCCAGCTCGGTGAGGTCCAAACTCCCCTAACCCAGATGACTGGAGACTTCGATCACGGCCTTCTTGAACTCCTCGTGGGTCAGGTTCCTGGTCTGGTATTCGTCTTTGTACGAGTCCCATGCGTCCTCGGCTTCGGCGATGAGAGGGAGGAGCTTCTTGCTGATCCCCTTGATATTGAGAAGGATGAGGACAGAGGCGGGCTCCCCTGGAAGGGTAGGGATCTTGATGAAAATCACCCGCTTGTCCTGGATGCCGTACTTGTCGGCGAGCAGCTTCTTGAAGAATTCCCTGTTCTCGGCTGTCAGCCGCGAGCTGCTCTTGACTAGGACGCAGGCAGAATCGGTCTTCCCCTTCTCGATCTCTCCGTCCTGGGAGAGGTCGAAGAGCAACCCGTCGTTCCCTTCGTCTAGGGCCTGTTCGACGGCCTTGATGTCGGACCCTCCCTTGGGGACGAGCGGGATGAGCCACGGGACCACGAACTTAGGTTTGCTAGCAGCGAGCCAGGTCCTGTAGTTGGACATGTCCCATTCGGTCTCTCGGATGAACGAGTCCATGAACTCTGCTATCACGTGGGCAGCCAGCAGATTCATGTCTCGGTAGTCGTGCCACCCGACTCGGATCTGCTTTGGCAGCTCGTCGACGATGGACGAACGTGAATCGAGCATCCCCTTGAGCTTGTCAGCCTGGAAACGGAGCTCCTTGTTGTCCATAAGGATGGGAGCGTCCGAATATCGGATCTGGTAGGCCATGTTCAGCACAACACTGATGTGCGCCGGCCCGTAGATGATCGGGTCCCACCCTATCTCCGGGAGGACCCCGAAGGTGGCGATGGTGGCGTGACCCAGGGTCGGGCTCTCCTTGACATACGACATGAACTCCGAAGAGAAGGAACCCCCGGTTCCTCCACCCATGCTGAAGGGGACTATGAAGCCCCTCACAGGTTCCGGTGAAATCGCCTGAATCCTCGACGCGATGTCTTGCTTACCGACTATCTCGTTCCTGAACCTTCCGCGCCCTTCAGCCCAGTTCCTCGCGGCGCCCCCAAGCCCGTAGACCGCGTGCTTGTCCTTCATCGCGAAGAGCTGAGGGTACGACTGAAGTATCAGGTTGGCAGAACGCGGGTCCAGGTCTACCAGAAGAGCCCGCGGAACAAGCGGGGTCTCTCCCCTGCGGAGCGAGGCGCCGAATCTCAGTATCGTGCTCCCATATCTCCTCAGGACCTCGAGCTGCTGCTTCTCTCCTTTGAGGGTCGGGGCGCTCGGATTGGCCCCGACGTCGACGAGGACCCACCTGTACGCCTCTGCGCCTATCCCTACGCCTGCATGCCCCATGCACGCCATTATCACCGGGTTGGGGGCAAGAGGAGCCTGGTTAGCTACCTTGAACGCCAACGTTGCACCTCGCCTTCCATCTTTTTTATACGTTTGTTGGTGTGGACGTAACGTCGGCAATGAGCTACGACGAGTCCAAGGCGAGAGACGTCATCTTCGTCATAGACGGTTCCAGGAGCATGGGGGGGAAGCTGAAGTCGTCCGGGATGAGCAAGATGGAGATGGTGAAGACCGGGCTGACGAACTACATCGCCGAACACTGGCCCGTGTCGTACTTCCCCTGGCCGATAAGGATGGGGATCTCGTTCTACCGCCTCCTCGGGACACCGGGCTCCACGCAGATAGAGGTCGTGGTGCCGCTCAACCCGCCTCCTGCCTCGCTCGAGCTCTACAGACTAGAAGAGGCTGGCTGCAGGGGCGGGAGCCCGCTGGCCGACGCCCTCAGATATGGGATCAAGAGCACGTCAGACTCGATGAGGAAGGAAAAGGTGGTGAAGCTGATAAGCGACGGAGGGAACGACGGGCCCCCTGCCAAGACCGTGGCTGACGAGCTGGGCGGCTCCTCGGTCGTGGTGGACGTCATCGAGCTTTCGAACAGCGCGTCGGGGGAGCTGAGGGACGTCGCAGCCATGGCTCACGGCGCCTATCTCCGGCCGCAGAACCTGGCAGGGTTCGAAGCCGCGATACGGAAGTAGCCCCGCGCCGAAGCGCCGCTCGCGGGTAGGACGGGCAAGGCTGGCGACGGACCGAAAATCTGAGCTGCGAATCCGGACAGGCGGCAGGTCGTCCGAAGGGTCAGGAAGGGCTTGAGGAAGTGAACCGTAAGGCCCTACTTCAGCTTCCGGGCCTCGCGTTCCGTCTCTCTCAGGACCAGCACGTCCGCCAGCCTGATGGGCCCCTTCACGTTCCTGGTCAGGATCCTCCCCTTCTCTTTCCCTTCGAGGATCTTCACCCGCACCTGTGTAATCTCACCGGCCACACCGGTTCTTCCCACGATCTGGACGACCTCGGCAGGGGTTAGTGTCTCGGCTTCTCTCTTGCTGCTCATGCGGATTTCTTCAGCCTCGAAAGCTCCTGGGTGACCTGCTCGAGTATCTGAGAGCCTTCGCCGGCGTCAAGGACCGCCGCAGAAGCCGTAGAGACGTCTATGCCGATGGCAGGGCCTATCTGGTCTTTCGAAGGGACGAACACGTATGGGATCTTCCTCTCGTCGCACAGTATCGGCAGGTGCGCCACCACCTCAGGCGGGGTGACGTCCTCGGCTATCACGACGAGCTTTGCAACCCCCCTCTCGATCGCCTTCGTGGACTCGTTGGTCCCCTTCCTTACCTTCCCTGTGCGGGAAGCCTGCCTCAGGACCTCGTAGGCAGCTTCAGATACTTCCTTCGGAGTCTCGAACTTGATGTAGTAGGGCTTCTTGTCTGGGGTCATCTTTCAAATCTCCCAGTCGGGCCCTTCTCGACCGTCATATAAACGGTTGGCCTGCGAAGGCTAGCCGGAGAGGATGAACTTCCCGGGGGAGTCGAGCCTGCAGAAGCCGAACCTTGGGAACTGGACTATGTCACCCGGCTCGAGGGACGAGGCGGCCTTCTCGGCATACCCAGCCACCTCCTTGAGGCTGTCATTGTTGTAGACGCCCCCGTCAAGGAACAGCTCCCCGGGGACGGAAACGGTCGCCTCGACATGGTCGTCGGCGACCCACTGCAGCTTCTTGGCCTCGGGGAGCACTCCATCCCCAGCGTACTTCGCCTTGAGCGGGGCGCCCGTGGACGAGAGCTCGACGTTGTAGAGGTCCATGAGCCTGAAGACAGCGCCTTCCTTGAGGGTCATCGCGTCGGTGGAAGGGATGTGGAATCTGCCTGCGGCTGAGACCTTCCTCGCCCCCAGGTCCTTCTGCGGGTGGAACGGGATCGTCACCTCTTTCCAGGGAGCCCCTTCCACGACCAACTGTACCGGGTTCGGGACGAAGAAGATCCTTTTGGAGACAGGGTCCAGGAGCTTCCTGTTGATGGACAGGAGCATGCTCCAGTCGTACTCGTGTTCGGTCTTCGTGTATCCCACCTGAAGGGTGAAGTCCCGGATCGCCTGCGGGACGATCCCCCGCCTCCTGAGGCCGTCAACCGTAGGCATTCTCGGGTCGTCCCAGCCGGAGACCACATTCTTCTCGACGAGGGGCCTGAGGAGTCTCTTCGAGACCGGAGTCCCCTTGAAGTTGAAACGCGAGAATTGTATGACTTCGATCCGCCTGAATTTCAGGGCGTCGCGGATCAGCTGCTGCAGCTCGTCGCGAAACTCGGAGCTTCTCAGGACGTGGGTTATCCGGCAGATCTCGTCCTCTACGGCGTTGGCTAGGTCGTAGGTGGGCCAAAGCGAGTATCTGGTCCCTGTGAGCGGATGTGGCTGGGAGATCACCCTGAACAGGTTAGTGTCCCGGAGGGAGTAGTTGGGGCTCTGCATGTCTCCCTTGAACCTGATCACATAAGCCCCCTCCCTGTGCCTGTTCGCTAGCAGCTCGTCCCAGACCTTCAGGTCCGCATCAATGGAACCTCCTCTGTGCTCGCAAGGGGTCCCCTCGAACCTAAGGCGCTTGACCTTCGCCTCGTCGCATGAACAGGCGTACGCTCTCCCGAGTTCTATCAGCTTCCTCCCGCTCTCGTATATGATCTCCATGTCGTCCGAGATGCTCTTTTCGTGGTCCCATCTGACCCCCAGCCACTCGGTCCCTCTCCTGAAGCTGTCGTAATACTTCGGGAGGACCTTCCGGGGGTTCGTGTCCTCGAAGCGGAGCCAGAGCTCGCCCTCGTACATCTCTTTGTAGAGGTAGTTGATTGTCCAAGCCATAGCGTGCCCTACGGTCATGTAACCGGACGGCTCGGGCGCAAGGCGGAATGCAGTCTTTCCCTTGACGGCGTTGCGGAGGGGCTGAAGGCCCACCCTCCCCTTCTCCTCGTGGCGCGCCTGCACCCCGGGAAACTTCTCCGCCAGGAGCTTCTCCTGCGCTTCAAGCGTGAGGGCGTTTACCCTCCCGGCCGCCGCAGCCGCCTCCTTCGAGACGACCGCCGCCCTGGACCTGAGCTCTGGCATCTCCCCCAGAACCCTCCCGACGATCGCCCCCACCTCTGCCTTCCCTCCGTGCCTGGTCGCGTTCGAAAGGGCTGCCTGCTCTATGGCGTCCAGAGCGTCCTTTCCCAGCTCTTCGGCTACCATTCCCTCTCTACTGCGAATTTGGCGAAGGAGCGAAGGAGTCCCACGGCTTTCCTGTCCCCTTTCCACGGGATCCCTTCCAGGGTAGATAGCGAGTCTTTCAACAGCTCCGCGGCCCGCTTGCGCGCGTAGCCCACTGCGTCATATCTGTCGATGAGGCCGAGGACGAAGGCCACGTCCTGCCTGGTCTTCCTTTCCCTCCTCTTGTTCATGATGGAGACGACCCTGTCCCTCTCTCCCTGGGTCGCTGCGGAGAGAAGGTGCAGGAGTATGAGGGTCCTCTTCCCTTCCAGGATGTCGTCTGACTTCGCCTTGCCGTACTTCTTCTCATCTCCCACTAGGTTCAACGAGTCGTCCTGAATCTGGAAAGCGACGCCCAGCTTCGTCCCGAAGTCTTCCAGGTCGGAGAGGACCTTTGCGCCTGCACCCGCCACTATGGCCCCCAGCCTGCACGGGCTAGCCACCGTGTACCACGAGGTCTTCCTGGTGCACATCTCGTAGTAGTCGTCCTCCTTCAGGTCCCACCTCTTTGAGGCGACCCACGCGAGCTCCATGTGCTGCCCCTCGGTGGTCACGTCCACCATCCGCGAGAACTCCTCCATCACCCTGAACGTCCGCTCGAGCCCGATAGTGGAACGGTTCCTGAGTAGCGCTTCCCAGGTCCTTGCGTGGAGGGCGTCCCCGGCGTTAAGGGCGAGAGACTCCGGATACTTCTTGTGAAGAGCAGGCTCACCCCGCCTCAGCTCTGACCTGTCTTCGATGTCGTCGTGCACGAGTATCCAGTTCTGAAAGAGCTCTATGCACGCGGCTGTGACCATCGCGTCCTCTTCGTTCCCCCCTGCAGCCCTGCAGGCCGTCGCGCAAAGGAAGGGCCTCATCCCCTTGGCTGGTCGGGACGGGTAGTCTCTCATCATCGTGTAGAGGAGGCGGACCTCCCTGACCGGGCTGGACTTCGGTAGTACCTGGTCGAGTATGACCCTGTCCACTTCTGACTTCACCCGCTTCATTTCGTCCCGGAGGTTCGGCACTTTCCCGGCCACCCGCCTTCCGCTATGAGCGGATTACGGTCCCGTAAAAGTCGAGCCCCTTGAGTGCCTTCGAGAATTCGTTCCGCCTGTACCCAGAGACAAAGCAGACTCTCGACCCCTCCGCCGCGATCTTGGCCGCGGCGTCGAGCTTGGCCTTCATCCCCCCGGTCGCGTCGTCCCCTTCGGGGACCTTCATCCGCCTGATCTTCGACGGGGTGAGCTCAGGTATGATGACCCTGGTGTTTCCTTCGTAGACTCCGTCGACGTCGAGGGCGAAGACGCTCCTTTCGGGCTCGAGCATCTTGGCTAGCTCCTGCATGATGAAGTCGCCTGATATGACCTTGAACCCTGAGGGCGCGAGGCTCACGTCGCCGAAGGTGACCGGGGTAAGGCCTTCCTTCAGGAGCCCGCGGAGCCACGATGCCACCGCGGTCGCCCCTCCCCGGCTCACGGCGTCGAAGGGGGAGAAGGGATAGGGGCTGAGCTTGTACTCCATCATCGTCTTGCAGACCAGCCTGTTGAGCTCGTACATCGCCCCCCTGGTCTGCGCGACCCCGACCGCTGGGGCCTCCCCGACCTCGGAGCTGAGCCCGTGCTGCCTGGCGACAGAATGTCCGAAGGAGCCGCCGCCGTGAACCACGACGACCTTCTGGTCGGAAGAGGCTATCTCTTCGGAGAGGGCGGAGACCACGTCAGCCCGGTACGAGAAGGGCTTCGACTTGTCGGTGATGACCGAACCGCCGAGCTTGGCTACTACCGCTCTAGCCAGCTTTTCACTCCCTCGACCGGCACCTTTGCTATGTACGTCTCGAACCCTCGCGCCGTCAGCCCCGAAACTATGCTTTTTTCCTTTGCTTCCGGCGCCACCGCTATGACGCTCCCGCCTCCCCCGCCTCCCGTCAGTTTCGCGCCGTAGGCGCCCTCCGAAGCAAGCAGTTCCACCATGGCGTCCAGTTCTGGGCTGGACACCCCTACCGCACGGAGGGCTGCGTGGTCGATGGTCAGGATAGAGCCTACCCCTTTCAAGTCCCCCCGCTGGAGGAGCTCCGCCGCTTCCAGGCTCAGGTCTCCTACAGAGGCAGCCAGCATCCCGAGGAAGCGGGGGAAGCGTTCTTTCATTAGCGAGACCTTCCGTATCTGAGCCTTTGTCCTCCTGCTGACTCCGGAAAACGACACTACCAGCCTCCTCTCACCTCTGATCTCGACCTTCCTGGGCTCCTCTCCGGGCTTGAAGAGCAGGACCCCTCCGAAGGCGCAGACCGTCGGGTCGACCCCGGAAGGCCTGCCGTGGATCCCCCTCTCGCCTATCATTGCGAACGCGACGAGCTCGTCGGTCCCAAGGCCCAATGAATACAGTCTCGAAACTGCAGCTGCCGCCGCCACCATCGTGGAGGCGGAGGAGCCGAGCCCAGCCCCCTGGGGGATCGAAGAGGAGACGAAGATCTTCACCGCAGGGCTCACCGAGAACTCCCTGGCCATGGCATCCACGACGTGCTTCAGGGGACGGAGCCCGGCCGACCCCGCGGGGAGGCGGTCCGATGCGGCCCGATAGCTGCTGAAAGGCGAGACCTCCACCCTTACCTTCCTAGGGAGGGCGGCGGCGAGCGCCCAGCCCCCGTGGACGACGAAGTGCTCCCCGACTATGATGGCCTTCGACGGCGCCTCGGCTACGGCTCTCAAGTGCTGACGAATCGTAGGGCGCCGTAGCCCACGACTTGAAGGTTATCTCCGGAGGTGTCGCCGCTCGAAGCGTACTTCAGGAGCTCCGCCGTTCCGAGCCCCAGGGACCTGGCAGCCATCATCACGGTGGCGATGGCACCGTAGCCGCAGGCGGTGGCCCTCAGTCTCTCAAGGGTGGAGTAGAAGCCGTCCACGTCCATCCTGATCACCTGCCGGAGGAGCGCCATGTCCTTCTCGCGCGCGCTGACAGCGGTCTCGTAGTGGGTTAGGTCTGACGAGGCGACAAGCACCCCCTTCCTGTGTTCTAGGATCTTGGCGATGGCTGCTGAGACGACCCCTGCGGTGTCCGCGTCCTGGAAGAGGAGGGATATAGGCAGCAGCGGGACAGAGTCTCCATAGATCCTCTGCAGGAACGGGAGCTGCACCTCCAGGGAATGCTCCAGCCTGTGGGCCTGGGGGTCGAAGGAGACTATGCCAGTCAGATTGGAGAGTTCCTCAGCGGCCTCTGGGTCCACCCGCATGCGCCCAAGCGGGGTCTCCCAAGCCCCTTCCTTGAAAGTCGACACCCCGCTCCCGATGCCATAGTGGTTGGGAGCCACAACGACGATGAGGTCGGGGTCGCGCAGCGAGGACGCGTGGTAGTACGAATGGGCCGCCACGGGGCCGGAGTAGACGTATCCGGCGTGAGGGGACACCACAGCCACGGTCTTCGAGGATGCAGGAGCAGGGGGGAGCATCCCCGGCCCGAGCCGGTGGAGATAGCACCCATCTATGAGGTCCGTCAGCTCATGAGGGTCTGACGGGTAGAACTGACCGGCTACCGCAGGCTTCCTCACTGACAAGGTTCGGCGCTACTCGCGCCGCTCTGATATCCTTTCTTCGGGGTCGTCCGGCTTCGGCTCCTCCTCCACCTTGGTTTCGAACTCTTCTATGCCGTACTTCATGGCCTGATCTTCGGCAAGCGAGCCCGATCGGACCAGGGTGGACCTGGCCAGGAGCCAGAATATCGCCGCTATGGCCTTGCGCCCGCGGTTGTTCCCCGGGATTACCAGGTCTATGTCGTCGGTGACATTGTCCGTGTCGCAGACCGCTATGACCGGGACCCCCAGCTTGGCAGCCTCCACCATCGCCTGCATATCCGACATCGGGTCCGCTACGACCACCAGTTCCGCGTCCAGATGCCCCGGGTACAGAGGGTTGGTGAAGGTCCCGGGCATGAACCTTCCTATCCTGGACATCGCTCCCGTGAGCTCGCAGAACTTCTGCACCGCTACTGCCCCGTGCTCCCTGCTGGTGTAGACGACTGTGTTCTTCGCCCCCGTCGCGGCTATGAACTTCCCTGCCACGTCGATCCTCTCGATAGTCCTCGCGTAGTCGATGATGTGCAGCCCGTCAGGTCTCGGCCGCGCTGTGAACGCCTCCATGGTCTTCGTCCTGACCGGGGTCCCTATCCTGATCCCGGTGGCCAGGAGCGCTTTCTCAGAGAGCCCTGGCGCCACAAGTTTGTCGGCCGAACCCGCATCGTCGTCGTCGAACTCTGACATGTTGCCGCCTTCCCTCAGAGCTCTGGCTTGCGGCTGTAGAAGGGAAGTACCTGGTCGATCACGTCTATCGACGAGATGAGCATTCGCCGACAGCAGTATCTCTTCAGCCCCAGCTCGTCGAGGACCTTGCCAGGCTCTTCTCCCCCCTTCACCCTGCCCTGAAATGGGACGAACTTGTCGCCGATGAGATTGCCGCAGGTGAAGCAGCGAATGGGTATCATCATGGCAATCTACCTGTATGACTTCTGGCGCTTTCTCCTCGCGCCGGGTCCTCCGAATTTCTTTGGCTCAGCTTGTCGCGGGTCGCCCGAGAGCAGGTATTTATTGTATGCATTGAGCCTTTCTCTGATTTCGCTCCCCCTGACCTGGTCCACGTAGGCCCTGGCTATCGCCATGGCAGCGGCGTCCGCCTGCCCCATGAACCCTCCCCCTGAAACGTTCACATCCAGATCGTACTTCTCCCTAAGGTCGCCGACCACTTGGACCGGCGTGAGAAGGTGCAGCCTGGCCGGTTCAGGCTCCCAGAGTTCTACCGGAGTGCCGTTGACGCGTATCTTCCCTCCCCCTGGGAAGATAGCGGCCGTCGCCCTCGCGGTCTTCCTCGACCCCGAGTAAAGCTTCGGAGGCTTCTTGGTCTGCAGCTTCTGAGTCTGTGCCGGCATAGTTACTCGTTCCACCCCAGACTCTTGGAGAGGTCTGCCATGGTCACGTAGATTGGAATCGGCCTGGTGGCCGCTGCGTCATCGAACTTCGTCAACTTCGACCCGTCGACCCCTTCCGGGACACCTATGTAGACCCTGAGCCTCTTCATCGCGGCCGCGCCCTTCGGCTTCTTCCTCGGGACCATCCCCCTGACCATCCGTCGGAGGATGTTGTCTGGCCTCCTCGGGTGGATGGGGCCGTAGATGGGGTTCACCCTGCTGGCGAGCTCCAGCCGCTCCTTCCATTGGTTGACGACAGAGGTCCTGGACCCTGAAACGAGCGCCTTCTCGGAGTTCACTACCACGACCCTCCTACCGGAGAGGAGCACCTTCGCGACCTTGGAGGAGAGCCTTCCTGCAATCTGATCGGTCGCGTCCACGTAGATCGTCTCTTCACCTGACAAGCTTTACACCGCTCCCCTTCGGGTATTTCTTGAGGAACTCCTCAAGCGTGAGGGCAGACCCCCCGGTGGCCTCGATCTTCGCCTTCGCCGATGCCGAATATGAGAACGCCCCAACTACCACCTTCTTCTCCACGACCCCCGTCCCGAGGACTTTGCCCGGCACGAAGACAGGCGCCTCATCGTCCGCCAGCCGGGATATCCGCCCGAGGTTCACCTCGACCCTGGTGCTCGACGGGTTGGACAGGAGCGCGGAGGCATCGCTCCAGATGCGCGCCTTCTGCTTCTTCCCCGCCCTCTCCAGCAACACCGCGGTCCTCCTAGTCACCGGGTTATCGGCGGTCAATCCGGGCCACCTACCGCGACCTGTATCTCCTTGAGCTTCTTTTCAAGGAGCTCGATCGCCTTCAGCACGACCTGTTTGGCTGGGAGCCCTCCAGCCGACTCCACTGTGAGGATGAAGACGCCTTCCTTCTTCCCGTCCGTGAGCGTCGCGACTGTGCACGGCTGCCACTTCGCGTGCTCCTTCCCCCTCCCCAATCTCGCGTAAGCTTCGAGTTTGACCGACTGTCCTGCTGCGAGCTTTATCAGCGGGATAGACTCGCTCACCGGTCTGACGTCACGGTCTTCCGAGACAAGGTCCCCGGAGGTCACCGTCATGACTTTGTCCTTCCCCTTCGCGTCCAGGACGAAGAGCACCCTGCACTTGTGGCACCCCAGAGGGTTACCGCAGTCGCACTCCTCCGGTAGGTTGTACCTTTCTAGGTCGGTCCTGATGGGGACCATGCCGAGCCTGTGGGCGAGTATCTCATCATATAGGACAGAGGAGTTCTCCAGGATCACTACGTCGTCGATCGCCATAGACGGGACCTCGGCGATACAAAACCTGCGGATGGCGTTTGCGTACGACCGGTCAATTCCCTCGAGCTGGAGGGCGACCGAGCTCCCGCTGTCTTCAAGCACCTTCACTTCTACCGTTCTCTACCCCACCAGCCTATAACGGAACATGAGACGACCAGTTTCGGGCGTCGCGCCTGCGTTGTGGTTAAAAAGTTAGCGGGTAGGGCCTGGCACCGGACCCCGCCGGGGCGGACTACCGCAATCCGGAGAGAAGCGTGCCTGTCGCATCTAAAAGGAAAAGAGAGATGCGTGTGGTAAGCCGGGTGGACGACCCTCTGTTACCAATCCTATCTCCGGCCAGAAACCGTCTCATCTGTTCAAACCTTATAACTGAAGAGCGAAGGGCAGGCCCAGAAAATGTCGGACTCCGAGTTCAGGCACCTAGTCAGGATATCAGGAAGAGACCTTGAGGGGGGGAAGACGCTCATCGTCGCCCTCGCCGACCTCAAGGGCGTAGGTTATAACTTCGCGAATGTCATAACCACGAAGCTCGACCTCGACCCGAGGGTCCGGCTCGGGACCCTCACCGATGAACAGGTGGAGAAGGTTGAGGCCGCGATACGGGACACGTCGAAGTCAACGCTGCCGAAGTGGTACTACAACCGGCGCAACGACCCGGAGACAGGAGAGGCAAGGCAGCTCCTGGGTGCGGACCTCGACTTCGCCCAGAAGAACGATATAGAGGACGAGAAAAACATCCGGAGCTGGAAGGGGGTGAGGCACAGCCTCGGGCTGAAGGTGAGGGGCCAGCGGACGAGGACGACAGGGAGGGGCGGAAGGACCGTAGGGGTAAGGAAGGCGGTGCTGGTCGCCGCGGCGAAGGAAGCCGCCAAGAAGGAAGAGAAGTAGCGTTGGGTGACCCGAAGAAATCCAGGAAGCAGTACAGCAGGCCGAGGAGCCCATGGAGGGCCGACCAGCTCGCTCAGGAGCTGTATTTGCTAGGGACGTTCGGGCTCCGGAACAAGCGGGAGCTCTGGAAGGTCCAGACGCAGCTGAGCTCGGTGAGGAAGCAGGCGAGGACCCTCCTCGCCGCGACTGAGGAGGTCAGGCTCCGCGAGGAGAAGAAGCTGCTGGACAGCCTCCAGAGGAGGGGGTTGATCAGGGAGGGAGCGACACTGGACGACATACTCAGCCTTACCGTCGAGGACATCTTGGGCAGGAGGCTACAGTCCATGGTGTTCAAGAAGGGGATGGCACTTTCGCCTCTTCACGCGAGACAGTTGATAGTCCACGGTCACGTCTCCATAGGGGAGCGGACCATAACGATCCCCGGGTACGCGGTCGGGGGGAGCGAGGAGGGAACCATCAAGCTGACAGGAGGCGCGCCTCCCAAGGAGGACACACAGCCAGAACAGAAGGAAGTGGCGGCGGAGCAGCCCGCCGAGGTGCAGTGAAGCGCATGTCAGAGGAAGAGGCCCTGGTCGACCGTTGGGGGGTCTGCCACATCTACTCGTCTTACAACAACACCATTGTGCACATCACCGACCTTACCGGCGCTGAGACCATAGCCTTCTCCTCCGGAGGGAGGCACGTAAAGGCGGACAGGTTCGAGTCGTCCCCATATGCGGCAATGAGGAGCGCTTCAGCTGCCTCCGATGTAGCGAAGTCGAAGGGGATAACCGCGGTCCACATCAAGGTGAGAGCCGTAGGCGGCACCGGGCCGAGGACGCCGGGACCTGGAGCCCAAGCGGCAATCCGCGCCATCGCCAGGGCAGGGTTCAAGATCGGGAGGATCGAGGACGCCACCCCCATCCCCCACGACACCACCAGGAAGAAGGGTGGAAGAAGAGGAAGAAGGGCGTAGCCCTCAGTACTGCTTCAGCACGTCTACCGAGTCTACCTTCCCGTCACCGTCCCGGTCAGCCCCTCTGACCAGGGCGGCGTACTCCCCCGAGCGGTATCTCTGGAAGAGGACGTCTGCGAAGTTGCAGGCGCCGATTATCCCCGCCTTGGTCGCCGCGCCTGTGAGCCCGGCTATCACGACGCAGACCTTGGTGCGGTCCCAAGGGTTCTGCACCTTCTCCACTATACAGTCCAGTTCGGAGTTATAGGAACGGGCCTCTCTGTCGATTATCGAGCTCCAGAACCCGCCGTGGCTGAAGCGCAGCGGCAGGCTTGGGTTGAGCTCCTCCGCTATGGCGTTGTTCCGGGGGCCACCGACGACGACCAGGTTGGACCCGAGGAGCTTCTCTGCCTTTAGGTCGACGTCGAGCTTGACCGGGAAGACGGAAGGGAGGTTGACGAACTGTCCCAGCGCGAACCCCAGCTGCACCGCATAGTGACCGTCGCGGGCCTGGGTCCCTGCGGCCCCATGCTGCACGGGGGACCCCACCGCTATCCACCCGCCAAACTCCGCTCCCTGGAAGAACTCCTTGAAGAAGCGCCCAAGAGCCCTCGACCTGCCCGAGGAACGCAGTGATGGGAGCGGCTCGCCCCTGACAGGGAACTCGACGGCGTATCCATCAGAGGCCAGGGCGTAGAGCTTCGCTTCCCCGCCCCTGATCTGCTCGCTCCTCACTCTGGTGATGAGGCCGGCCTTTTCGAGCCTCCCGACGTGGTAGTACACCGTCTGGTGGTGTATGCCCAGGGAACGCGCCATCTCCGCCGGGTACTTCGGACCCGTCGCGAGGAGGGCGAGGACCTTCTGCCCCACCCGTCCAGAGGCCGGCCTGAAACCGTCGGGCCGGTCTGACACCAGCACCCTCTTCGCGAGCCCCGCTTCCGACCTCGGGTCGAAGAGTATCTTCTCCTTTGTCACACCGCCCGCAGCGTTCGCCACTACTAATAAACGGTTTTGCATGGTCGTGTCGCGGGGGCCCCTTCGGAAGCGAGGACCCTGCAAAAGGGACCAAGAACGGCATAGCCCGGCGTTTTGCGGAGTTTAAAATCCAAGGAGAGGCGCCGGGAAACCATGTGCGGGATCGTAGGGTGCGTGGCCGAGGAGCCGGTCGCCGGGGTCCTCCTCGAAGGGCTCAGGAGGGTGGAGTACAGGGGGTACGACTCGGCAGGCATGGCCACCATCGAGGGAGGCGCGCTCGAAGTCAGGAAGGGGGTCGGAAGGGTTTCGGAAATCGAGGAGAGGAGGAAAATGTCAGCCATGGCGGGAACCATAGGGATGGCTCACACGAGGTGGGCGACCCATGGCCGCGTCACGGATGAGAACGCTCATCCGCACACTTCCTGCGGCGAGCTGGTCGCTGTCGTCCATAACGGCATCGTCGAAAACTACGGCCAGCTGAAGAAGGGGCTGGCGTCCAGGGGGCACAGGTTCAGGAGCGAGACAGACACAGAGGTGATCGCCCACGTGGTGGAGGAAGAGTATCGGAGGTCCAAAGACCCCCTCAGGGCGACCCTCTCGGCGACCAAGAAACTGAAAGGGCAGTATGCGATAGCTGTGATGTTCCAGGACAGGCCCGACCTCATGGTCGGGGCCCGCAAGGACGCCCCTCTGATCGTGGGGGTCGGGGAGAAGAAGATGTTCTTGGCCAGCGACGTCCTGGCCTTCATCGGGCACACTGACAGGACGATATTCCTGGATAACCGCGAGGTAGCAGTGCTGACGAAGGACGGGGTCAAGATAGTGGGCCCTGACGGACGGAGCGTAAAGCGGAGGCCGACCCAGGTGGCCTGGGAGCTCTCTGACGTATCCAAGAGCGATTTCGCGCACTACACGCTGAAGGAGATCAACGAGCAGCCTCAGACGGTGGTCTCGGCGTCCATCCAGGAAACCGAGAGGGTGGAGGCTTTCGCGAGGGCCATAAGGAAGGCAAAGACACTGTACATCACCGCGTCGGGGACGTCCTACCACGCAGGCCTCCTCATGAAGTTCCGGCTGAACAAGGAGGCCAGGATCAGGGCGGAAGCGGTCGTGGCCGGCGAGCTGAAGGAACATGCCGGCTTCCTGGGGAGGGGCTCGGTCGTGATAGCTTTCTCGCAGAGCGGGGAGACCGCGGATGTCCTGGAGGCCGTCAAGGAGGCGAAGAAGCTCGGGGCGAAGGTCTACTCCATAGTCAACGCGGCCGGGTCCACGCTGGCCCGCGAAAGCGATGGGTTCATGCTCCTGAACTGCGGGCCGGAGGTCGGCGTCGCCGCCACCAAGAGCTTCACCGCGCAGGTGGTAGTCGCCAACCTGGTAGTCGACGCCGTTCTAGGGGGGAGGCACTCCAACGGCAGCAAAGAGCTGTCCGAAGCAGTGACCGAGGCCCTGAAGTGCGACGGGCAGGTGAGGGACTTGGTGAAGGAATACATGGACAGGCCCGACTTCTACTTCGTGGCAAGAGGGTACGAGAGCCCTGTGGCGCTCGAGGGAGCGCTGAAGCTGAAGGAGCTGTCATACATCCATGCCGAAGGGATGGCGGCCAGCGAGCTGAAGCACGGTACGTTGGCGCTTATCGAGAAGGGGACCCCGGTGGTCGTGCTGAACCCGACCGGGGGGACCCACGCAGACTCGCTCTCCAGCGCGGAGGAGCTGAAGGCCAGGGGAGCCGACGTGATAGGGATCTCCGACGCCGCGGATGACGTGTACAGACGGTTCATCAGGGTGCCAAAGGTCCAGCCGAAGTTCACGCCGATAGTCGAAGTGATCCCGCTCCAGCTGCTGGCTTACCATGCGGCTGTGGCCAGGAAGAACGACCCCGACTACCCGCGGAACCTAGCGAAGTCTGTCACGGTAAAGTGACGCGGCGCTTTCAGTAAGGCAATTAAGCGAACCCTGCAGACGGCCGGCCGTGGTATCAAGGAAGGAGGTGCTTTCCAGACCGGTGGCGACCATAGAGGTCGGCAAGAAGAGCGTCTCGGAGCTTTTGGACGAGATGTCTCAGACGGGGTTCCAGGGGAAGAAGCTTGGAGAGGCGTCAAAAATATGGGCCGAGATGGCGGAGCAGAAAGGCCTCACCGTGTTCCTGGGGCTCACGGGCTCCCTGAGCACCACGGGCCAGTGGAAGATCGTCAGGTGGCTGGTGGAGAAGAGATACGTCGACGTCGTGGTCAGCACGGGGGCGAACATCTCGGAGGACATCCTCGAGGCGCTGGGATACCACTACTATCAGGGGACATGGCTGGCCGACGACGAAGAGCTCCTTAAGCTCAAGATAGACAGGTTCTACGACGTCTACGCCGACGAGATGGAGTACAGGAAGCTGGAGAGGACCATCTTCGACTTCGCCAACACTTTGGACGAGAAGGAGGTCTATTCCACGAGGGAGTTCCTTTACCAGTTCGGGGGGTTCCTCTCCAAGAAGGGGATCCCCAGCATAGTCGCGGCCGCCCACAAGGCGAAGGTCCCCATATACTCTCCCGGGCTCATAGACAGCGGCTACGGGGTGGCCCTGAGCCTGTTGAAGCGCGAGAAGGGGAAGATGATCAGGCTCGACCAGACGAAGGACATGGAAGAGCTCGCCCAGATCGCCGAGAAGACGAAGAGGACGGGGGTGGTGTACCTTGGGGGCGGAGTCCCCAAAGACACGATCCAGCTGTCTACCATAATCAAGTCCCTCTCCAAAGGGGGCGAGGAGGAGACGCCCCACGAATACGCCATTCAGATAACGGCCGACAGCCCGCAGTGGGGCGGGCTTTCAGGGTGCACCCTGGAGGAGGCGATAAGTTGGGGGAAGATCTCGTCGCAGGCCAAGAAGGCGACGCTCTACGCCGACATCACCCTTGCGCTCCCCCTAGTCGCGCATGCCCTGAACGAGAAGGCGAAGGGCAGGGCCCACCCTCCAGACCTGTCCTGGGTATTCAAGAACTGAAGGCGCCCAAGGGGCGGCCTCAGAGCGCGATGGTCTTGGACCGCTCGTCGCCGTGGGAGACGATGGCGACCCTGGCATTCAGCCTCCCCTCCAGATAGTCCACGAAGCTGCGCCCCGCCCCGTCCAGGCCCCCGGCGAAGCTTGCCCCGTGAAGGGAGGGGGGTGAGTCGAAGACAGGTTCGAACTCCTCAGGGCGCTTCAGGACCGACTGGTAGTCGTCGGTCTCTCCTCCGCGCCCCCTGTAGGCGACGCAGACCTTGAACTCCTTCACCCTGGAGAGGACGTCGAGCTTGGTGACTGCCACCTCCCGCGAACCGTTGAGCCTCAGCGTGTACTTCAGGGCGACGAGGTCGAGCCATCCGACCCGCCTGGGCCGCCCCGTCGTCGCCCCGTACTCGTTCCCTAGAGCCCTGATTGTCTCCCCGAGGGTTCCAACAATCTCTGTCGGGAACGGGCCACCCCCGACCCTAGTGGTGTAACACTTCGTAACCCCCAGAACCGAACCGGAGAGCGAAGGGGGGATCCCCAGGGCGGAAGGGATGTACCCCGCCGTTGTGTGCGTGGCTGTGACGTAAGGATAGGACCCGTGTAGGAGGTCGAGCAGGGACCCCTGGGACCCCTCGAGGAGGACAGACCCCCCGCTTTCGTTTATCTTGACCACCCTTTCGCCGACGTCTCCCAGCAGCGCCTCCAGAAGCTCCTTGGACTCACCGGCCCAAGACTGGAGCCCGGCCGGGTCCAGGGAGAGTCTGCGGTAGAATCTCGCCAGAGGCCCAAGGTCGAACCCCCCCGCCAGGTCCATCGCCCTGGGGCTTAGCCTGAGCGCCCTCAGCGCGTATGCCGGCCCGATCCCCCTCCTGGTGGTCCCGATGGCCGAGGCACCCCTGGTCTCTTCGATCATGGCGTCGAACTCCCGGTCCACCGGGGAGACGAGGGTGCACCTTCCGTCCACCAGGAGCTTCCGTCTCGCTTCGGACGGGAGGACCGCGAGCTCCTCTCCAAGCACCACGGGGTCGACGGCTACCCCTGCGCCTATGAGGAGCTGTTTCCCCTTCATCGCCCCGGAAGGTACCAGGTGGAAGGTGTGCCTGCTCCCTCCTATCACCACCGTGTGGCCGGCGTTGCTCCCGCCGTTGAACCGGGCGACAGCGTCATACCCATCCGCGAGATAGTCGACCATCTTCCCTTTGCCCTCGTCTCCCCATTGGAGGCCGACCACCGA
>JAKACC010000043.1 GCA_021796515.1 archaeon | reverse complement strand
GAAATCGGGAGGTTCCCCATCAGCGAGCTCGTCCAGAAGATGGAAGGGACCGGCGGTGCCCAGTATCTGATCTTCGACGGAATTGTGACCCAGAGGCTCGTGGAGTCGGCTGCCAGGGTCGGCGTGAAGGGGATAATCGGCCATCGGACTGGCGAACTGAACTCGGTCCCAGACGACGTCAGAATCGGGACTTTCAGAGACCTCGGGCTCGAGTAACCTGGCCGTTGTGGCCGGAGCCTACTGGAACACTACAATAGACAACCCATTCGAAATGCGCCGCGGGTTCGAAGTCCGTCTCACAGATAAGTAGCAGGAAGCAAGGTTGGTCTAGATGGGTGTGAGGGCATTCAGCTTCAGGAAGTGCATGATTTCACTGGCCGTGACCAAAGACTCGACAGCGGTGGGCGATGGCTCGTGGAAATACGTTACGGGGAACTCGGTTGCGCAGCTGACCGACGAGTTAGACCGGGGGACAAGACGAGGATGAACCACCGCCTGCGAGTCACGGGTGGGCGACAAGGATGATCGTAAACGAGTTCAACCCGAAGCACGGCTACTGCTCTCTTACGATTGAGTCAGCGGAAGACCTCTGGATCCTGCGCCGCCTGATCGCAAAGGGGGATGTAATCGTCACCAGAAGCTCGAGAGTCATCAAGAAGGAAGACGAGTATTCCAGGCCGGACAGAGGGGAAAGGGTCAAAGTGGCTCTGGCCCTTTCCGTGGACGAAGTCCACCTTGACAGCAGCATCGAAAGGGTCAGGGTGAGAGGGACAATAGTCGAAGCCAGCGACGAGACCGTGACGAAGGCTGGGTCCCACTCTGTTACCCTTTCGCCGGGACATGCCCTGACGATTCGGAAGCGCGCATGGACCCCACTAGATATTCGGCTCGTCCGACCGTCCGAAGAATCCACAACGAGGTTCATCCTTGTCACCGTTGACAGGAGGGAGGCGGGGATTGGCACGCTCGGCGGCTCGCATCTGTCTGTTGTGACCACGATAGAGTCGGGCCTCGGTGGGAAGATGGGTGAAGAGCAGAGCCCCAAGCCCTACCTATCGAAGGTCGCCGAGACAGTCGCCCAGGTCTACCAGGAGGGAGACAGAGTCGTCTTGGCCGGACCCGGGAATTTCAAGAACGCCGTGGCCAACCAGATCAGAGAGAGGCTGAAGGGCAAAGACGCAGCTGTACTAGAGGGGCTGGACATCACAGGCTCCGACGGTGTCCGAGCCCTCATCAAGACCCCTGGCTTCCAGTCGCTGGCCAGAGATTCGGTCATGGTCGAAATGCAGCAGCTCGTCGCGGAAGTGGTGAAACGGGTTTCAGCAGGGGATCCGAAGGTCACCTACACCCTTCCTAGGGTCGCCGAGGCAGCTCCGACGGGCGCCGTGGAAGCCTGCGCGGTTTCTGATGACGTGTTCGCTTCGGGGGTGGACGAGACGCAACTCGTCGACACCCTGAACGCCATAGAAGGAAAAGGGGGGAGCGTGTACTTGGCCGACTCCTCCATGGAGTTCGGCAAGCAGGTGTCCTCCTTCGGAGGAATCGTGGCCCTGTTGAGATACTCCCTCAGAGTTTGACGAGCCAGGGGACAAGGAACTCCGAGATTATGGCCAAGGCTACCCCGCCTTTTATCAGGTCTTTCCCCAGCCTCTGGGCGGAGTGGGTGTAGTACAGGAGTATCCCGACTATCAGCAGCGAAACATAAGCCACCCTCATGATGTCGATGACGGTGTTGTCTATGACGCCGAGGAGGAAAGTCGTCGTAGTCACGAACTGTTGGGCGAACTGCTGAATCTGGTTCTCGACCCCCGGCGGGGGTGGAATGCTCAACATCACCGGTCAACGTCTGTCCGATATTTAACGAGCCACCCAGTCGGTGCGCCGACTCGCCTTAGAAGAAGTAGGGTCCGGCGATGACCCCGAGGAGGACCGCGATCACAACCACGGTGGCTAGGGTGGTTATCCTCATGAGGGTCGTCTCACTCCACTTCCCTCGCCCCAGCGCCCTCACCCCGACCAAGAAGGCCTGACCGCCGTCCAAGGGGTATATCGGGAGTGCGTTGAATATGGCCAGGTTGAAGTCTATGAAGAAGAGCCAGTAGAGCAGGGAAGCGACAGGGACCAATCCTGTGCCCAGGGGCGACGCGTAGTAGGGTGCCAAGCTCCCCGAGAACGGGACCACAGACTCACAGTTGGGTATCGTGGGAATGCACAGGTACAGAGCCGGCCTCGTGAAGAACGATCCTGCGTAGGTAGAAGCCGTCTGCTGCAGGCCGGAGTGACCTATAAGCTGCACTCCAATGAACGGGACGAAGCTGATCTGGCCCGTCTGGGTGTTGTTAAGTTCGAGGGACGCCACGGTCAGGCTGTAGTTACTGATGTCCCCTCCATGCCATACGGTCATCGTGATGTTCTCTCCTATCTTGTACCAGGAGGCGCTCGACAACTGCGAAGGTTCGTTGTAGTGGATGCCGTCTACCGCCAGGATGAACTCTCCCGCTGCCATGCCCACTTTCTGGGCTGGGTATCCCTGAGTGACCCCGACGATTGCCACTCCGTCTACCTTCGGATGCATAGTCGATGTGACGCCGAAGAGGAGGATGAGGCATAGCAGCGCCACGAGCACGTTGATTCCAGCGCCCGCCCCTAGTACCCTCCCCGAGTGCGAGTGGGGCGCGGCTTTCATCGCCACCTCGTCCACCTCTACGAACGCCCCGACGGGGACGAAGAGGAAGAAGAGCAGCCCTGAAGACTTCACCGGGAGGCCTAGGCTCCGGGCTATCACGCCATGGGCTCCTTCGTGGACGATCATGGCAACCACAAGGGCGACCCAGCCATAGACAAGAGGGAGGTAGGGGTTGATCCCAGGTATCCCGATGTTCGCCAGAGGTCCCAAGGTCCTCACGAATGACGCGACCTCCTGTCCACGGGGGGAGAGCAGGATGCCAAGCTCGCTCAAGAAAAGATAGAACCCCAAGGCGGCAGCAGCAGGCATCGCATAGAGGAGGAGCCACCCGGCCGGCTTTGAAATCCTGCTAGAACCCAGCCTGTCCATGATGGACTGGAATCGTCTGGTCCTGAGAAGGACCAGACCCCACTGGAACTCCACCTTCTTGTACTTCTCAGGCTGCACAAAGTCGGCTGGACGCCGTTATCGCTTTAAGCGTTGGGACTTTATACCGACCTTCCTCCATACGACGGCAGATGAAATGCGCGCGCTGCGGGGGGAGCGGGTTCTACACCAGGCAGTATTCTGGGGAGACTCTTTGCAAGTCGTGCTTCACGCAGTCGATAGTCGAGAAGGCGCGGCGGACGATCTCCAGGTACAGGATGATCAGGCCCGGGGAAAAGGTGGCGGTGGCAGTGTCTGGGGGGAAGGACAGCCTTTCGCTACTCAAGGTCCTCACAGAGCTCTACGCTGGACGGAGGAACCCTTTGGTTGCAATCTCGATAGACGAAGGGGTCGCTGGCTACAGGGACGAAGCTATAGAGCACGCCGGGCGTTTGACCAGAGAGCTGGGGGTCCAGCACGTGACCCTGTCCTACAAGGAGCTGTTCGGCTTCTCGCTCGACGAGGCCCTCGACTGGAAAGAGGAGCGGGATGTCTCCTCATGCAGCTTCTGCGGTGTCTTCAGGAGGAGGGCCATCGATGAAGCAGCCTCCCGGGTCCAGGCTTCTTTGGTGGCCACCGCCCACAACCTAGACGACTATGTACAGACCTTCATGCTGAACCTGATGCACGGCGACGTCGCCCGCCTCGGGTGGCTCGACCCGGCCTATGCCGACGACAGCTTCCCTGTTAGACGTGTCAAGCCATTCATGGAGATATACGAGGCCGAGGTCGCCCTCTTTGCCTATCAGACAGGGGTCCCGTTCCAGAGCGTGAGTTGCCCCTACATGCACGAAGGACTGAGGAGTGAGGTCAGGGACTACCTCAACCTGTTGGAGTCCAACCACCCGGGGATCAAGAACGTGATGTTCCGGTCGAGCTTGGACGTGGTCTCCCACTATGCCCGCGCCCCCGAGAAGGGTACTGTCCCCTGCTCCCGGTGCGGAAAACCCTCTTCGGCCGGCCTCTGCAGTGTCTGCAGGATGAAGGTCGCAGTCGAGGAGCACACGCGTCTGCTATAGGCCGCCGCCCGCCTACATTATGCCGCGATGCGAGCTGTCTCGAGGGTTTCGCTCGCCAGGCGTAGTAAACTTAAAGCGAGCCCTTGCAGGCTACCTATTCGGCGGTGGGTAGGGTCCGGGGGATAGCCGTCCTCGCTAAGCTGAAACCGGCTTTACGCAGCGGCCAGCAACCCTCGGGTAAAGCCATCTTCCTCGTCACCCGCGCCGGGCAGGGAAGACGAACTCACGCCGGGGTGGGCGGTCATGAGGGGCAGCCCTCTCGAAGGAGAGGGCTTGACTCTTGATTGCCGAACCGGGCGAGGTCCGGGAGGGAGCAGCCCTATGGCGACGTGGCCACGCTGCCTCGTCTACGTGGGGGATTCCCGACTCGGCGAGAAGGGATCGGAGAGCGATGGTGAACTCCGAGGGAACCACCGCCGCTCACGTTTTTAACACTCTGGATTCGCTAGTCACCTTGCGCAGGGGTAGCCTAGAGTCCTGGACGGGGAGCCTGGTAAGGCGCAGCCTGATGGGCGCAAGCTTGCTAAGCCTGTGTCTCTAACGGGACTCGTGGGTTCGAATCCCGGAAGGGCGGAATTCCCACCCCCTGCGCCTCATTCTGGAACTATGGCAATCCGTGGCTTCTGAGCGCAAGTCTACGGCTTTCGAGACGCCCCGACGGGTCAACCGAGGTCTTTGCCCGCATAGCGAACCTTGGACTCCAGCTCTTCCTCAATCCGGAGTAGCTCGTTGTATTTCGCCACCCTCTCGCCCCTTGCGGGGGCGCCCGTCTTGATGAAGTCCGCCGCGAACGCCGTCGCGAGGTGCGCGATGAAAGGATCTTCGGTTTCGCCCGACCGGTGCGAGACGATGGCAGTCCATCCTGCCTTGCGGGCGAGTCCGATGGCTCCCTCGGTCTCGGAAACCGTGCCTATCTGGTTAAGCTTGATCAGGATTGCATTGGTCGCGTTTCCCTCGATACCCAATCTCATCCTGGCCATGTTTGTCACATAGATGTCGTCGCCGATCACCTTGGTCTTGCCCCCCAGCCTCTTGGTTATCGATGCGAAAGCTTCGAACGCTTCTTCCTGGAACGGGTCCTCAATCGTGAGGAGGCCGAACTCGTCCCTCAACTGCGCATAGTAATCTTCCAGTGCGGCCTCGCTCATCGTTTTGCCGTCCAGCTTGTAGCTCCCGTTCTTCTCATCATAGAAGGTAGAAGACGCAGCGTCAACTCCTAACCTGACGTCCTTCTCGCCGTAGCCTGAAGTCGAAACCGCCTTCCTTATGGACACAAGCGCGTCGCGGGTCAGCCTGAGCGGCGGGGCGAACCCTCCTTCGTCGCCTATGTTGATGGCACTTCTCCCGTGCTCCGACAAAAGAATCGACCTCAGCGACTGGTAAACCTCAGACCCCATGCGGATTGCCTCGGCGCAAGACGACGCACCTACGGGTTCGATAAGGAATTCCTGAATCGCCAGGTTGTTCCCCGCATGTTCTCCTCCATTGATAACGTTCATCATCGGCACAGGGAGGGTGTACCGGTCTGATTTCCTGAGCTGGGCAAAGAGGCTAACCCCGTTTGAGCTGGCTGCAGCCCTCGCTGAGGCCATGGAGACGGCGAGTATCGCGTTGGCCCCCAGTCTGCGCTTGTCTTGTGTACCGTCCAGCGAGATCATCTTCTGGTCCAGGCCGCGCTGGTCGTCCACACTGAGGCCTAGGAGCCCGCGTCGGAGCACCCCGTTGACGTTGGCCACAGCTTTCATGACTCCCTTGCCATGGAACTCTTCGCCACCATCTCTGAGCTCGAGTGCCTCGTGCTTCCCCTTGGAGGCGCCGGAGGGGACGCTGGCCCTCCCCATGGCTTTACTCGTTGTGACTTCTGCCTCCACGGTTGGATTTCCGCGGGAGTCCAGAACCTGTCTCGCCTTGATTTCTAAGATGGTTGTCTTGGTCGCCACGAGTACCGCCCATGGGCGCCTCTGAGGTGCGTTAAAACCTGCTCCCGATTTCGGTCTCCAAGGCTTATTACACGTCGAAATCCCGGTTGAAAACGGGCCGGTCGTCTAGCCTGGTCAGGACGTCGCCCTTACACGGCGAAACGCACAGCGCGCCATGGTCGGTGGTCCGAATCCGCCCCGGCCCATCTTAGCGAATACCAGTAAAGCCACCTTCGAACGGTTATCTATCCTATGGCTCAAACCCCGATAGAGATGCCTAATTTCAGGTACATCAGTTGGTCTGAGTACGGCAACCTGGCCGAGGCACTGGCAGAGAAGGTCAGAGCCAACGGAAAACACTATGACCTTGTGGTGGGCATCGCTCGGGGAGGCATCCCGGTGGCCATGGCCGTGTCAGACCACCTTAACGTAAAGATAGATTTCGTGAACGTCAAGTCGTACAACAACATCGGCCAACGGACCGCTCCTCGGATCCTTTCCACCCTCGTGGAAGGGGTCGAGGGGAAGGACATTCTGCTGGTAGACGACCTTGTGGACCAGGGAGACACCATAGTTTTCCTCAAGAAATACCTTGAAGACCAGCGACCCAGGTCTCTAGAGACCGCCGTGATGTTCAAGAAGCCCTGGAGCAAGGTTGAGCCTGACTACTTCTTGGAAGTCGTCAGCGAGTGGATAGTCTTCCCCTTTGAGCTGGGCGAGGTCGGCCGGCAGAGGACCGAAATGGAGGAGAAGGGAAGCGGGGGCCAGCTGCCTAGAAGAGAGTAGTCAGTAGCAGGCCGTTAAAGGAGAGGATGAGTGTTACTGTCACCAGGGCCAAGGCAACCGTGAACCTCCTGTTGACCAAATCTCCCATGAACCTCGTCTTCGATGTGTAGTATACAAGGGGAATCATAGGCAGCGGAATCATCAGACTCAGAATCACCTGACTGTAAATCAGCAAGACCAGTGGGCTCAGTCCGAATAGAATGGCTATCGTTGTGGGGAAAACATTGACAGCTCTTGTGATGATTCTTCTCGCCCAAATGTTCGCGCGCTTTCCAATCAAGCCTTCCATGATGACCTGTCCTGCTATGGTGCCAAGCGCGGATGATGAAAGCCCAGATGCGAGCAGGGTCAAGGCGAAGAGTACGCCAATAGCAGGCCCATAAATCTGGCTCATTCCTGCGACGAAAGTTTGCACCGTCAGGCTGGCATTCACTCCGTTGCCGTGGTAGAGAGGAATGGCGACAAGCAGTATTCCGGCGTTCACCACCCCTGCGATGGTGAGGGCCATTATGGTTTCATTTCGATGGAGCCTGTTCGTTCTATGCATTTGCTCGGGTGTGTAAGCGTGACGTACCTCGGTCGCCGCAATCGGCATGTCCTTGATCGATGGCGCCTCCGTCCTTCCGCCGACTGGGGAACCAAGGAGGTCCATTTTGTTCTTCGAAAGCCAAGAGTGGACAAAGAGAGCGTGGGGCATCACAGTCGCCCCAATCATTCCTACTGCGATGAAAAGCGCCGTATTGCCGGGAGCAAGCGGGACCACAGAACCATATGCGATCTGTGCGACGTCGAAGCGTCCTATGACAAGCAGATCGTAAAATATCCCTATCACAAGAACGCTGATGAGGACTGCGAAATACTGCTCGATCAGCCGGAATTTCCTCGTCATCATGGTCAGCAGTATGATGACGTCGAGGGCGCCGAATATGGCGCAGTAAATGAGAGGGATGTGAAACAGTATGTTGAGTCCCAGTACTGTCCCCAGATATTCTGCCAGGTCAGTGGCTGCCGCTGCTGCCTCGGCCGCGAGCCAGTAGGGGATCACATACCGTTTCTTCCCGCCAAACGACTGTCTGACCAACTCCGCCACATGATGGCCCGAGGCGATGCCGAGTTTACCTGAAAGGTATTGAAGCAGCATCGCCATCCCAGAAGCGAGCCAGCCCGCCCACAGGAGTGCGTACTTGTAACCTGCCCCTGCCGCAAGGTCCGTGCCGTAGTTGCCAGGGTCCATGTATGCTATCGACACCATCAACGCGGGACCGACCCACAGAAGGAACTGCCTCAGTGATAGGGGAAGAAGACTCGATGCCCTTGACTCCTGCCCTGAATTGTCCCCATCACCCCCTTGAGGCATGTTCATGGACGGGGTCGGGGTCCTTCTGAACGGCCACCTCATGTATGACAAGGTCGAATCTTCCCTGGTTGATATATAAGTTAGACATGCCTAACATCTCGAGGCGCCTCTCACATTTGGTTGCCCGCCGAACTTGGCAGGCGGGGAACGCTTTTTATCCGAAGGCCATCCCCTAGAAGGGAGGAGTTTTGGCTACCATCGCGCAGTCCAGGAGAGACCTGTCGAGGCTCGAGGACTATCTGGAGGCGATATACAACCTGCATGAGGAGAAGGGATACGTGAGCGCCTCCGACATCTCGGACCGGCTGGGCGTCAAACCGCCTACGGTCTCGAGCATGGTAGCCAACCTTGCCAAGAAGGGGTATCTAGAGCACGAGCGGTATCGAGGGATGCGGCTCACTCCCTCTGGTGAGAAGGTGGCCAGATCCGTCATCAAAAGGCACCAGGTCATCTCTGACCTCATCACCATGCTCGGGGTGGACCCCCAGACGGCTTATGTCGACACCGAAGGAATCGAGCACCATGTGCACCCGAGCACCCTGCAACGGATGGAGAAGCTGGCCGAGTACTTCCATGAGAACCCACACATCCTAGAGAAGATAATGGACTACCTTAACCGGGACTAGGCAACCTTCAGTTTCCCGAAAGTAGGGAGGTGAGAATCCTATGCGTCAGGCCCCAGACCGTGTAGTCGCCCACTTTCAGGGCGGGGAACTCCATCTGATTCCCCTGAAACGTCGTCATGAAACGCGATCTGGCTCCCGGGGATGCCAGGTCACCAAGGCCGACCCACCTGAAAGAGGCGACTTCCTCGTTCGGCACCACTGTGCCCCCCTTCTTGAGATGGAAGACCGTCGGGACCACGTCCATGGTCCCTGTGTGGGTCGCGGTGAGCCTCCCATAGCCGAGGAAGTCTGAAGATGAAGCCAGGTCGAGCCCCACTTCCTCCAGGGTCTCCCTGACCGCCGTGTCCTTGGCGGTCCTGTCTCCATCCTGCATCTTCCCGCCGGGGAAGGCGATCTGCCCCGACCACGGGTCCCCGCTCCTTTCCGCCCGCCTGATTAGGAGCACGCTCGGCCTTTCCCTGTCATTGATTATGATGGAGACCGCTGCCAGCCGCTGCCCCCTGGTGGCCGGCTCCTGGAGGACCAGGCTCCTCGATATCCTCGTCATCAACTCGCTGCCCAAATCAAATCTTCTCGACGTTCCTCCAATTTTAAATATGCATCGAGGTTCGCGCAGCCGAGGCTGATGGCAAGAATGTCACAGGAGCGCAACCAATCAGAAGCTGCGATGAAGCTTACCGAAGAGAACTTCGACAGGGTCGTGTCAGGGCCGAAACCGGTTTTCATCGACTACTGGGCGGTCTGGTGCGGCCCCTGCAGGATAATGGACCCAGTGGTGGACAGGCTCGCGAGGAAGTACTCCGACAAAGTCACTTTCGCGAAGGTGAACGTGGACGAGGAGATGGGAATCTCTTCCCGCTACCAGGTGTTCTCAATCCCGACCTTCATGGTCTTCAGGAACGGCCAGCCAATGGACGCGGTCATCGGGGCCGTCGGCGAATCGTCCTTGGAGAAGCTCGTCATAAGCGCCATCGGCGGCTGACCGAGCTAGGTCACCCTCGTCCCGTCCGTGAGGAATATGTCCGCCCTCTCTAGGCTCAGCGACCTCGACGAGAGCACCGGCCCGAACTGGAAAGACTTGCTCCGGTTGATGGGCTGACCCCCCACCAGCCTGTTGAACGGGGGCATCACGGTCAGCTTTCCCTTGCCCTTCAACTTCGACTTGTAGCCCGCCCCCTCCATCAGTTCGGCTACGTCGAATTCCGCGGTGACCCAGACAGACTCCCTCGTCCTCGACCCGAACGAGTCGCGCATCTCGTAGGTGAAGTGCGAGTGGCCGATCACTAGGTCTCTCGTCGCAATAGCTGCCTCCGACGGCCAGGCGTGGCCGTGCGCCACCCCGATTCTGTTCTTCCCCTCCCCCAGCACCGTCCCCTGCGACGGATCCAGCTTGACCCGGGGCGGGAGCACCGCCTTGATGTTGCCGTCGTGGTTTCCGGGGACCACCTCCACTGCCTCGAACAGGTCCAGCATCGTGTCGAAGAACCAGGGTATCACCCCCCAGTCTATGTCTTCCACCTTCCCGATCGCGTGCTTGACGTCCCCAAGCACGGCGAGCCTCTTCGCGCCGTAGGTCTCTGCTATCCGCTTCACCCGTTCCACCATCTTCACCGAATAGGCCGGGAGGCGGAACCCCTTCTTCGCCATCTCCTTTTCGAGCCCAAGATGCAGGTCTGAGACCAGAAGGGTCTTCGACTCGGCGGTCGAGAAGATGAGCGCCGCGTCGCCGGGGACTATCTTGAGCAAGCTAGGCGATGAGCGGGAGTACCTGGGAGTCGACGAAGCCCTTGAATTCGGACAGCTCCATCTTGCTGAAGCCGGTGAGTATGCAGTTCCTGGTCAGCCCGAACACGTAACCGTAGGCCTTGCTCTTGAAGACGATGTACCACAGTTTCCCATGGGTCAAATAGTCGCTGTAAAGGCTGGTGTTGCCGAGCTCGGCGCCGTAGAGCGAAAGCTTGGTGATGTTCGGCAGGTCCACTTCCGAATAGAATATCACTTTGGTGTCCTCGAAGTTGGCTTCGTGAAACTTCCTTAGGGTCTCGGGGTCGATTCTGGCTTCCACCACCTGCCCGAGGCTCATGAACACCGCCTTGCTCATCTCGTTCGCGATGTTGTTCGCCCTGCTCTTCTTGTCGTAGACAGTCAGGAACATCCTGTCCTTGTGCATGCTGAAGGTGAAGGGGGCTTCGTAGGTCCGCGGGACCGGGACGGGCTCCCCCCGGTGCGGGACCACGAAGACCGAGTCGAAGGAGAACTTGCCCTCCAGGGACCCCTTCCCCGCACTCAGGTCGGTGATTTCAGATACCAGCTTGAACTCCTTGTCTTCGACGCTCGTCTCAGTCTCTATCCTGAACGACTTCAGCTTGTCAGCCAGCGTGTCGAGCTCGTAGTTCTCCCTCACGAGGAAGACCTTCCCGGCTAGAACCAATCTGGCCTGACCCCGGTGTGTCCTGTTAATGGCTTTTCAGTTGCCCCAGTACTGCCTGGTGGTGACGAAGCGTATCTTTGCCTCGAGCAGGTCCCTGTAGAACGCCTCTTCGTCGTCGTGCATCTCGGCCAGAATCCTAGATGCCGTCTGGGGCCCTATCCCGTAGACCGTCTGGGCCACCACGGCTTTCTTCCCATACGAGAGGACGAGGTCAGCCCCCCTCCTGGCCCTAGCCAGCTCGGACCTCTCTTCGCCGTTGAGCTGCGCCTTCATCTCTCTCTTTTTCACGAGGTCGGTCAGCTTGGCTGTCCCCCAGTAGCAGGGCACCAACAACCCCGAGCCGCAGCCGCCGCATCGCGGCTCCTCCGGGATGTCTCCGACCGTGGTCTGCCCCTGGTCCGCGCCGCACTTCACACATAGGAGGCTCACCTCGGTGCCGAATATGCTCGCCTTCATCCTCTGGTATGACGACCTGCCGAGGGAGTCGGGGGCGACCGCCTCCGGGACCTCAAGGTACCTGTAGAGTAGGTTGTAGGCGATGGGGGTCGGCCTGTCCCCCGCCTGATAGGTATCCACCGCTATCTCCCCGTTGGCGACCTCCAGCAGGATCTGCTTCCCTTTTTCAATGTCGATGAGGTCTCTCCCCGTCTCCTGCAACGCCTCCTCGAAGATGGGGGTCTTCTCGAACCTCGTCGGGAGTGAGCACAGGTTCGGGTGCGCGATGAGCTTTCCCCGTTTCAGGGCGCCGAATCGCTCTGCCACGAACTTCACCCTGGCCGGGAACGGGAAGTTCCTCTGAGCGGCCACCGCGTAGGTCCTTTCCAGCTGTTCCGGGGTCAGCCCCATCAGCTCCTTCGCCATCGCCTTGAGGTCGAGCTCCTCGGTGTCGGTCGTGAGCTCCATCAGCAGCCGATAGCCGTCGAGCCACCAGACCCTGACCAGCCCCCGCCTCGAAAGCACCTCCTCGAACACGTAGGCGAACGTCCGGTTCACCGACTCTCCGAAGCAGAGGTGGACGATCAGGTACTTCCCGAACCCTTCGAAGAGCACCAGCTTGTCCGACGGTACCGGGGCTCCCATCTTCTTGTGCTCGGCGATCTGGTCGACCACCAGCGCCCGG
>JAKACC010000042.1 GCA_021796515.1 archaeon | reverse complement strand
TCGCCTTCAAGCTCCAGCCGACGTACCATCCGCCGGGGACCTTCGTCTGCCCGACGGGGGACGCGTGCGTCACGATCGTCGACGGCGCCTCCTCCCCGTACACCGGATACTCCGGGACCGCTACCCAGCTCTACGGCTACTCGCCGGGGAACATCACGGTCGTCATAGGGACAAACAACACGGTGGTCTGGTCGAACGACGACGTCATATTCCATACCGTGACTTCTAACACGCTGGCCTTCGACAGCGGGTGCATCAGCAGCACCACCGTAAAGTGCTCCCCCGCGTCCGCGACCACCTACCAGTACACATTCACGACCCCCGGGGTGTATGTCTACCACTGCTCCTACCACCCCTGGATGGAAGGGGTGGTCGTGGTCAAGGCCGCGTCCGCCGCTTAGCCGTCCGCGCCCAAAGCCCTGCGAGTGCTTTATTAGCGGTGCGGCCACCGTGAGACCGAGGGCGCGCTGATTGTCTGAGAAGGACGAGGGAAACGTCTTCCCGGGGAACTGGGACGTGGTCTCTGACACGCTGCTCAGGACATACGAGCTCTGGTTCCCGCAGAACTGGAGCCCCGTGGACCTCCCCTGGGAGGAGTGCGACGCGAAGAACTTCTCGTCAGACGAGGCGGTCGCCCAGGCCTACTGGCTGTCGAAGCTGGCCCTCTTCGAGAAGTCGGGGATCGGCGCGTTCGGCGCGGCCGCGGTCCAGGCGGCCACCCACCAGTTCGAGGACCCGACAAAGAAGTTCCTCACAGCGGTGGCCTTCGACGAGTGCAGGCACGACGAGGTCTGCAGGAGGGCGTGCGCCCGGGTCTGCCCCAACTTCCCCTACAGGTTCAAGCCGAAGACAGAGCTGGAGGAGAAGGCCCAGAGGAACATAATGGCCCTCTACGACAACGGGGCCCGCTACTGGAGCGCGTTCAACCAGGCATGGGGGAAGTACCCCCTGGAGCTCATATTCTCGAGCTTCTTCTTCGCCGAGATAGGCGCCCAGCTCATCTTCAGGGAGGTGGGGGAGCGCTCCACCAACAAAGTCTACGCCGGGGCCTTCCGCAACATCACCAAGGACGAGTCCAGGCACCTGACCGGGACCCTGGCCATGCTGGAACGGCTGGCAGAGAGGATGTCGAAGGAGGACAAGTCCAAGATCTCCCGGCAGCTCAAGCACGGCTTCATCTACCTCTCCCCCCTGCTCTTCAAGCCCATGAGCGACTTCTGGAAGCTCCCTGACGACTTCTTCGAGTACGACCAGAGGCTCGAGGAGCTCGCCGCCAAGTCCGGGCTGGGGGTCCCGAAGGTCGAGGACAGGTCAGACGCGTGGCTGAAGGCGATCAGCAGGCACAGGTCCAAGATCGAGGAGCTCGGCATCCCTGTCCCGGAGATCAAGGAGATAGGCCTGGCGGGGCTCGAGGTCAGCGTGAAGAAGGGCGACGAGATCATCGCCACCCCGCTCTAGCGCCGCCAGCTCTCCACCGTGAGCAGTATCGGGACGACGAAGGCGAGGGTGGCGACCCCGCTCCAGAACCATGCGGCCTGGTATCCGTATGACCCGGCCAGGAACGAGAACAACAGCGGGGGGGCGAAAGAGCCGGTCAGCGATATGCTGTTGACCCAGGCCACGGCGAGGCTCTCGTATTCCTTCCCCGCGCGGTTCAGCTCCCTGGCCCCGGCGAAGGCGAAGGTGTACCCGATCCCTGACACCGCCCCGCCCAGGGCGGCGCAGGCTGCCGCAGCATACAGCGAAGGGTAGGACCCCAAGGCCAGGGCGGCGGCGCTCCCCAGAAGCGACGCGAACATTATCCACTTGTGCCTTGAAATCAGGTCGAAGGCTCTGCCGCTCAAGAGGGCGGTGAATATGGGGACTATCGTGACCAGGGAAGTCAGGACGGAAGCCAGGACCCCCGACAGCCCCAGCGCCTTCACCCCGTACAGGGTCATGAACCCCATGATGTCTATGTTCGCGATCCCCAACCCGACGGCGCCGAGACCGAGGTAGACGAGCTGCTTGTCGAGCAGGACCCTGAGGAGCGGCTCCTTCAGCACGGGGAGAGCGCCCCTGGCCTCGTCCCCCGGGACGAGGGCGAGGACGAGGATCCCGGTCAGGATGCCAAGTCCGCCGGAAAGCGCGAGGCTCGGCCTCCACCCGGCGACGGTCGCGATGACCACCCATCCGGTTATGCCGAGTATCCCGCCGACGTCGAACGCGGAGTTCAGCAGCCCGACGCCGAGCCCGGACTTCTCCCCCCGGATCAGCCCCGCGATGATTATCACGGCAGGGGCGAATACGAAGGCCATCCCCCATCCGACGAGGAACCGGAGGGCGGCGACCTCGGCGGTGCTCGTGGCGAAGGCGGTCCCGAGGGCGGAGAGGGAGTAGATGAATATCCCTGTGACCACCACCCTCTTGGCCCCCCACCTTGCGGCAAGGATCCCTCCGGGGATCTGCATGAGGCCCAGCCCCAGATAGAACGCCGAAGTGAGGACCCCGAGCCCCGAGACGCCGGTGTGCAGGTCCGGCTCCATCAGGTAGAACACGGCCGCGAAGTTCACCCAGTTCACCGCGTACACGACCCTGGCGACTATCAGGGAGCCCGCGGCCCGCGGGTTCCTGAATGAACTGAGCAACCGACGAGGGCCAGGGAGTTGGTTCTATAATCCAATCGGGACGGTTCTATTCTCACGCTTTCCGCGCGTGCCGTCGATATTCTGGGCCTTTTGTCGCAAAACAGGACGGTCCCGAGGTCGAGCCTGTCTCAGGTCACGAACGGCGCTTCCTTCGATTCGCCAAATCGGACACCGCAGACGGTAAAGGCGTTCCCTAGCTCCCGAAACACGGAGCTTCTGGCGTCGCTCTACTTGGCTTCCGAGGCGTTGGAACCCCAAAAAGGCCCCTAGGCCGCGTCCTGACGGAAAAAACCCCGTTTTGAGCCCCTTTGGCTCAGGTTTATATAGCAAACTACCTCCGATTGACGCCGAGGCAACTCGCAGTGGTAACAGGATACTGCGTCTACGAGAAGAAGAAGAACAGGGAGATCAAGAATCCCAAGCAAATCAAACTGAAGAACGGCCGCCCCGCCGTCAAGGGCACCTGCGCCTCGTGCGGCAAGCCGATCTTCAGGATTGGCAAGCTGAAGTAGATTCTGTTCTCCCGTTCCTTTTTTATGAAGAGCCTCCAGGCACAGACGCGAACCTGATTGGTCCTCAAGCTGTTCAACAGCCTCGGCAGGGAGCTGCAGGAGTTCGCCCCCATCAAGGCGGGCGAGGTGCGGATGTACACCTGCGGCCCCACCGTGTGGAACTACGCCCACGTCGGCAACTTCAGGACGTTCGTCTTCCAGGATGTCCTTAGGCGCCACCTCGAGTTCAAAGGGTACAGGGTGACGCAGGTGATGAACATCACTGACGTCGAGGACAAGATAATCAAAGGGATCAGGGAGACCGGGAAGTCTCTCAGGGAGCTGACCGACTTCTACACCGCGGCCTTCATCGCGGACCTTGACGCGCTCAGGATCGAGAGGCCGGAGCGGCTCGCGCGGGCCACCGAGCACATGGATGCCATGCTCGCGCTGATACGGACGCTGCGCGACAGAGGGCTCGCGTACAGGTCTGCCGACGGCTCCTGGTACTTCTCGGTGTCCAAGTTCAAGGCGTACGGCGCCCTTTCGGGGGTCAAGCTCGGCTCCCAGAGGGCCGCTGGGCGGGTCTCCGCCGACCACTACGAGGCCAAGAAGGTGGCCGCGGACTTCGCGGTCTGGAAGGCCTGGGTCCCGGACGACGGGGAGGTCTTCTGGGAGACAGAGTTCGGGAAGGGGAGGCCCGGGTGGAGCCTCGAGTGCTCGGCCATGTCAATGAAGTACCTTGGGGAGACGTTCGACATCCATACCGGGGGGATCGACCTCAGGTTCCCGCACCACGAGAACGAGATAGCGCAGTCAGAGTCTGCCACGGGGAAGAAGTTCGTCCACTACTGGCTCCACTCCGAGTTCCTCAGCGTGGGCGGGGCGGAGATGCACAAGTCGGCCGGGAACTTCGTCACCTTCAGGGACCTCAGGGAGGATGGGTGGGACCCCCTGACGATCAGGCTCTTCCTGATCTCCGCGAGGTACAGGGACCCCGTCGACCTGACCGCCAAGGCACTCGACCAGGCGCGCTCGCAGAGGGCGAGGGTGCAGGAGCTCGTCTCCAGGCTCAGGGCGCTGGCCCGCGGAGGCGGAAAGGGGTCGGGGGCCCCGGGGCCTTTCCTCCGGGACTTCGAGGCGGCCATGGACGACGACCTGAACACCCCGAAGGCGATCTCCGCCCTCCTCGCGTTCGTGAGGGAATCCAACGCGCTGGCGGACTCCGGGGAGCTCGGCGCCGAAGGGGCCGCCTCCATCCTCGGTGCCCTGGAGAAGGTCAACTCCGTCCTGGGGGTCATCGACTTCGACGAAGACGTCCTGGAGCCCCGGCTTCAGGAGCTGCTCAGGACGCGCGACGAGGCGCGGAAGAAGAAGGACTTCGCCGAATCCGACAGGCTGAGGAAGGAGCTCCTCGCCGCGGGGGTGGTAGTCGAGGACACCCCGGGCGGGACGCGCTGGAAGCGGGCGGGCCGAGGTTAACTCTCTGACTCCACCAGCTCAAATCTGGTAAATCCCCTGGATAAAATCGACGCTGCGCGGGTCACAGCGCCATGGCGGCCACAGCCGACCCGGCGCCCGCGGGGGCCCCGGGGGTCCGGGGGTCGACCCTCCGGCGTGGGGTGTCCCTCCACTCGCGCGGGACCAGGCTGACCGTGGAGCCTGACTGCTCTGTCAGCTCCTTCTACTCGCTCAAGGAGGGGCGGGCCCTGTTCGGGCTGGAGCAGCTCTGGCTCTACAAAGTCCAGGCGGGGATAGTCGTCCCGGCCCAGAGGGTCGAGTGGACGTTCCGGGCCGAACCGGGGCGAGTGAACGCCGCAGGGGAGGCGTTCGGCGCCGAAGTCCGGCAGACGGTCGAGTTCTTCCGCGGCGCTTCCTGCGGGTTCGTGCGGAGGGCCTCGTTCAGGAACGCTTCTCGGGCCCCCCTTCGGCTCCGCGTACTGGGGCTCGTCGACCCGACCGCAGCCCACTTCGGCCCCCCGGACCGCTGGGGCGCGATGGGGGTCAACGCCTTCAACCGCGAGAGCCACGTGGCTATGGACGAGGTCTCCGACCCCCCTTCAGCCAGGGTGGTGGGCGCCTCCCCCGCCCCCTCGAGGTTCTACATGACGTCGAGCAGGGGGCGGGCGCAGGGGCTCATTTCGTCGGGGGAGCTCCCCGAAGGGACTGCGGGGATGTCAGGGCAGGCGCTCGTCTTGTCGTGCCACGAGCTCGAGCTGGGGCCGGGAGAGTCAAGGGACCTCGTGTTCACTTCCATCTACAGCCCCGCGAAGCTGGAGGATGCCCTGGCGGACTTCGGGCGCGACCGGTCCGGGGAGCGCGGAACGATGGCCGACGACCCCCGGATATCGTGCTCCGACCAGGCGGTCGCCGAAGCCGCGTCATGGGCCCTCGCGGAGGCCCAGGCAGGCGCCTACTCCAGGGACCTCCTCGACCGGGCCGAAGTCCTCCCCGCGCTGACCTGGTTCTCACCCGAGCTGGCGGCCGAAGCCATCGCCGGCGGCAAGTCCCTGTTGCGCCGGGACGGAGCGCTCCCGCACGCCATCGACCGCTCCAAGCCCGGTCTCCTGGAGTCTGCCCTCTTCCTCAAGGCTACGGCCGCTTACCTGGCGCTGTCCCAGGACAAGAAACTGGCGAGGGCCCACTATCCGATGGTGAAGAAGGTCGCAGGCGCCCTCATGGGCCGTTCCGAGGGGGCCAAGGTGGTTACGGACCCTGACCTCCCCCAGGGGTGGCGGAGGCGCCTGGGGAGAGGGTACCCGACTGGCGAAATCCCGGAGGTGGCCCTTGCCCTGTCGGGGGCGCTCGAGTCCGCGTCGAAGGTCTCCCGCCTGGTCGGGAAGCCGGGGGATGCCGGGAGGTTCCTGGAGAGGTCCAGGATGGTCGCAGAGAAGGTGAGGGCGACCCTCCTCGACGAAAGAGGGTCCCTCTCCCTGTCCAGGGACGCGTCGGGGCGGCTCCGGACCGACGAGACCGTCGACATGGCGGTGGCGGCCTTCCGGCACCCGTTCATGGCGTCCGCCGAGCAGGCCGCCGCCCACAGGCTCTTCGAGAAGGACTTCGACACCCCTTACGGCCCGCGGACCGTCCCTACGTCCAACCTCGTCTACTTCAATGGCTCCTACGGGGAAGGGGAGCTCGGAGGGGTATGGACCCGGGCCGCCCTCGCTCACGCGGTCCTCTGTTACAGGGCGGGGCTCGGCGGGCTGGGGTGGTCGCAGGTCTCGAAGGTCGCCCGGCTGGTCGATGGCGGCTATCAGAAGCTCGGCGGCGCGCCGGGGTGTTTCCCGCACTGGATAGACGTCGACGGGAAGAGCATAGGCGGAGCCGGCTCAGACCCGGTGGCCGCGGGGAGGTTCCTGGAGGCGCTGATGGTGGGGGAGCTCGGGCTCCCGGGGGGAGCGGAGAGGGCGTCGCTTGACCCGCCGCGCACGTCCTCCCTCGGCTGGCTGGCAGTGTCCGGCTTCTGGGCAGGAGGAAGGTCCACGGCGTTCGTCGGACGGGGGGGTGGCGCGCCCCGGGTCTTCTACAGCGGAGCGAAGCTGGAGTGCAAGGGAGGGGCCGGGTTCGCAAAATCCGAACGCGTCGACCTCCCCCGTGCGGGGGTCGCAGCGCTCTCCTTCCACACCCCGGGGCAGGTGATATGCCTGGGGAGCTCGGTCCCTGCCCCGACGAAGTTCACCGTCTCCTTCCCTCCCCGCGCCGCCGAGCTCGCGCGGCGGCTGAGCACCCCCCTCGAGGCGTACGACCCGGCCAAGCGGACGTGGGACAGGGTGGGGACCCTCCGCGTGTCCGCCTCGATGGGCTTCGAAGCATCCCTCGAGGCCAACGGGTGGAAGGCTTACAGGGTCTCGACTCCTTAAATTCCACTCCGCGGCGCGGGGACGCATCTTGGGGGGCGCCTCGGTGACTTCCAACGGAGGGATACAGGTCGACCTCGGAGCCACCCGCTACGTCCTCGACCCGCACAGCCACGTCCGGGCAGACTACACCTTCGTCTCCCACGCCCACATCGACCACATGCACTCCCCCTCCAAAGGCGAGAAGGTCATCGCCTCGGTTGCGACCCGAGAGCTCGCGAGGGCGAGGGGGTACGACCTCGGAGCCACCACCGAAGAGGTCGAAGGGGTCGAGCTGCTGGACTCGGGGCACATCCTGGGCTCAAGGGCCATCAGGATCGCGGACGAGGTCTACTACACCGGGGACGCGTCGGGGAGGAACAGGGCGTTCCTCGGGAGGTGCAAGACCCGGAGGGCGAGGATACTTGTGATGGAGACCACCTACGGGAGCCCAGAGTACGTCTTCCCTCCCACCGCGAAGCTGGTGAAGGACGTGAACTCGCTGATAGCGTCCGCCTACGACAGGGGGAACCCGGTGGTGCTGATGGGGTACCCTCTCGGCAAGGCGCAGCTCCTTTCATATTTCTTCTCCAGCTGGGAGCCGATGATATATCACGAGAAGGTGGCGGCAATGAACGAGGTCCACGTGGACCACGGGGTCCCCCTGAAGGCAGGGAAGGCATTCGACCCCGCAAAGGACGTGGACAGGCTCCCGCGGGGGCCCTGGGTCATGATCACCCCGATGGCGAGCGGCAGGAGCAGGCTCATGGCTCACCTGAAGAAGGAGTACGGTGCCATCCTGGTGGCGTTCAGCGGCTGGGCCCTGGGGGGCGGGTACAAGTACACGATGGGAGCCGACTACTCCTTCCCGCTCAGCGACCACTGCGACTACGAGGAGCTGATCAGTCTGGTCCAGGCCGTCTCTCCCGAGATGGTGTACACCGTCCATGGGTTCGCCGCCGAGTTCGCCCGGGACCTGAAGAGGATGGGGTTCTCGGCCCGCCCCCTGGCCGCCTACCAGTCGTCGCTCTCGGACTATCCCAGCGCGCAGCGGCCGGTTAAATAATCCGCTTCGGCTGCGGGCCCAGCTTGCGTCCCTGGAGAGTCGGGTGACGGGCCGATGGACCTGCGCCGCATCCTCACCCCGGACTACTGGCTGAGCTTCATCAAGTTCGACGTGGTCGGGATCATCGGGGTGTTCGTCAACGAGGGGCTCTTCCTCCTGCTGCTCTTCGAGGGGACGTACTACCTGTACGCCGACGCCCTGGCCATCGAGGTGTCAATCCTCTCCAACTTCCTCCTCAACGAGTTCTGGACCTTCAGGGAGAGGAGGCACGGTCACGTGGCGCTGAGGCTCGTGAAGTTCAACGGCCTGATGCTCGTGGGGCTGGCGGTGAACCTGGCCATACTCTACGGCCTCACCACATACTTCGGGATCGTGTCCGGAATCTCCAACCTGGTGGGGATAGGGGCCGCCTTCCTGCTAAGGTACTGGTTGAGCGTAAGGTTCGTCTGGATGAAGAAGGAAGAGGAGTCGGTCGTCCCAGTCCTCGCCGCCGAGGCTCCCGCCTGAGGCTACCCCACCTTCAGGTAGACGGGCCTCCCGTCCAGCTCGGTCTCCGACCACCCGCCTCCCGACTTCGTCGGGAGGAGACTGACCGCTCTCGCCCTTACGAGGTGCGCCATCAGTCCGGCGAGGGGCCTGACCAGGTCCAGGTCCTCCTCCTCAAGCCCGGCGACGGAGGCTGACGCCAGCATGGCCGTGGGGGTGAACCCCTTCTCCTTCCTGAGCGTCTGCAGCCTCCTGGCGAGGTCCCTCACGAGCCCCTCGGCCACGAGCTTTCTGTCCCTCTCCTTCGGGACGGCGACGAAAACGCCGTCCTTCTCCGCCACTTCGAACCCCTCTCTCGGGGTCACCGAGAGCTCGAAGCAGGACAGAGGGACTTCGAACTCCGCCGCTTCGACCCTCTTTCCAGATGTGTATGCGCGGAAGGCGGCCGCCCCTTCGGGGGCCTTCAGCCGTGACATGACCTCCCTCGTCCTCTCCTTGAAGAGCGCTCCAACCCGCGACTGGTTCACCCTCAGCGCCAGGGCGGCCGGGAACCTGTCTGCGTCGGTCACCACCGTCACCCCCTTGACGTTGCAAAGGAGCGCGGCCGTCCCCTTCGCCCTCTTCGCCACTTGCGCCGCAGACGGCCCGGTGAGGACCACCGCCTCCTTCAGGGGCCAGCGGCGCTTCAGCTTCGCCTTCGCCCTCGCCGCATTTGCCGCTTCCTCCACCTTCAGGGCGAAGTCGACCGCCGCCTCGGCCGAGGGAGAACCGAGCCTGGTCCGGGGGGACGACCCGCCCGCGACCAGGGGCCTGGTCCATTCGCCCCCGGCGAACACCTCCTGGCGGAGAAACTCTGTAGCGAAGGGGGCGACAGGGTGCAGGAGCTCGTCCACCTTGGCCAGTGCGTGCCCCAGGACCGCGTAGATCGCCAGGCGCCTCCCCTTCCCTGAAGGGTCGTCGCTCCACAGCTCTCCCCTCACGAGTCTCACGTAGCTCTGACTGATGTGCGCTATCACCAGCTCGTCGAGCGCCTTCGCGGCCTCGTTGTACCTCGCCGCGGAATACGCTGACCTCACCTGCCCCTCGGCGTCGGCGAGCTTCTGCATGACCCACCTGTCCACCAGGGTCAGTCCCCTCCTCTTCGACGCCCAGGCGAGGGTGTGCTTTCTCGGGTCGTACCCGTCCACGTCCCCGTTCTGCTGCAGGTAGAGGTGGAGGTGGTAGAGGGTGTTGAGGACCTGGTACGGCCTCCCTGACATCTCCTTCGGGTCGAAGTTGACGGAGTCCTCGGGGGATCCTTTCGAAAGCAGGTAGAACCTCGCCACGTCCGCGGAGTTGTTCCTCAGGACGTCGAGCCCCTGCACCACGTTCCCGAGGCGCTTGCTCATCTTCTGGCCGTTCGGGTCCAGGACGTGCCCCTGGAAGAGGAACGCCTTGTAGGGGGGGACGGGCTTCCCCGCGCGGATCACGCTCAGCAGGAGCAGGGTGTACGCCCACCCCCTGGTCTGGTCGATCGCCTCGGTGAGGAACTCCACCGGGACGAGCTCCTTGAACTCCCTGTCGGTGAACGACGAGTAGGGGGCGGACCCGCTGTTGTGCCAGGTGTCGAGGACGAAGGGCTCCCTGACCGACCTCCCGCCGCACTTCGGACACCTGAGGACCACCCTGTCCATCCACGGCCTGTGCAGCTCGAACTTCTCCCCGTCCGGGAGCTCGACCGCCTGCCTGACTATCTCTCCCCTCGAGAACGCTCCCGTCCTCGCCCCGCACTTCTCGCAGACCCAGATGGGGAGCGGCGTCCCCCACACCCTCTCCCTCGTCACGCACCAGGGGGGTGACTCGGCGAGGCCGGCCAGGAACCTGTTCTTCGGGCCGTCGAAGTAGTACTCCACCTTTTCGGCCGCGCGCACCACGTCGGGGCGTATCCTGTCCACCCAGTAGAAGTACTCCCTGCGGGCCAGCCAGACCAGCCTGTCGTCCGACCTCCAGCAGATGGGATAGTCGTGCACCAGCTTCCCCGCGCTGACGAGGGCGCCTCTCTCCCTCAGAGCCTCGGTGACGGCCGGGTCCGCGTCCCTGACGAAGAGCCCCGAGAACATCCCCGCTTCGGCCGTGAAGGTCACCCTGTCGTCGAAGGGGGCGAACACAGGGACCCCTCTCCTCTGGGCGACCCCGAAGTCCTCCTCGCCGTTGGCGGGCGACATGTGGACCAGCCCCGTCCCCGTGGCCACGTCCACGTACCCTTCTGCCACCACCCGGTGGACCTTCCCCCTGAACTCGGGCCTCTGCAGGCCTGGGATCTGGTCAAGGAGCGGGTGCTCGTACCTCAGCCCCTCCAGCTCCTTCCCCAGGAGCCTCTTCTTCGTCTCGCCGAACTGGACCCCAAGCTCCTTCCCCAGGGCCTCCTTCCTCCCCGAGTTGACCACCCACACCTCGTCCCCGACAGCCACGTACTCGTACTCCGAGTCCGGCTTGACCCCTACCAGCTCGTCCGTCACCACGGTGAACGGCATGGTGGTCCAGAGCACCAGGTAGGCCCCGTCCTCGGCCCTGACCTTGTAGTAGAGGCTGGGGTCTTCGAGCTTCTCGTACCCGCCGAGCGACACCTCCCCGGCGCTCAGGGCGGTCTGGCATTCGGGGCAGTACGGCACGACCTTGTACCCTTCACCCAGCAGCCCCGTCTTCCAGGCCTTCTCCAGGTAAGACCACTCCCGCTCTATGTACTCGTCCCTGTATGTCATGTAGGCCGCTTTGCGGTCGAGCATCAGCCCCAGCAGCCTGTCCGTCTCCTCCCAGTCGCCCCTGTACTTCCCTATGAGCCTCTTGCACTCCGCCACCAGCTTGTCGACCCCCACCTTCTCGAGGTCCTTCCACTTGTTCCCGGAGAGCCCGAGCTCCTTCTCCGCCTGCAGCTCGATCGGGAGCCCCTGGGTGTCCCACCCGCCCCTGAACACTATGTTGTCCCCTTCGAGGGTCCGGAACCGGTACCACAGGTCCTTCATCATCCTCCCTCTAACATGGCCGACGTGAGGCTGGTTGTTCAGCGTGGGAGGGCCTTCCACGTACCCCACGGGTTTCTTTCCCGCTACCGCCCTGGCGATCTCGCGCCTGGCTCCCGGGGTGTCGTAGAACCGTCTTACCCTGTCTTCGATCTTCTTCCAGTCGTAGTCTTGGCTGAGGCCGTGCTTTCTTCTAGGACGGCGGGCTAATTTTACGACCACTCAAGCCACCAGTCCGTCAGCCGAGGTGGTATTTTAGGTTCCCGTCGCCAGCCTGTCGGCGTGAGACGCGGGGAGCCCCGCTTCTCGGATCTTTGACGCGGCCTTCCCGAAGTCGTACGGCACCCTGCGCAGCCGCACCCCGACCCGGCCCCCGTCCACATCCACCACGGCGTAGGCGGCCCTGCTGTCGCCGTCCCTGGGCTGCCCCACAGACCCCGGGTTGAACACCACCCGTCCGGCCTCCTGCCAGACGTACGGGACGTGCGTATGCCCGAGCCCGACGCACTGCGCCTTCACCCTGTCCAGGAAGAACCCGAAGAGGTCGGCTTCCCTCGCAGGGTCGACGTACTCCCAGAGATGGTCCTCGGGGCTCCCATGTGTGAAATAGAGGTCGACCCCCTCGACCCGCATCCGGATCTCCTCAGGGAGCCCTTCCAGATAGGCTCGGCTCGCCCTGGACAGCCTGGCCCTGGTCCAGATCGACGACATGGCCGCCTTCGGGTTGAGCATGGACACGTCTCCCGTCAGCGCGATGACGTCATGGTTCCCTACGATCGACCTGACCCCGCGGTCTCTGAGCGCCGCGATGCTCTCGTTAGGCTCGGCCCCGTAGTCGACGAGGTCCCCCAGGCAGACGACGTCCATCCCCTCCGCCTCGGCCAGCACCGCGTCCAGCGCCTCCATGTTCGCGTGCACGTCGGAGATCACCGCGATGCTCTTCAAACGTGAACCGCCTTCGCGTAGGCGTATTTACACGGGACTCCCCATGCAGCCGGGCGCGTAGCCCCGCCGTTATCAGCCGCCGTGACCAAAGAACAATTCTTAATGCGTTGGTGAAGATGATTTCACTACCTTCCACTTAGAGATTGTGAGGCCCCATGATATTCGAAGCTACCTATGTCTACCTTCGCGGGTAAGTGGGAAAAGCAAAACAGCCAGAGTTTCGGCACTCGGGTCAAGGACTCCGTAAGGAATCCAGGGCCCCTGAAGCCAAGACTCGACCTCGCCGTCAGACAAATCCAAGTCCAAGTCGCCAAACTCGACTCCACATCCACCAAACTCAGAGAGAGGGACAACTCGATCTTCGCAAAGGTCGTGAGC
>JAKACC010000041.1 GCA_021796515.1 archaeon | reverse complement strand
ACCCCTACGCCTTCGCCGCGAGGTACTCGTTCTACTCGGTCGTCCTCGCGGCCGTCTTCGTCCCCCTCTCGCTGGTCCTTTCGGTCCTCGTCAGCCCTACGCTCCTCGCCCTGATGATGATACCGGCGATAATCCTCTACACCCCTTCTTTGAGCGCCAAGAACAGGGTGGCGGAGAGGAAGACGAACGTCAGGGACGAGCTCCCCTTCTTCGCCCTGCTCTCGTCGGTAATGCAGTCGGCCGGACGGTCGCTCGTTGACGCGTTCAGAGGGACGGTGGGGAAGCAAGTCCTCCCGGCCATGGAGGTGGAAGCGAGGCTTCTGCAGAAGAGCATCGGCTTCGGGAAGGATGTCGTCGGCGCGCTCGACGACCTGGCTTCGACCCACCCCGACGACTCGTTCAAGCACTTCCTCTACGGCTACACGGGGGTCCTGAAGTCCGGAGGGGACTTGGTCCTGTACCTAAGCGACAGGACTCGCGAATATCTCGCCTCGATGAGGTTCAGGTGGCAGAGCTACGCGGAGAGGGTGGGCACCATAGGTGAGATGCTGATCATTGTCTTCGTACTCCTCCCCCTCCTCCTGGTCGTGGGGGCGATCACGATGCCTCCCGAGATGGTGGCTGAGATCGCCTACGCGAGCGTTGCTGCCCTTCCGATGATAGCGCTGGTGATGTACTTCATGGTCAGGTCAGCCCAGCCGAGGACCTACGACATCCTCGGAGGGGACGCGAGGCTCGGGCTGATAGGGCTCGCCGCCGGCGCCATGGCCGCGTCGTTCACGGGGCAGCTCTGGCTGGTCGTCGCAGCGGGAGGGGCCGCGGGAGCTGCTCTCTACGGGCTCCCCGTCAGGGCGCAGATGAGGGAGGTGAGGATGACCGAGGCCGCGCTTCCCGACTTCCTGCGCAGCATAGCGGAGTACAGGAAGATAGGATACAACATGAGGAAGGCGGTGCTGGAGACCGCCGCGAAGACGGAGTTCAACCCCGTCTTCGACTCGATCCTGGAGAGGATGGCGGCCCAGATGAGCCTGGGGGTGAGGCTCGGTGAGGTGAAGGTGGCCATGAGGAGCTGGCTTGGGAGGATGACCGTGTTCATCCTCGACCAGATCACCGAGAGCGGCGGAGGGACCCCGGCGAACATAGAGGACCTCTACAACTTCATCTCGGGGTACAACCGCCTGAAGAAGGAGGCCGCCTCGTCGGTGGGCCTCTACAGGATGCTGGGGTACGCGGTCCCGGTGGCCATCCCGCTCGTCGTTAAGGTCATCAGCGGCGTCATAGGGAGCTTCGGCTCCTCGGCGGCTGGGTTCTTCGGCGGGGGGACCGCGTCCCTCGCAATCGTCAACAGCACGGTTGCCGTCGTCACAGTCGTAGCTGCCGGTGCCATAGCCTTCACCATGACCAGGGCCACCGACTTCACTTCGAAGAACACGCTCAACATGACTGTGCTCTTCGCCCTGGCGGTGCTGGCCATCGTCTTCACGCAATATCTTCCGATGAGCTTCTCGCCCGGTTTCTGAGCCGCGCCATCGTTCCTGTGCCGAAGCGCCGTCGATGGATTCTCGTCAAGGCCGAAGTCAGGCCAGACCTCGGGGCGGCACAGATCTCGGCAGCCGTCCGGCCAGCCGCCGTTGGAAGGTGACGCGGCCGAGAGGACGGGACGCTCTGCCGGTTCGAAACGCATTAAGGAGCTGGGCGAAGGGCGAAGGAGAGGGATTCGTCTCTTGTCCTTGACGTACCTGGGCACGGTGTATCCGCAGCAGATCGACCACATGGGGCACATGAACGTCCAGTACTACGCGTCCATGTTCGACCAGGCGACCTGGGCATTCCTTTCCGAGTTCGGGATCACGTCTGAATACATGAAGGCCAACCGCAAGGGCATGGCGGCGGTGGACCAGCGGACGAAGTACCGGCGCGAGGCCTTTGCGGGGGATGTCCTCGAGGTCAGGACCAGGCTGCTCGAAGTCAAGGAAAAGGCCATCCGCTTCGCGCACACGATGAAGCGCAGGCCGCTCGGCCAGGTGATAGCCACGAGCGAACTGGTCGGCGTTCATTTCGACACCAGGACCCACAAGGCCTGCCCGTTCCCTGCGGATGTCAGGAAGAGGCTTTCGGCCAGCGTGAAGCAGCATCTGTCCTGATCCTCTGTTTTAAGCGGTCCGCGCCTCCGGGATGGATGAAGACTGCACTTCAGACAACGCGAAGAACAGCCATCTCCACGATCATCGCCACCATCCTGGTCGTCGCCATGACCATAGTCGCGGCCGGGGTCCTCTACACCTACTTCAGCACCACAGCCAGCAGGGCTCAGAACACTGCGCAGGTCCAGATCCAGGCCTCGCTCGCCGTCCCCAACGGTCAGGCCACCGTAACCAACCCGGGCACGGGGACACTGACCATGACCAACTCCGGGTCGATCGCGGTGACGGGCCTGACCGCCAGCGGGTCTGGCTTCACATACCAGGCATTCGACTATGACGGCACCAGCGCCATCAGCACGAGCAATCCGGTCCCTCCGGGGAGCGGGAGCAGCATCACCTTCACGGCAGCCTCCGCCACGTCAGGAACCGCCTACGCGATCACGGTCACGGTGACCTTCGCCAACGGAGCCACCCAGACTCAGGTGGTCACCGTAACGGCGCAGTAGCAAAGCATGGGTCTGCGGCGGGCAGGCAGGCCCTACCCCTCCTTTTAGCGAGAAAGACCCTGGGTGCGAGATGACGGCTAGAAAGTCTAGAAGAGCCCAGGCCGAGGTCATCGGCGCTCTATTCTTCATAGTCCTTGCCGTGATCGTGTTCGGCCTCTTCACGGCCCTCATGGCTGCCCAGTATTCCATGGCAAGGCAGGCGGCCGACGCGCAGCTGGTTGTGGGAGGAAAGGCGGACGAGAGCCTGTCGGTCAGCCTCGGCTCTGGGTCGGTGACCGTCGGAAACAACGGCCCGGTCACTGTTGCGATTTTCTACTGCATCGGGGTCAATGGCGGAGGCCAGCAGCAGGTGGTGGCCTTGGGCCAAGCCGTCACTGTCGCACCCCGTGGAACCTCGACATTTCCAGTCAGCCCGTCCTTCCAGAGCGTCGGGGTGATAACCTCATACGGGAACGTGTGGTGGAGCTCTTGAGCCTGATTCCGTACTCCTTCGCCAGCTCGCGGGCCATGGGGGTGTACGACGGCGCTATGATCTCTGCGGAGACGGCTCCGACGTCGAGGGCCTTCATCCGGAGCTTGATGACGTCGACGTCGCACGCCCCGGCGCCGCAGCTGTCAACCACCCTGGTCCCACCAGGGCCTCTCGATACGCGGGCGAACGTGTGCAGCACGCCAGAGTCGCCTTGCAGCGTTTCCATGAGCAGGCCGCTCCCCACACATGAATAGCGTCTACGCTACTTAAACACCAATGCCGCTTGCAATAGTATTTCTCCGCTCTTTCAAGCCTGAGCGCGGTTGGACGCCTTCGAGGTGCTCGCCCTGAAGGGGACAAGGAAGGTCCTCGAGCTGCTGGGGGCGAAGGACAGGATGCGCTACTCGGAGCTTGTGAGCGCCATAGGGTTCTCGACGACAACCACCAGGGCACTGAAGGCGATGGAGGCGGCCAGGCTCGTGGACAGGAAGGTCCTGGACGAGCCGTACAGGCCGGTCGCCTACTCCCTCACCGAGAAGGGGAGGAAGCTCTCGCAGCTGGCGGCCGAGATCGGGAAGCTCTGATCCTCCACGGAGGCCCGACGACGACCCTGGCTTGACCGCGCTAGCCGCCGATCAGCCAAGCAGACCCCAAGGTCGACAGAGTCTCGTATGTCACGGCGGTCACGACGGGGACCGTCTCAGTGACCCAGTAGGTGTAGGCGCTGTAGACCGCCGAGCAGGAGTACTGAGTGGCCGAGCTTCCGGTTGGACAATAGGAGAGCTGTCCGAGGCTGGTAGTAGCCGTCTGCTGACGGTACACCTGCGAGCAGGAGTAGCAACTCCCTGTGTACCGGTCCGGCGCCGGGCAGTACGACAGCTGGCCGAGCGACTCGCTCTGGTAGGTCGTCTGCGTAGTGTTTACGGGGTCAAAAGTCATCCCGATCCGGTAGGCGTAGGGGGGGCAGCTCTGAGAGAGCCCCTCGTACTGCTGAGAGCAGGTGGTGGTCGCCTCAGCTGGAGAGTAGGTCTCGATGAGAGGGACGAAGGTGTAGACCGTGTACGGCGCATTCGCCGGCCAGCACCAGAGGGCCCCGAAGCGGCAGATCTGAGCGGAGAAGCAGCCCACTCGAAGGCGGCGCAGCAGTAACCCACCAGACGGTCCTGTACTCGGTGGCGCTGCCCACGATGCCGGCGCCGGGAGCAGGAAGACGCCGACAGAAAAGAGAAGCCAGAGGACGGCAGACGCCAGAGCATCGGCGGGGACGGCCTTCCTGAAGGCAGGCCTGAGCTCCTCTCCGATGCGGGGCGGGACGGCTCCGGCTCGAGGGGACGGCCAGCGCGGGGAATGACCCCTGGCACTTCGGGGACCGCCCAGGAAGGGGGGACGCGTCCAATACCCGCCGGGCCCTGAGCGCCTCTACCTGTGAGCTATCCCCAGGGAATCGTCGGTGAGCTTCGTCGACTCCTCGCGGGTGTAGCCGCCGGCGAGCGCCCTGATGGCGTCGACGTTCTCCGGCACCACTATCGCCTCCTGGTGGACCCCCAGGAAGAAGTACGCCTCCCTGTCCTCCACGGTCACCGAGTCCCTCCAGACCGTCGCCTCGTATACGTCGTTCCTGTCCCTCCCCTTCTCCCTCGCCCAGTCCATCACGTTCGCCGTCGACCTGAACCCCGACTTGCCGTCCACCAGGATGATCCTCGGCGCGGCCTGGAGCGCGCCCGCCACCTCGTCCGCCGCCGCGTCCTTCTTCAGCGTCAGGATGACGCTGTGGAGGTGCATGTGGGTGGTGGGGACCTTGAAGGCCATGGTGACGACCGGGATCCCCTTCAGGACGGTCTGGACGTCGGGAGCGTGATGCGAGGGGACGGTGGTCGGGTCGAGCACGACGGCGTCTATCGGCCCCTTCTTCACGTCGTCGGGGTCCGTCGCCCTCCTGGCGAGGACGGCCCTGGCTCTCGACACGCCCACCCCCTTGTCCACGGCACCGATGGTCCTGCAGAGCCCCGTCGTGTTGCACGAGACCACCCTGACCATGGACTTTCCGACCGCTCTTTCGAAGTTGCACTGGGCGACGAACGACTCCCCAGTCAGCTCGTGCTCCTCCCCTCCCTGGAAGACCGCCTTCACCCCCGCCTGCTGGTAGGCTGCCTTGTTTGTCACGCCGCTCTCCTCTGGAGAGCCGTCGACCACCACGTCCACCCTCTGGAGCAGGTCGTTGAGGGTCCCCTTCAGGTTGTACCCCGCCGCGTTGAACGCCTGGAGGCTCTTCATGTCGAGAGCGTATATCGGTATCCCCTTCTCCTTGGCGACCGCGTACTTGTAGTGCGGGTGCGCCCCCGTCACCCCTACGAGCTCCATGTCCTTCTGTTTCCGCACGGCGTCCGCGACCCTCCTCCCTATGGTCCCGTACCCGTTGACCCCCACCCTGATCATGCCGGTCACCGGGGCGCCGCCTCTCGGTTTATCAGGCTACGCGCCCCCTTTCCCCCACTTTTCAGCCGCCCGCTCGAGCGCGTCTATCAGCGGGAGCCTCTTCCCCGCTAGGTACTGGACGAGGGCGCCTCCCGCCGTGCTGACGTGGTCGACTTGGTCGTGGACCCCGTACTTCCTTAGGGCGGTGGAGAGGTGCCCTCCGCTGATTATCGTGGTCCCGAGCGAAGAAGCCATCGCCCTGAGGAGCCCTTCGGTCCCCAGGCCGAACTCGTCCCACTCGAAGGCGCCGGGGGGGCCGCTCATGAACACGGTCCCTGCCCCCTTGATGTAGTGCGAATAGCGGTCCACGGACTTCGGCCCGATGTCCAGCACCTGGGCCCCCGTCCCCAGCTGCGCCGGGTCCGCGTCCTTTCTTCCCCCGTCCCGCTTTATCCCCACGTCGACGGGAAGGACGAACCTGTCGGGGTCTTCGTCGATCAGCTGCCTGGCCTTGAGCACGTACTTCTGCTCCCCCTCCACCCCCACGTCGCCCCTGAGCTTCCCCGAAGCTTTCAGGAACACCAGCCCTACGACCCCGCAGAGGAGGACCTTGTCGGCCCTGTTGTTGGCGACCAGGGCGTCTATCGCCTCGAGGCGGTCGCTCACCTTCGCGCCCCCCAGGACGGTCACGTAGGGCCCTTTCGCCACAGAGAATATCCTGTCCAGCATCCTCAGCTCTCTTTCGACTGTCCTCCCGGCGCAGGTGGGGACGAGCCCGGCGAACCCGACTATGGTCGGCGAGGAGCGGTGGGCGGTCGAGAACGCGTCGAGGACGCACGCGTCGACGTGCTTCGAAAGCCTGCTGACGAGCCAGGTCCTTTCCGCGTCAGGCGCCGAGTATTCCTGGTTCTCCTCGGCGGTGAACCTCAGGTTGTCGAGGACGAGGACCCCCCCATCCGGAAGGGAGTCCATCCTTGACAGCGCCTCCGGCCCGAATATGTCCGGCACGAAGTCCACCCTCCTCTGGACGATCTCTTCCAAGGCCCTGGAGTGGGGCTCCAGGCTGACGTAGTCTGACCTCCCGACCCTCCCCTGGTGCGAGGCGACTATCACCTTCGAGGCGCCGAGGTCTTTGACCGTCTCTGCGGCCTCCTCGAGCCTCTCCCGCTCCATCAGCCTCCCTGTCTCGGGGTGGACCGGGGTGTTGATGTCGACCCGGAGCAGGACCCGCTTGCCGCCGAGGTCCAGGTCGTCCATGGTGAGCATTTTGGCGGGCAAAGGGCCTGACGGCCAGCCCAGGCCATCGATTATATGCGTTGCTGGATTGGGGGAAGGGGGATTCCGCTCGGACGTGAGCGGCGAGAGAGGATTTCAACACCGTCCGGGGGCGAGACGGTCACCGGGAGAGGTGGCCGAGACGGCTCCAGGCCGCGCTGGACCGGCATCGCGCCGCGGTCGACTCTCCGATGAATGGCAGGAAGAGGAAGGCCTCGACGGGCACCGTTACCGCTCCCACGATGGCTCCCGTCAAAGGAAGGCGGGCGGACATACCCTCTCGTACCCCTTGGCGGGGCATATGCCTGCTTTCGCTCGACCTCCTGATGGGAGAGCCGACGGTCCTAGAGGTCTTCATCGGGAAGCTCGACGCCGATCGGAAAGGCGCAAGGCGGCACCCATCGGCCGTGTTTATATGTATGTTCAAACATCAACCTTCACGTGACCAAGACCCTTACGATAAAGGACGAGGTGTACAAGAAGCTCGCCGCTGTAAAAGACCCTGGCGAGAGCTTCAGCGACCTGTTCTCGAGGCTCGTCGAAGCGGGGAGCTCTACGGAGGCGCTCAAGAGGCTAAGGGGAAGAGTGAAGTTCACCGACAAAGAGGCGCTGCTAGCCGAGCTGTCGGCCCGCAGGGAGGAGAAGAGGGTCTGATACTGCTGGACACCGACGTGCTCATCGAGATCCTCGACAAGCAGTCGCAGAAAGGGGACGAGCTGCTGGCATCTCTGGAGGAGGCAGGCGAAGAAGTGGGGACGACGTCGATAAACATGCACGAACTGCTGTACGGCCTGAAGAAGTACTCCAGGTCAGACGTAAGACTGTCGCAGCTGCGCGTGGTGCCGTATGCGAAGGAGGACGCGGAACTGTCGTCACGGCTCGAACTGGCAGCGGAGAAGCGAGGGACCGCAGTCAGGAGGCTGGACTCGATGATAGCCGCGATAGCGGTCAACGGGTCGGCCAAGCTCTCGACCTTCGATGCGCGCCACTTCGAGCAGTTCACCAAGGACGGGCTCAAGCTGTTCTGTCCCGGCGTCGCTTCGGACCCTCTTCGCCAAGGCGGGGACGCCTTTGGCCCCCCGGCGACGTCGTCACGGCAACCATAGACAGGCACCATTTCATTCGTTGCGACCCTGACGCTGACGGCGGTCCGTGGCGAGGGGCGAAGCTGCTCTGACAGAAGACGAACGAAGAGGGGGACATCTCTCCGTTCGCGGTGTTAAGTTACCGGTGCTGATATGCGGCTGGGGTGGGCCGCCTATCTTAACACCCTATCCGCTTATCCCCGTGAGGATGGTGAGCACCCCGCTCCCGATGGCCAGCACCCCCAGAGCGACGACGAGGAGGACGATGCGGTTGCTCCCGGCCGCCCTCAGGAGGACGCGGATGAACACCAGGCCGATGACGGCGGAGATCACGATGGCCAGGAGGATCACCCCGACCCCTATGGTGGACACCGCCGAGCCGATGTCGACGCCTGAGAAGACGACGCTGACCCCCGCCGCTCCGACCGAGGCGGGGATCAGGGCCAGGAAGGAGAGCCTGAATGAATCCTCGGCGTTGATGCCGAGGAGGAGCATGGCGGACACCGTGACTCCGGACCTGCTCACCCCTGGGAGGGCCGATATCCCCTGGACCACCCCGATGATGATGAGGTCCCTCAAGGAAAGGTCCTTGAGGCCTTTGGTGGGATTCGCTTTCCCCCTCGCGAGGGCGATGATCACCCCGTCTCCCAGGAGGATGCACCCCAGGACGATCATCGGGAGCCCGACCACAGGGCCAGAAATGGAGGAAAGGGCTGTCAGGTAGATCGACACCCCCACTACGGCCGTCAGCGCGGTCACTATGACCAGGTACTTCAGGAGGATTCTCCCCTCGTCGTCGCCCTTCCCTACGAGCGCCTTCAGCACCCCCCACACCTCTCGTCTGAAGTAGAAGGCGGCGGCTATGAACGTCCCGGCTTCGAGGAAGAGCCCGAGGGCGTAGGCGTCCTTGATCCCGAGCCCGAAGAGGAAGGTGGACGCCAGTATTATCTGGGTCTTGCTGCTGACCGGGAGCCATTCGCTTACCCCCTGCACCACGCCCAGGACGACGCCGAGGAGCCAGTTGGTCATCGCCTCGGCCGCCCTGGCCCATGTCGCTTAAAGCGTTCTAAAACCAGGGGGCCCGTAGGGGCTGAAGACTACGTGAACAACGGCACGCTCACGAACATATTCTGGGGGCTCTTCCTGATCTGGTTCGGGGTGGTAGCCGCGCGTCTGGGCGGCGACCTCTTCCTTACCGTCAACTCCCCTCTCTTCGCCTTCGGCACGGGGGTCCTCCTACTGGCCATGAACGCGGCCAGGTCGGCGCTCAGGCTCAGCCTGAGCATGCTCACGATCGGGTTGGGGCTGATACTGGCCGTGGCCAACGGGTTCGTCCTGTTCTTCCGCCAGTCGATCCCCTTCCTCCCTGAGCTCCTGATCATCGCAGGCGTAGCGCTGGTGATCGGGGCTTTCAGGACCAGGAACTTCCAGACCTACTAGGGCGCCCCGCTTTGACCGTGACGGTGAAGAGGCAGTGCGGGTCCCCGGCTGCCACGCACTCCGTCTCCGCGCATGTCACGGCCCGGGAAAGGACTCTCTCCGAAGACCCGGCTACCAGCCCTCTGGTGAAGTGGCAGACGGGCGCCGGGGACTTCGCCCCCGTCCCTTCGAACCCCTCTTCCAGCTCCATCGTGAACGACGACAGGTCGGGTGCCGCGCCGACGACATGCATCCTCCCCCACCCCAGGGCCGTATAGAGCCCCGCGAACAGGTCCGGTTCCTTCGCCATCGCCTCCTCTCCCACTATCTTGGCGACGTCCCCGGCCCCCTGCCATCCGACCGTCCATCCGGCCCTGAAGAGGATGGACTCCCCGCCGGTCCCGAACATCCTGACTATGTCCTGGAACATGGCCATTATCCCCGACTGCGGGAAGAGGACCCCCCGCCCTGAGGGGAAGTACATCAGAGGGAAGGGGAAGCTGTCGACCAGGAGCTTCGACTCCGACTTCCTCACGGTGACACTCAAGGAGTGCGGTGACTTCGCGATCGCCCCCTCGAGCTCGGCCTCCGTCTTCCCCTCGTCCCCCTCGATGAAGAAGGTGGCCGTCGACTCCCGGCTCTCGGGAGGCGAGCACTCGTTCATCAGCAGTATGTTGAACCCCGCCCTCCCCATCTTGGCGGCCAGGTCTCCGAGCACGCCGGGGGCGTTCGCCCCCCGCACCACCGCGTGAAACAAAGGGCGTCCTCTCCCGAGCATAGAGACGCCGACGTACCGCGGCGTTGGCTCCAACCTGCGACCTCACCCAAGTTCGATATATCACCATTTGGAAGGCGCCGCGCGCTCAGCCGAAGCCGTGCGAGCGGTAGTGGACGACGTAAGCCTCCTCGTAGGGGGTGACGAAGGGGCAGAAGGGGCACTTGAACAGGTTGTCGGGGAGGAGCTGCCCTGTGTCCTTCCTTCCTCTTGCTCTCGAAAGAGGGTCGGGGGTGTGGACCACCACGTGCTCCCCGTCCGTCTCGACGGTGTACAGCTGGGGGTCCTTCCGCCTTGCCGCGAACGCCTTCGCCAGCTCTGCGACCTCTCCGGCGGTCACCTTGCCCGCGATCTGGTCCACGACCACCCTGTCGTCCTTCACGAGCGCGACCCCCCTCCCTGCGAGCCCGTCGGAGACGGCCGACGCGAGCGATATCTGCTCGTCCACCGTCATCTCGCTGCAATCGATGTCGATCAACGGTACGGGTCCCCGTCAGGGGGGATTAAGGTCTCTTGGCGTTTTCACGCCGTTTCCTCCTCTTTGCGACGCTGACCTCAGCTGGAGCAAGCAGACTATACATAGAAGACCGCGTCCGGGCGGCCCAATTGGACAAGAGCGTCCGCCTGCTCGGAGTGGCGACGGGGATCAGGCTCCTCGGCTTTGCCATGGTCTATCCCTTCCTCGCCCTCTACCTGAAGAGGGTAGTCGGGCTCGGCTATGTCGAAGTCGGCGCCCTGGTCGTCCTGGTCTCGATACTCCCGCTCGCGATCTCCCCGTTCGGGGGGCTGATAACTGACAGGCTCGGCCGGAGGAGGGTCTTCCTCCCAGCCCTCGGCGGGGAGGCCGCCGCAGTCCTGCTGGTCGCCGTGAGCATGGAACTGAACTCCATCGCCGGGGTCCTCGTCGGGGCGGCGCTGGCCGGGGTCGCCGGGTCCATCGCGCAGCCCGCGATACAGGCGTACGTGGCCGACCTCACCAGCATCCCGGACAGGACGATGGCTTACACCTGGGTGAGGATCGGTTTCAACGCGGGGTTCACGGTCGGGGTCGCCGCCGGGGGGGTCCTCATCGGCTTCATCGGGTTCCCGGGGACGGCTTTCGTCACTGCCGCCACGCTCGCCTCCGGGGTCGTCTTCATCTTCCTGATGATCGACCCGTCCCCCTACGACGTCGCCCGCTCGAAGGGTGCGGCCGCGCCCGGCCACGTGCCGTCTGTCGCAGGCCCGGGGTCGCTCAGGCAGAGCGTCATGACGCTCGCCCGCGACAGGACGTTCCTCATCCTCTGCTTCGCGTCGCTTTTCTCGGGAGAGATGTACGGGAACTGGAGCTTCACCTTCCCCCTCTTCGCCAACACCGTCCTCCTCGTCCCTTACGCGGTCCTGGGGGTCGCGCTGGCCCTGAACGGGGTCATGGTGGTCTTCGGCCAGGCCCCGATGACCAAGATGATGACCGGGAGGAAGCACACCTACTCCGCCGTGCTCGCCGTCCTGTTCATGGCCGCGTCGTTCATCGCCCTCGGAGGGCTGAGCCTCGTCAGCGGGCTGGCTGTCGTGTCGGTGTTCGCCTTCGTGGTCCTCCTGACATTCGGGGAGAACCTGGGCTCGATCCCTTCGATGACGCTCCCCTCCAACGTGGCGCCTGCGACGGAGATAGGGTCGTACAACGGGGTGTTCGGGCTCTTCAACGGGACGGGGAGCAGCCTCACCCCCGTCATAGCCGGGGTGATCCTGGCGTCCATCGGGAACCACCTGCTGGTATGGGCGCTCCTGGCTCTGCCGGGCATACCTGCGCTGCTGTTGTATCGGTGGGCTGGGAAGAGGATCCCGGCCGCCGCTAACAGGGTATAGCGACAATCAAGGTCGATATCGACGTCGATTCGACCCTGGCGCGGCTAGGCGGGGCTCTGGATCAGGTCGTTCCAGGCCTTCGCGACCTGCCAGGTCAACCTGACGAACCCGGACTGGGGAGGGCGCTCGGGGATGGGCTGGAGCTTCAGCTGGTAGACCCGCGGCGTCTTCTGATGCTTGGCGTCCCAGATGGCGACGTCCTTCTCCATGAAACCCAAGTCCAGCAGCTTCCTGATGAGCTTCGTGTAGAACCCGTGGTAGCTGTACTTGACGCCGAGCCTCCCCGACTCGAGGTCCTTCGCGAAGAACCTGAGCTCCCTCTTGGTCATGGAGAGGGTGTTCACCCGCTTCATCCTGTCGATGGTGAGCCTCGCCACCTTGATGGTCTCGTCGCGGTCCCCGAAGAGGAAGTGGAGTATGTTCCCCTTGCTTACCGCCTCGCCGCTCCACCAGATCTTCATCCCCTTGCCTGACATATGGAAGTTCACCCCCAGGGTTCAAAATTAGGGAGGGGGTGAGTTTCGGCTCACCATGCGGTCAAGATGCGGAAGAGCGGAGCGCGGTCTCCGTCAGGACCGAGGGGGCAGACAAGCGGCGGACCCCGCTGACGGCCCCGGGAGGCGCGACCTGTTTGTGCACCTGCGGGTGAACTGGAAGCCCCGTCCGCTCTAACTGTATAGTGTACCCCAGAGGGTCATAAAACGGCCCCCCAGACCAAAGAATCCCCCTTGCGTGGCAGGAGGTTTTCCATGCGCAGCCTGTGACCCTCCAGGGGAACGACGCCTGCCTGCGCTCCCGGTCCGTCCTTGCCGCGGCGCCCCCGAACAAATCCTCCCCGCGCCTTGCCATTTGTCTGCCGTGGACACCACCCCTCCACAGGTCTGGTTTTGCGTCACATTATCATATGTTTGAGCACGGACCCGCGTCGGCGGCGGGGCTGGGCGAGGCTCTGACGCGCCATCCGGAGGCCCGATGACCGAGCTC
>JAKACC010000040.1 GCA_021796515.1 archaeon | reverse complement strand
ACATCGCGGGGAGGACCCGGGACCATGTCGAGGGGGTAAGGGCGTTCTTCGATAAGAGGGACCCCCAATTCACCGGAGAATAGCCTCGCACGTCATGCTTCGTCGCACGAGTAGGCCAACCCCCCGCTCTTAGACAACATGTTCCCGTTCGCGTCGTAGGTGTAGTTGACGCTCCCCCGCGCTCGCGAGCCTGTTTCAGCTCAGTCGCCCATCCCTCTGCAACGGAGGAGTCGAGGTCCAGCCCCGCGTCTTCATCAGAGCCTCGTTGTATCTGCGCGTCCTCGTCTATCGACATGAGGTCGGAGAACGTCAGGCGCGTACGAGCACGCTCGACCAAAATCACCCGAAGTCGTGCAGCATGCCACAGCGTCAGCAAAAGAGATAAGCCCGGGGAGGCCCGCAGGGGTCATGGAACGGGCCGTCGTAGTCGAGGCTCTCAGGACCCCCATCGGCAAATATGCTGGAGCACTGAGGTCGGTGAGGCCGGACGACCTCGGGGCTCTCGTCCTCAGGAGGGCCCTGGAGAGGTCTGGGGTGGACGGGAAGTCCGTCGACGACGTCTACTTCGGGTGCTCTAACCAGGCAGGGGAAGACAACCGGAACGTCGCAAGGATGGCCACCCTCCTCGCAGGGATCCCCTATTCGGTCCCCGCGGCGACGGTGAACAGGCTCTGCGGGTCGGGGCTGGAGGCGGTCAACTCAGCGGCCAGGGTGATAGCGGCCGGGGAGGGGGACGTGCTCCTGGCGGGCGGGGTCGAGAGCATGACGCGGGCCCCCCTGGTGACCCTCAAACCAGAGTCGGGATACGCGAGGGGAGGCGCGGGGCTGGTGGACTCGACGATCGGGTGGCGTTTCGTCAACCCGGCTTTTCCCGAAGACTACCCGCCGCTGTCTATGGGGGAGACGGCCGAGAACCTCGCCGAGAAGTACAATATCGGGCGCACGGCCCAGGACGAGTTCGCCCTGGCCAGCCACAGGAAGGCCGTCGAGGCGACCAGGTCGAGGAGGTTCAAAGACGAAGTGGTCCCGGTGAACACGAAGGAGAACCCAGGGGGGGTGTCCGAGGACGAGGGACCCAGGCCCGACACCTCCATGGAGAAGCTTTCGAGGCTGGAGCCTGCCTTCCGGGAGGGAGGGACCGTGACCGCCGGTAACTCGTCCGGGATCAACGACGGAGCCGCGGCCCTCGTGCTGATGAGCGAGGAGAGGGCCGGTTCGCTGGGGGTGAAGCCGATGGCCAGGGTGCTGGGGTCCGCGACCGCGGGGGTCCACCCCAGCTTCATGGGGATCGGGCCGGTCCACTCGACCCGCAAGCTCCTCTCCCGGCTCGGGATGAGCCTCGAGGAGTTCGGGGTCGTAGAGCTCAACGAAGCGTTCGCGGCCCAGGTCCTGGCGTGCGCGGCCGAGATGCCCGAGCTCGAACTGAGCAAGGTCAACCCCAACGGCGGGGCCATTGCGCTGGGGCACCCGCTCGGGTGCAGCGGCGCGAGGATAGCCACCACCCTCCTGCACGAGATGAGTCGGAGAGGGGAGAGGTACGGCCTCGCCACGATGTGCATCGGGGTCGGCCAGGGGATCTCCACCGCCTTCGAGCTCGTGAAGTAAAGGGTTCGTAGCTGCTAACAGGAAACATGTAGAAACGTGTAGGACCGCGTTCAACGGAAAACTCATGGGCGGTTATAAGCGGTCGGCCGCCTGATAGCAAGAAGGACACTGAGCCACCCGTGGAAGTCGAAGGGCGACAAGAGGACGGTCGTCTGGCAGCAGGAGCAGCCTGAAGAAGTGATCCGGTATCTCACGGACATGCAGGACGCAGTCCGATATTCGCTCCAGGTGGCATACCGGGACGCCCTGAGGGACGAGAAGCGCAGGATCCCTTCTCCAATCTCTTTGAGGAGGGAGGTCAGGGACTGGTTCTACTCCCGCTACGACTACGCCAGGCACCACGTCAACCCAGTCTGCAGGACTGCAGTGGCCGTGCTCCGCTCCTATAGGAAGAACCGCCATGGAGAGCTGAGGATCCCCGAAGTGAGGAGGCTTGCGATGAGGATAGACGGGGAGCTGTTCAGGGTCATCGGCGGGCGGATAAGAGTCACGCTCCAGCCCAACAGGTACGTCTGGCTCCTCATCAACTCCTCGAACAAGCATTACGACGAGTACTCGAAGGGGAGGGCGTCGGAGCTCCTCGTCACGGACACCAAGGTCTGCCTGACATTCGTCGTCGGAGAGGAGAAGAAGCCACTTGGGAAGATGTTCGTGGCCCAGGACCTGAACTTCAGGAGCGTGGACTCCACGAAGGCTTTGACGACGGGTGACACGCCGCGGCTGGAGGGCGTGAAGACCGAACCGCTGGGACAGGTGGTCCGTGTGCAGAACGACTTCTCAAGAAGGAGGAGGGCGCTGCAGAAGCATGTGAAGAACCCGCAGAAGAGGATGCTGAAGCTCAGGGAGACGAGGGGGAGGCAGAGGAACAGGATCAGGGACGCCCTGCACAAGCTGTCCACCAAGACCGTAAAGGAGAACCCCGATGCATCGTTTGTCTTCGAGGATCTGAAGGGGATCAGAAGGAGCAGCGTGGGCAAAAGCAGTCTCTTCAGGACATACCTCAACAGGTGGCCATACAGGATGTACCAGTCGATGGTGGAGTACAAGTCGACGAACCGCCCCTTGTACGTGAGCCCGCGTGGGACCTCAAGCGAGTGTCCCGTCTGCGGTGGCGTATTGGAGCACCCGGAGTGGGCTGTGAGCAGGTGCAGAACATGCGGCGCGGACTACGGCAGGGACAGGCTCGCCTCTCTGGCGATACTCTGCCGCGGGCTGCGCCTTTGCGGCCTGACGCCGTTTGCCGTGAGTGCGGACGCCTCCTGGCGGCAGATGAGGGATGAATACCTGTATCCTGGCGGCGCGCCTGGTGCCGTCAGAGCGGGTGGGACCGATGCTGCCAGCGCTCCGAATCTGGACGCGCACACGAAAGTACACGTTTAGAGAAACGGTTATCACACACGGACGGCGCGCAGCGAGGGATGCAAGCCGAGACGGTCCCGGATTACGAGATGTTCGTCGGCGGAGCGTGGGTCTCCTCTCACTCGGGGAGGAGGTATCCCGTCTTCAACCCGGCCACCGGGCGAGTCCTCGGGCGCGTACCGAAAGGAGACCCCGAAGACGCAAGGGCGGCCGTGGACAGCGCCAAGCGCGCGTTTGAGGACCCGTCGTGGAGGGAGATCGACCCGAGCAAGAGGGGGAGGCTGCTGTACAAGGTCGCACAGTCCCTGAGGGAGAGGCTGGCAGACCTCGCAAAGCTGGAGACGCTCAACAACGGCAAGCCCCTGGGCCAGGCCAAGGGGGACGTGGCGATGGCCGCGAGGCACTTCGAGTACTTCGCAGGCCTCGCGGACAAGATCCAGGGTAGCACTATCCCGGTCCCGGGGAAGAGGCTCGACTACACGGTGAAGGAGCCCCTGGGGGTCACGGCCCATGTGGTCCCCTGGAACTACCCGCTGGTGATGGCGGCGAGAAGCATGGCCCCGGCGCTCGCCGCGGGGAACACGGTCGTGGGGAAACCTGCGTCGTTCACCCCACTCACCCTGCTGAAGCTCGCCGAGCTCTGCAAGGAAGCGGGGATCCCTGACGGGGTGGTGAACGTGGTCACCGGGGGAGGGGACGAAGTCGGAGGGTCCCTGATAAGCCACCCCGACGTCAAGCTCACGGCGCTCACCGGGTCGGTCGAGACCGGGACGAAGGTGATGGGGCTCGCGGCCGAGAACCTCTCGCGTGTGATACTCGAGCTAGGCGGGAAGAACCCGAACATAGTCTTCGCCGACGCGGACGCCGGGAAGGCGGCGGCGGCGGTGCTCAACGGGATATTCACCAACGCCGGGCAGATGTGCTGGGCCGGTTCGCGGCTGCTGGTCGAGGAGGAGGTCAAGGACGCGCTCCTCCAGAGGCTGGTCGAAGGCGCGAACTCGATGAGGCTTGGCGAGGGACTCAGGCCGGAGACCACCATGGGGCCCCTCGTGGCGGACTCCCAGAGGAGGCGGGTGGCCGAGTACGTCGAGTCGGGCATAGAGGAAGGGGCCAGGGTGGCTGCGGGCGGAGCTGCCCCGGAAGACGACGGGCTGAGGTCGGGCTACTTCTATAGGCCGACCATCCTGGACGGCGTCACCAGGGACATGAAGGTACACCGCGAGGAGATCTTCGGTCCTGTGTTAGCGGTCACCGCGTTCAAGGGGGAGGACGATGCCGTGCAGAAGGCGAACGACTCGAAGTACGGCCTTTGGGCCGGCGTCTGGACGGACGACCTGCGGAGAGCCCACAACGTCGCGGGGAAGCTGGAGTCGGGGATAGTCACGGTCAACGAGGAGCCGGTCACGTTCCCGCAGACGCCCTTCGGCGGGTTCAAGAGCAGCGGGAACTCTTCGGAGCAGGGGATGGATGCGGTCCACAGCTACGTGAGAGTCAAGAACGTCTCCGTCAACCTGGCCTAGGCTTCCAGGTCTCCTCCTTCTTTCCCGACCTCCTGTTCTCCCAACGGGAGGCGTTGAAGAGGAAGGACGAGAGCCTGTTGAAGAAGGGGACCAGCTCTGGGTTCATCTTCTCGACGGCAGAGGCGGCGACCATCCTCCTCTCAGCCCTCCTGCAGACAGAGCGGGCGAGGTGAAGCATGGCCCCTGTCGGGGTCCCCCCCGGAAGGACGAAGCTGGCGAGCCTCGGGAGCTTCTTTGCGAGCCCGTCTGTCAGCTCCTCCAGCCTCACGGTGTCCGAATGGGTGATTCTCGGGACCGCCCTGGAGGAGTCGAGCTCCGTGGCCGCATCTCCTCCCGCGACGAAGAGGAGGTCCTGGATCTCCTTCAGGGTCCGCCTCAGGGACGGGTCCCTGGAGCCTGCGGCCACGACCCCGAGCACGGAGTTCAACTCGTCGACGGTGCCGTAGGCTTCGACCCGGGGGTCGTCCTTGCGGACCCGCCGCGAACCGAAGAGCGACGTCTCCCCCCTGTCCCCAGTCCGCGTGTACAACGCGCCCCCGCCAACCCCGGAATTATTAACGATGGCAGGCGCCCGGGATGCCGAGCCGGGACGGCGTTCGATGGGGACTCTTTGGGTCAACGGAAGAGCCTCTCTTGGTCACCAGTTTTACAGTTGGAAGTTTCTTATTGCTCTCGCGCAAAGTGCCGGAGGCGAGTCAGACCACGACATTCGAGAACCAGGAGATGCATCTCTTCACGCCCCAGGAGGCTTCCAAGCTCCTCTCCGACATAAAGCCGAAGGTGAAGGAACTGGTCGAGCGCAAGAGAGTGGTGGCGAAGCTGCACGGCGAGATCGAGAAGTACAACGTGATCGGGTTCAGGCCGATAGAGGTGGCGGAGAAGGCAGCGCAGCTCGACGCGCTGGTCGAAGACATGACGTGGAAGATCGCAGAGTTGGAGGACCTCGGGGTGGAGGTGAAGGACCTCGACTACGGACTGGTCGATTTCCCAGCCGAAAGGTACGGAGAGGATGTCCTGCTCTGCTGGAAGTACGGAGAGCGCGAGGTGTCGTACTGGCATACCCCCCATGAGGGATTCCCGGGGCGCAAGCCGCTGAAGCTGCAGCTCATCCAGCCCTAGCGGGCGAAGAGCCTCTTCGCGTTCTCCGAGAGGAGTCTCTGGGCGACCCCCGGCTTCAGCCTCTTCTCCAAGCTGCTCCTGAAGTCCTCCATCCACTCCTTGTGCCTGAGCATCGGGTAGTCGGTCCCGAAGAGGAAACGGTCCCGGAGGATGCCGTTCAGGTAGGGGAAGACCCCCGGCGGGATGTACCGGGGTTTCCACCCGGAAACGTCGATGAAAACGTTGGGGTGCCTCAGGGCGATGGCCATGGCGACGTCGGGCCAGGGCCAACCGAAGTGGGCCATCACGACCTTGAGGTCAGGGAACGCAGAGCAGACCTCGTCGACGAGCTCGGTCTTGCTGTATCTGATCTCCGTGTCACCCAGCCCCGTGGTCCCGGTGTGCACCAAGACCGGCAGTCCCGCTTCCTGGCAGTACTCGTAGATGGGAAACATGAGCTTTCTGTCGTTGAGGTAGACGGAGTTGGCGCTGCCGTGCACCTTCAGCCCGCGCATCCCGAGCTCCCTGACCGACCGCTTGAGCTCAGTGACGGCATCTCTTCCCGCGTTTGGGTCGACCCCTGCGAACGGGACGAGCCTGTCGCCTGACTTCGCTGCAAGCGAGGCCAGCTCCTCGTTCCTGATGCTGTAGTGCTTGAACGCCGGGTTCTTCGTCATATGGGTGTCCTGTCCGAGGATCACCGCCCTTGAAACCCCCGCCTCGTCCATCTCGTCGATGAGCTCTCCGGTCGACTTCGGCAGCTTGGCGAGGTCCAGCTTGAAGAAGTTGCAGGCTTGCATTATGGGGGCGTTCTTCTTCATGAACTCGCGCGTCCAGGGGTGGACGTGGACATCGGTGGCCAACTTTCGGACTGGCGCCCCGGCCAGGCATTAAGGTTGCCGAGGTCGGGGTCGGCTCCCCTCCTCCGTGAGCCATCAAGACAAGACTCTTCTAATAACGACCCGGACGCCCCCTCGGACTGTCGAACATAGACCCCCTCTACTTCGTCACCCCTGTGGTCGTCATCTCCTTCAGCGCTGGCCTAGTCCTCTACTGGCACTTCGCCAGGCGGTTCACGAGGTGGACCCTTCTCTACTCACTAGTCGCCTATGGTGGCGCCATCGCCCTGAAGTACGGGGTGCAGATTCCCACGTTCCATGCATACTCACAGGCAGTCGGCTCTGCCCCGGCGGCTCTCGGTCTGTACTATGGAGTCCAGACCGCGCTGTTCGAGGTGGGAGGAGCATACGTGGTCGCCTCGTATGCGGTCTCCAAGAGGAAGCTCTCGGACGCGGACGCCACCGGCTATGGCATAGGGCTCGCCTTCTGGGAGAACGGGGTCCTCATCGGCCTCCCTCTCCTGGTCGAATACATTGCACTCTACGCCGTCCTTTCGGTCCCTGGGTCGGCTGCAGCCCAGGCAGCATCTTCCCTACTGTCGAAGAGTTCACCGGGCCTTTTCTATGGACCGGCACAGGCGCTTCCGCTCATCGGGCTCTCCTTGCTTGAGAGGGTGTCGTCCTTGATCGCTCATCTCTCCTGGGGGGTGTTGGCCGTCCTTGCGGCCGCCCTTGGGCGGAGGAAGTACCTGGCCGCCGCATTCCCCCTCGGTTTCATCGTCGATTTCCTCGTCCCCTTCGCAGGAGTGATGGGGCTCGGCGTCTTCGAGTTCACGCTCTTCGCCGTCAGCCTGGCTTTCCTGGTCGTCACCTTGGCTATCGCAAGGGGAGCCAAGAAGGGCGCCGCGGCGGCCGCGGTGGAGACAGTGCCCCCGGCTGCCGGAGCACCAGCTTCGGATGGGTAGCTTTTTCTGACGGCGGAAAGCGGAGGGGGCCATGAAGGCCATGTCAAAGGAGCTCAAAGCGGGAGACCCCGCCCCGGACTTCGAGCTGCCGTCATCGGCGGGAGGGAGCATGAGGCTCAGCTCGTTCAAAGGGAAGCCCGTCGTTCTTTACTTCTATCCGAAGGACGATACCCCGGGGTGCACGGTCGAGGCATGCGCCTTCAGGGACAACCTCCCGAAGTTCGACAAGCTCGATGCCGTTGTCCTTGGCGTAAGCAAAGACTCCCTCACGTCGCACGCCAAGTTCATCGACAAATATTCGCTGAACTTCACGCTGCTCAGCGACGAAGAGCTGACAGCTCATGGGCTGTACGGCACCTGGAAGGAGAAGGTGAACTACGGCCGGAAGTACATGGGGACGGAAAGGTCCACCTTCGTGATAGGCCCGGACGGGAAGATCAAAAGGGTGTTCAGGAAGGTTTCTCCCCAGGGGCATGAGGCAGAGGTCCTGGCCGCACTGAAGTCGTAGGAAGCCGGCGTTGGGTTCGTTCTTCGCCGGGATAAAGGCAGGGACTCTTGGCGGAATCCTATACTTCGGCGGGCTGGCGGTCTTCAACGTCGCCATCCTCTATGCGCTGCAATCTGAATTCCTGGCATGGGTGGAGAGCCACGGGTCCACGGTCTATGGGAACACGACCTTGGCGTCGGCCTGCCCCCTCGTCCCGTCCGTGAACGGCACGAGCGCGACGCAGTGCCTCTCCCTCGTGGCGTCGCTCGCCGTCCCCGTCTGGTCATTCGTGGGGTTCTTCGTCGGCCTCGCGTTCGCAGGGCTCCTCGGGATCTACTACGACTCCCTCCCCACCCGGAGCCCGACTGTGAAGGGGGAGATGATCGCGGCCCTGCTCGCTATCGTCCTGGTCACCTTCATCCCCGTCGGCTTCTTCTTCAACCTGGAGGTCTCCGCGCTGACATCGGCATTCCTCGTCATCTGGACGGGGGTCTTCGGGTTCGTCCTGGGGGGGCTCTACAGGAGGTACAGCCGGCTCGTGACGGTGGAGAGCCAGGACACCGCCCTCCTCAAGGTCGTGGTTGACGGGAAGGACCTCACAGGCAAAGCTAGGACGTTCGCCCTGAATTCGATTCACAGGCTCCGGGCCGAGGTCTCCAACGACGCCTCGTTCAGGGAGTGGGAGGCGAGCGGGGGGCTCGCCGTGGAGGACCTTCGTTCGTTCGAGACGGTCCTCGAAGTCAACGGGGAAGGGACCCTCAAGGGGATAGTCACGAGGAAGTACTAAGGCGATTGTCGAAACTCTGTCGACACCTTGCCGAATTTTAAATATCCGAGCCGGCTCGGACGGCTTATGCTCTTGACCGCGGTTGCTGAGGAGACGTACTGCCTCAAGACGCAGGAGCACGTCCCCGCCAGAGCTGGCTCCAACTTCGTGTGCTACCGCTGCGGAATGCTTCTGGGACCAGCCGACGACCTGCAGCTTGGTACGCTGCTCGACTACTAGGGAATCTTCCCGAACTGGTGGGTCAGGGCTCTGAACCCGCGCTTGGCGTAGAACCTGTTGGCTATCTCGTTCTGAGCAGGGACGTCCGCCACGACGATCTCGACGCCAAGCTTCTTCAGCTCGGCTGAGGCCCTTTCCAGCATCTCGTGACCGAGCGCCTTGCGCCTGTACTCGGGAAGGATGTAGAAGTCGGTGATGCGCCCCTCCTTGTGGGGCTCGTAGAATATCCGCTCCCTCGTCTCCGCCCTGATTACCCCCACCACCTTGGTCCCTTCAGAGGCCACCAGCAGGAGGTGCCCGGGCGCACCGAGCGTCGACTGGACATACTTCTCCGCCCTGGGCTTCGCGTCCGAGACCACGGCGAACAGCGGGTCGAACTCGTTGTTCAGGCGCTTGGTCCTTACGATTAGGTCTGAGATGGCGTCCAAGTCCTCCTTCTTGGCGTGTCTTAGCTGCATCCTGGCCCCTGCTTCCAGTTCAGCCGATTTACGTCTATTCTGGGGGGTCGACTATCACCCCTCCGTTCCTCAGCTGGTTCATCACCTTCCTCGACCTCTCGATGGTCGCCATGGCGGCGCGCATCGACTCGTCTTCGGTCAGTTCCTTCCTCGCCACCCCCTCCCTGACCGCCGCCTGCCCTACCCTGGCGGCGACCCTCGGGTAGACCTCCCACTGGACCATGGTGGGTATGATGTAGTCGGAGCTCAACCCCCTTTCTCTGGCGAACGCGGCCAACTCCGTCGCGGCCTGTATGACCATGGAGTCGGTGATGGTCCTGGCCCTTACGTCCAGGGCGCCCCTGAAGATCGCCGGGAACAGGAGGCTGTTGTTGACCTGGTTGGGATAGTCCGACCTCCCCGTCGCGACTACCTCAGCGCCCGCCGCGTGGGCCTCCGCGGGGAGCATCTCCGGGACAGGGTTGGCCAGGAAGAAGGCGATCGATCTCTTGTTCATCACGGATATCTCTTCCGGCTTGATGGCGGCGGGCCCTTGGTGGGCTGCGGCCACGAGCACGTCTGACCCCTGGAGCGCATCCCTCAGCCCTCCGGTGACCCTGTCCCCGTTGGTGCTGAGGGCAATCTCGTACTTCCACTTGTTCTTCAGCATGAGCTGGTCGATATCCTCCCTCTCCGGGTGGAGTATGCCCTTGGAGTCGACCACTATGATGTCCCTGGGGTCGGAGCCTGCTTCGACCAGGAGCCGCTCCGTGGCTACGTTTGCCGCCCCGGACCCGCAGAGGACTACCCTCGTCCCCGCGAGCTTCCGATCCGTGACCTCGAGGGCGTTGAAGAGCCCGGCGAGCGTCACCCCTGCGGTCCCTTGCTGGTCGTCGTGCCAGACGGGGACCTCCATCTCAGCCCGCAGCCGGTCCAGGACCTCGAAGCACTTCGGGGACTCGATGTCCTCCAGGTTGACCCCGCCGAGGGAAGGCTCGAGCGCCTTCACGAGAGAGATCAGCTCCTCTCCCGTCTTTGTCTTCACGGGGAGCGGGATGGCGTTCACCCCACCGAGGTAGTTGTAGATCAGCGCCTTCCCTTCCATGACCGGGAGGGCGCCCTCCGGACCTATGTTCCCCAGGCCGAGGACCCTGCTCCCGTCGGAGACCACGGCGATGGTGTTCCACCTTCCCGTGTATTCGAAGGAGAGCCCTGGCTCGGCCTGGATGGCCTTGGAGACGGCGGCCACCCCTGGCGTGTACCAGATGGAGAAGTCGTCCAGAGACCTCACGGGGACTTTGGGGGCGAACCCCACCTTACCGCCGTAGAACTTCGAATACCCGAGGGCCTTCCTCGAGAACTCGTCCTCCGTCGCCTTCTTCGGCAAGGGAGCGGGCCGTCGGCAGCCGGCTATTTTTGTCCTTGCGGCGGGGGCGCCTCCTTCGGGAAGCCCCGTCTGGACAGAGAGGCGAGTATCAGGAGGGCCCGCCTCGGCCAAGTCGAGGCTCCATTGGGGTTCCGACCAGAACGGCTCCGCTCCCCCCTTCAAGCCCGGACGCGATTTTCACGGTTGGCGACCGGGTTCAGAAGCCGCCGGAGGGCTCAGTCGGCGTGCTTCTTCGGGTCGCTGTCGAAGGTCCTCTTGCACCCTGCGCTGCAGAAGTAGTAGGCCTTCCCGTCGTAGCTGGAGGTGAACTTCGCCCCCTTCTCGTCGACCTTCATCATGCAGATGGGATCCACGGCTGTCATCGCTTTGCAATCACCTCCTTCTTCTTACCCGGGAAGATGACCTTCCCTTTGAACCCTGCCTTCGCTGCCACGGCTTCCACTTCCCTCATTATCTTTGCCTCGTCAGTCCTGGTGGGGTCGAACTCGACCACGACCAAGTTCAGCATCGGCAGCTCTCTCACGTCCACGACGCCCTCGGACCGCGACAGCCCTCTCCTGAAGGCCGGGGTGCAGGCGACGCAGTTCATGCTTGAGACCGAAAACCTAGTGACGGCCGTCTTCGTCGGGAGCCCGCTCAAAACTTCGGCCTGAACCTCCTCAGGGTGAGCGAGTTCGTGACTACGGTGACGGACGACATCGCCATTGCGGCCCCTGAAAGGATCGGGTTGAGGAGGACTCCGACGAGGAGGTAGAGGACCCCGGCGGCAACTGGAATCAGGGCCACGTTGTAGACGAAGGCCCAGAAGAGGTTCTGCTTCACCTTAGACATCGTCTTCCTCGAGAGCTGTATCCCGGCAACCACGTCCCGTGGGTCGTCCCGCATCAGTATCAGCCCCCCCGCCTCCACGGCCACGTCAGACCCGGAGCCTATGGCTATGCCTACGTAGGCCTGGGCCAGCGCCGGCGCGTCGTTTATCCCGTCCCCCACCATGGCGACCTTTCTGTGCTCCCGCTCCTGGAGCATCTTCACTATCGACGCCTTATGTTCTGGGAGGACTTCTGCGAAGTACCTTCCGATGCCTAGCTCCTTCGCTATCGCCGCGGTGGTGGTCTGGTTGTCCCCGCTTATCATGACGGTCTCGAGCCCCATCTTCTGGAGGCCGCAGATGGCCTCCCTGGCTGACGGCTTTATGGCGTCTGCCACAGCGATGATCCCCTTCAGCGCCCCGTTCTGGGAGAGCAGCACGACGGTCTTCCCCTGGCTGAGAAGGAGGTCCATCCTCCTCGAAGGCTCCTCTCCTACGGCTGTTCCGCTCGTTCGGAGGAGCTGAAGGTTCCCCGCCAAAAGCCGCTTCCCGGAGTACGACGCGCTCACCCCGAGGCCGGGGAGAGCCTGGAAGGCCGAGGAGTCTGGCAACTGCTCACCAGGGAAGTCAGAGGCGTACCTCGTCAGGACGGCTGAAGCGAGCGGATGCTCCGAGCTCCGTTCGACCGCGGCCGCCAGCCTGACTACCTCCTTGGGGTCCCCCCCGTCCACGGCGATGACGTCGGTCACTTCGGGCTCCCCTCGTGTGAGGGTCCCCGTCTTGTCGAAGGCGACGGTGTCTATCTTCTGCGTCCGCTCCAGGTATTCCCCGCCCTTGATCAGTATCCCGTTTTCAGCCCCCTTTCCGGCGCCGACGGCGATGGCCGCCGGGGTGGCGAGGCCCAAGGCGCAGGGGCAGGCGATCACAAGGACGGCGACCGCCGCAGTGAACGCGAAGCTGACGGACTTCCCCCCCACCGACACCCAGAGCGCGAAGGAGGCCAGGGATACCGCGATCACGATCGGGACGAAGTAAGCGGCCACGGTGTTCACGAGGCGCTCCACCGGGGCCTTGGTGCTCTGGGCGTCCTGGACGATCTGGATTATCCTGGAGAGAGTGGTGTCAGCACCGACCCTGGTCGCCTTCACCTTCAGCGCCCCCGAACCGTTGACGGTGGCGCCGGTCACCTGGCTCCCTGCGGACTTCTCCACGGGGATGCTCTCGCCGCTGATCATCTTCTCGTCGACGAATGAGCGCCCCTCGACTACCACCCCGTCCGTCGCCACCCTTTCCCCGGGACGGACGAGGAATAGGTCGCCGACCGCCACCTTCTCGACCGGGCATTCAACTTCGCCTCCGTCTGGGCCGATTACCGTCGCGGCGCTCGGCTGCAGCTCGCCCAGCTTCATCATCGCGCCGTTGGCCCTCACCTTGACCGTCTGCTCCAGCAGCCTCCCGACGAGGATGAGGGCGACCACGAGGGAGGAGGCGTCGAAGAAGAGTCCTCCATATGGGAACTCGTCCGGGAAGAGGACGAATACGAGGCTGTAGAAGTAGGCCGCAGAGGTCCCCACGGCGACCAGGGTGTCCATGTTCGAGGAACGCATCTTGATCGCGTTCCACGCCCCTTCGTAGAACCTCCTGCCCGCGACGAACTGGACGGGGGTCGCCATGGCGAGGAGGAGCAGACCCGTGGGGAACCCCGCGGGGAAGATGGTAACGTACGTCAGGACCAGGATAGGGATGCCGAGGACGAGGCCGAGGGCGATGTCCCGCTTCAGAGACCTGAGTTCGAGGGTCGGCGCGATGAACGTCCTGAGGCACGACTCGGCGCAGAAGTAGTAGGTCCTGCCGTTCACCTCGGCGCGAAGGGCTCCGGGGGACTCCTCGACGTACATGCCGCAGACCGGGTCTGTCGCCGTGTCACATCGCCCTCCCTGTCTCTCTTACGTAGGTGCTCGCGCAGGACTTGCAGCAGAACGCCAGCTCCTTCCCTCCGACCTTCTCCAGATGGGCGTCCTTGTAGACCCTGCATCCGCAGTGGGCGCACACCTGCAGCGTCGGCTCGATGGCGCTCGACACGATGCCGGCGAACTGGCCGAAGAGCCTGTCGCAGAAGGCTCTCCCCTGCTGCGTGAGGGAGTACACCTTCCTCGCCTTGCGGCCGACGTTCACCGACTTCCGCGAGACGTACCCCTGCCCCTCCAGCAGCCGGAGGAACGGGTACACCATACCGGGGCTCGCCGTCCGACCGAGCCTCTGCTCGATGCTC
>JAKACC010000039.1 GCA_021796515.1 archaeon | reverse complement strand
GGTAGCCAGCTCGGGGAGGGCAATCTGGTCCGGCCTGAGCACGAACGACAGGTAGAGCCCGCCTTCCGGGGACAGCCACCTCCTCCCCAGCCTCCCCGTGCCTGAGATCTGAGACTTGGCGACCACCGTCGTGCCTTCTGGCGCGCCCTCCGCTGCGAGGCCCCTCCCCACTTCCTGGGTGGACCTGACTCTGTCTAGCTCTATGAGGGACCACCTGATCAACGGCGCGTCGCGGTCGGGGTCGGCCGATATGCTTTGCGTCCGCTCGTGGGGAGCCAGTTAAGACATAAAGACGGTCGGCGACCCGCCGCAACGAGCGGCCCTGGTGGTGCAGCTTGGTTAGCATAGGAGGCTGTGGAGCCGGCCCCGTGACACGAGGCCTGCGCCGTCACCTCTCGATCGTGGGTTCAAATCCCACCCAGGGCCTCTTTGACACTCTCTCTGCTCAGTCCGACCGCCTCACGTTTCATATGCCTCCAGCGGTCGATTTTGGAATGGGAACGTGATTGTCGCGCTTGGAAACCGTGCCAAGCCGGCGTCAGCTACGTGCCGTCACGAGGTGGAGTTACCGCCAGAGTAGCGCCTCTTCCGTCCCTTTCGCATCGCTCTCCGTAGTTTAGATGAGACCTAAGATGCCGACGATGATTGCTATGATTCCTATAATCGTTTGGAATCGTCCGAGCCATTTCGCCAGTTTCTCAAGGCTTGCTCCGATTGCAGGGATGCTTGGGAGTATCCCCATGATTAGGATTAGCCCGGCGATTATGGCCACCGTCCCCTGGAGTAGCGAGAAGTAGACGACTGCAACGATAATCGCGATGATCCCTATGATCGTCTGGAATCTTCCGAGCCACTTTGCTAGTCTTGCTATGTCCTTTCCCACGGCCGGTATGCTTGTCATGATGCCTGCGGCCAGCACCAGGCCTGCGATGATGTTCATTACCTCTACGATCATTTTGGTTGCGGCATCAAGGTCGGCGGTCGCGTCTTACAGCTCTGCCGGCCCCAAAGGCAGGCACCTCGACGAACTCTCCATACGCACTGGGGAAGACATGCGGGCGGAGATGCCGTACCAAAGCGTGATTACAGACAGCGGGTTGACTAGGTCGCCCAACTCTAGCCCTCTCAACTCAACGTGCTCTCTTTCGCTTGCGCCTGTGCGCCCATATGCCTGCGTGTCTTTGCGCGTGCGAGAGGCTCCGATTATGCCTGGAGCCCGGTCAGGTCAGGAACGCGGTTATGGCGAGTATCAAGAAGATGACCAGCTGCCCCAACAGTGCCCAGCGGAGGATTCGTATCCCTTCGTCGGCCAGCTCTCCCTTCGCGTGGCTCTTGGCCGCTATCCTGTAGAGGTACCCGAAGACCAGGAGGAGGGCCCCGGCGAAGGCGACAATGGCGAGGAGGGCGCTTGCATTCATCTAATACACCGCGAGGTGAGCCATCACCAATATTATCAGAATCTGGAAGACCGCCTGGCTGGCGGCGAGCCGGACGTTCCTCATGGTCAGCTTCGATATCAAGGCAGGGTCGGGCTTCGCCTTCGCCAGTTCGAGGAATATCCTCACCCCGTTGGGGAGGAAAATCCCGAAGCCCTGGGCGACGAGGATGATCACTATGGCCCCGGCGGCGAGTATCCAGGGGTCGTTCAGGTTGAACTCCCCGAGTTTCTGAGCGAGATAGATGCCCGCCGTTATGGCGACCGCGGATAGGGACGGGAGGATGAAGAAGGTCGTGGGGGTGAGCCTCTTGGCGACCTCGACCCTGGCGGGGACCTCCAGGGACCTCAGGATGCGCGACAAGATTAGGCCGGTGTAGAGGTCGAACCCGGTCCAAGCGCCCCCGGTGAGCACATGCACGTAGTCAAGCATGTAGAGGCTCTTCAGGGCGAGGGCGGCCACTAGGGCGACCGGAGGGATGACGCCGATGGCGAAGCTCCATTTCAGGAGGCTCTTCGTGTAAGGAGGGAGACCGGTGGAGGCGGTCTGGACGGATGGGGCGGCCCGGGCCACAGCCAAAGGGAGGAGAGGCGGTCGTAAAAACGATGCTACACAGGTGACAGGAGTTCCCCGGCGTCCTGACCGACGGGCAACGCAGTTTCCTATGAGTGCCAGAAGGCGCGGCGATTCCCTTGTTCTCCTGAAGGCTATGACGACGGGTTCGACGTCGCCGTGCTTCCTTCACCCAGTGTTTGCGCACCTTGGGTTCGAGCGCGAAGACCCCACGTAATGACGAATCAGTTGTGGAAAGGCTCCGGGTCCTATGAGCCCACAGAATTTGAACGGGTTACGTCCCCTTGTAGCAGAAGTATGGGTACCCGCCGTTCACCATGCCTACGGCCATGTCGACGACCTTCTCAGACACCTCCTTCCACCTGGTGTCCCAGTCGATGCCATCCACCACCAACTCCTTTTCGTCGTCGCTGGGCTTCGATCTGACCTGCTTCCAGACGGCTCTCCCGTAGAAGGGCTTGACGAGGCGGACGTGCCACTTGTTGCATGACATCTTCCTCCCCTCTGACTTGAAGTAGTGGCACGACTTACAGAAGTTCGACAGCCAGATGATTTCCTTCGTCGGCTTCACCAGCTTCCCGATCTCTTCGAGGAGGCGCTCCGACTCCTTGCGGATCATCTCGGCCAGCTCCTTCTGTCCCTGCTCTGTGTTGGTGTAGTAGTCGGGGTCCCTTGAGAGGGCCAGCCACCAACTGACGTACTCCTCCGCTTCGCTCAACAGGACGGACGAAGCGCGGCCTGCTAATAAAACCGAGCCGATTTACAGGCCGGGAATGGATAAATAGAAAGAAGACGCGCAAAAACCGGTCTGGCACGCGGCGCGCTACGACGGGCGATCTGGACTGGCCCGACTCCAAGGGCCGGGATGATGACCTAATGCTGCGTGCTGGCCAATTCTCTGACCACGGCCTCTGCGCTCAGCAGGCGGGCACCGGCTCTCTCGATTTCAATCAGCGCCCTCTCGCCGTCCCCACGTTTTGCGTTCACGGCCCTGACGCAGTCTACGACGACCTCGACCTTGAAGCCTGCGCGGATTGCGTCGAGGGAGCTCTGCCTGACGCAGTAGTCCGTCGTCAGGCCGCCTATGACGACCTTGTCAACGCCGGCCCTTTTCAGGCGCGATTCGAGGTCTGTCTCCTGGAAACCAGAGTACGCCTCCTTCGCCGGGTCGTCTCCCTTGCTTATGATTGGGGCTCCTGCGGGCACCTTCAGTCCCGGGTGGAACTCGGCACCCTTCGTATCCTGGACGCAGTGCGGGGGCCAGATCCCTCCCTGGCTCCTGAACGACGCGTGGTTGCGCGGATGCCAGTCCCTGGTGAAAAAGACAGGGAGGCCGCGCCTCTGGAACTCCAGGATCAGCCTGTTCAGCCCGGGGACTACCTCGTCGCCTGACTGGACAGCCAAGGACCCGCCGGGACAGAAGTCGACTTGTACATCGACCGCCAGGAGCGCCAGTCGCACCGAGCGTCACCTCCACTTGAGCGCCGGGGTCGACCTGCCAAGCTCTGCCAGGTCTTCCAAGACTCTGGTTCTCACTTCGTCGACCGATCTGAAGGTCCCCACCATCTTCCCCTTGGAGAGCAGCGGTTTGAGCATCTGGACCGCACGCCCGGGCTTGGCCCCTTCCTCGAGGACGACCTGGTCCCTGAACCCCTGGGACCTGAACACCGCTTTCCTACCGCCGAGTCCTCCGCGCTTTGCCCTGAACTCCATCCTATCGCCGTTCGCGACCTCGACGATCTTTGCGCTCAGATCTACGACTGGCGGATATGCGACGGCAGTCCCCACGCCGTAACCGTCGACCAGGGGGTTCAGCCTCGCCATAGTCTCCTCGTCCAGCCTCCCGGACGCGATGATCTTCACCTTCTTGCCTCCGCGGATGTCGAGCTCCCATCTCACCTCCTCAACTATCTTGGCGAAGTCTCCGCGCCTGGAGGCGGGCGTGTCGAGCCTGACCCCCCAGAGCTTCGGTCCCAGGACCTCCAATGCCTTGACGGATTCGGTCTTCTCGTCCCAGAAGGTGTCTACCAGGGCGACGCGGGGGATCCCCACTGGGACTGCTTCGTCGAAAAGACGCCAAGCCCTCTCCTGGCTCCCCAATATCTGGACGAGGGAGTGAGGCATGGTCCCCGACGGCTCGATCCCAAGGAGCTTGGCCCCCAGCACGTTGGAGACGCCGTCGAACCCCGCTATGTAGCACGCCCGTTCGACCAACGGAGCAAGCGCAGGGTGTATCCGCCTCGTCCCGAAGCTGAGAAGGAGCCTTGGGCCAGCCGCCACTCTGAGTTTTGCGGCCCGGGTCGAAACGCTGGTGGAAGAGGACAGCAGCCCCAGCAGGGGGTTCTCGTATTCGAGGAAGTCTGAGTATCTACCTTCTATCGTCATCAGTGGCTCGTACATCGCCGTGCTCTTGTCAGCGAGGAAGACAGACCCCTCGTCGAAGGCCCAGACGTCCACAGGGAGCCCTTCCAGGAGCTTTGCCGCCTCGTAGACCCCGGTCAGGACCCCCCAGTTGTCGGCGTAGGGGACGTCCCGGGCGAACACCTCCATGACAACCCTGGACTCGATGTTGTTCTTCCTGAGAACCTTCTTCGTGTGGAGGAAGTAGGCGTCCGTGGCAGCGGCGGTCCTGATCTCCTTCTCTGTGGCAAGCCAGAAGAGCCTATCGTCCAGGTCTCCGTGGGGCATGGCTGACTTGCGGCGCGGCCCCTGCGCAAAAGGGTTTCTCCGAAAGACGCCCCTTGTCAGCCCACTCTGATGATTTCGCGCTGGCTCTTGGAGAGTTCCCTGTACCCCCTCGCGGTGACCAAGACGTCCTGCTCCAGGTTGCAGGTCCCTGCCTTCCCCTCGACCGAGGGTTCGATGGTGAAGACCATGTCCCTCTCGACTTTTTTCTCACCTTGTTTCCCATACCTGTTGGGCCACCTCGGCCCGAGGAGGGGGCCTATCTCGTGCGTGCTCCTTCCGAGGGCGTGGCCGAGGGCGTGTTTGTACTCTGGGAAGCCGTCCTTCACTATCAGCCGCCTGGCTATGTCGTCCACCCTCCAGCCAGGGACGCCTGGTTTCAGGATGGAGAGGGCGGCGTCGTTGGCGCCGCGGGCCGAGGCAAAGGTCCTCTTCACCTCCTCTGGGATGGAGCCGCCTCCGACATAGTAGACTCTCTGTATGTCGCTGCAGTATCCTTCGTACCTGACCCCGAAGTCGAGCTTGACCATGTCTCCCTTCGTTATCTCGGCGCCACGGAACCCGAGGTGTCCCGCCGGGACCGAGCCTACCTGGACGGAAGGACAGTGGTCAGGTGCCCAGGCGGGATGGAGCCTCTTCTCTTCTAGCAGGAGGTGGGCGGCGTCGTGGACCTGCTTGTCGGTCCTCCCGGGGCGTATCTCACCCTCCAGTTCGTCATAGACCTTCTCGCACTCCCTGATCGACTTCGTGAGGAGCTCGACCTCTTCCGGGATGAGCCTGGCCCGGAGAGCGATGGCAAGGTCCTCCGCGGGGACGAGCCTCTTGGCGTACCCCTTGAGCGCAGCCTTCAGGTACCCCTCCATCCCGGAGCTGAGGCCGTCAGCCTCCCCGAGGTCGCGGCTGGAGTTGACCGCGATCTTTTTCGGCCTCCGCTTGGTGACGAACTCGCTCAGCCCGGGGGCGGCCCCCTCTCTCCCATAGCCGATCACCTTCCGGTACACCCCTCGCCCCTCCACGAGCTCCGCCTCCAGGCTTCCCACTATGGCCGTCCTGGTCCCGTCTCGCTCTATGATGGCCGCGGAGCGCCAGGTCAGGTTGTTGAAGCGCAGGTCCTCGGCGAGCGGGTCTTCGTTCCCCTCTCGGGAGAAGGTGATCCACATGTCTATCCCTCGCTCGTCCATTGCTTCGCAGACGAGCTTCATCTTCCTCTCGAGGAACTCCTGCTTCAGCACCCCGCTGTCGCCGTCCATGGCGTCCTGTGGGAAAAGGGGCGACTTATCCGTTCTCAGGTTGCTCTGTTAAATACGACGGGCATTCAGCTGGATTTGTGGGCCGGTAGTTCAGCGGTATGAATGCCCGCCTCGCACGCGGGAGAACCCAAGGGGTCCCAAGGTCGGGGGTTCAATTCCCCCCCGGTCCACTCCAATCAGTATTGTGCGCTTACCAGCTCCTTGAATACCGGATAGAGCGCCAGCGTCGCTCCCGCGGCTGCGACCCCGGAGCCTATGAACACTGTGCTAACCGTGGTGAGCCCTGCCAGGACTCCGGCTAGGACCGCAGCCACTGGCTGAGCGCCGGCCAGAGTGGCACCGAGGACGGTGTTCACCCTCCCCAGCATCTCCCCCGGGATGCGTGCTTGTATCACGGTGCTGATGGGGACGTTTACTGCGGCGAGCACGACCCCGACGGCCACGAAATCTGCAAACGCGACCGGTATGCTGGTGACCAGGCCTGCTGTCGCTATAAGGAGGCCAATTCCCATTATACCGAAGAAGACGAGCTTTCCGACATACCTCCTGAAGTTCACTTTGCCAATCAGGACAGAGCCGACGACCACCCCCAGCGCGAAGGCGGACAAAAGGAAGCCGTAGGTGGACGCGTTGCCGTGAACTGCGAACTTCGCATATGGGGCCAGGAGGGTGGAAGCTGCGGTGAAGAAGAAGTTGACTAGAAGCCCGAGAACCATGATTTCGAGGAAAAGCTTGTTCCCGCGGACGTATCTGATGCCTTCCTTGAAGTCTACTGAGAAGCTGGCCCGGGGACCGGTCGGGTCTGATGAAGCGCCTCTTGGAACCCCATATGGCTTTGCTATGAGAATCAAAATGAAGGAGGCGGCGAAGAACGTCAGGCTATCATAGGTGATGGGGACCACGGGACCCAGGGCATAGATTATGATCCCTCCTGCGCTGTATCCCACTAACTGGTTGAAGGACTGGCTGAGCGTGAACAGCCCGTTGGCCGCCCCCAGGTCTCCCTTCCTTACCATCCGGGGCATGATAGCTCCGCTCGCAGCTCTGTAGAACTGGGCGCCAGTATAGAGGGCCAGGACCAAGACGATGAGAACCGCGTAGTGAAGCGAGCTTAGCAGGTAAAGGACAGAAACAACCGCGGTGATGGCGCCCTGGAACAGGTTGCTCACGACCATGATGTTCCGTCTGTTGACTCTGTCGGCATAGACACCGGCCAAGGGAGAGATCAGGACGGCGGGGACGAGCACTGCGGCCTGGGTGAGCCCCACGAGGACGGTGGAACCCGTGGTTGCCAAGACGAGCCATAGGAGGGCCACATCGAAGACGGCGTCCCCAGACTGGGAGATGAGCTGGCCCACGAAGAGGTGCGAGAAGGGTCTGTTCTTCAGGAGGGCGGAGTAGCTGGGCTTCGACTCGTCGGGGACTTCCGCCACGGGCCTGGTACAGGCAGGGGCCGATATATTGTCGGCTCACAGAAAGTGATTGACCGTGCAGCAACCAGTCAGACGGCGGGAGCGGTGGAGGGAGCGGCAGATAATTGGGATGACCGGCCCTACGTAGAACGATAGAGCAGATGATACCAACCGGTACCTATGAGGGCGTACAAGGCTCCTGCTACCAGGAGACAGACGAACTCGGCGTTCGCTCGTAGCGGCTACTGGACTGCGACGTGCGCCTCGGCCTCCGACAGGCCGAGCTGCGTCCCCAGGTCTGCGCGGAGCCCCTTGTACCTGTTGCGGACCGTCACCTCAGTTACACCTGCCGCTTCCGCGATGTCCTTCTGAGTCTTGACCTCGCCCTCCATTACCCCGGCGAGGTACAAGGAGGCAGCCGCCAGCCCCATGGGGGACTTTCCCGCGGAAATCTCCTTCTCCTCTGTGATCCTGACTATCTCTATGGCCTTGCGGGCGACCCTTTCCGACAGCCCGACGTGGGACGCTATCCTGTTCACGTTCCTGGCGGCGTCTGCAACCGGCATCGTGAGGTCCATCTCCCTGAGGAGGATCCGGTAGTCGCGCGCGACCGCCTTCCTGTCGAGGTTGTTGGCTTCGGCTATGTCCTTGAGCGTCCTAGGGGTTTCCGTGTCGCGCATGGCCGCGTAGAGCGAGGCCGCTGATATGCCGATGATGGATCGGCCTCTGAGGAGCCCCCTCTCGAGGGCCTTCCTGTAGATATACGCAGCGCGCTCTCTCACCGCCTGAGATACGCCTAGCTTGTCGGCCATCTTCTCGAGCTCGCGCAGGGCTATGCTCAGGTTCTTCTCTTGATTGCCGAAGGCGGGGGAACGGTTGTCCCACTTCCTCAACCTGTCAATCGTGCTGCGCATGGGAGAAGCGAAAGCGCGACCTGAGGCGTCCCTGTTGGAGCCACCTATCATGGTCGACAGCCCCATGTCCCTGTAGGTTATGGAGATCGGCGCGCCGCCCCTGGCCCTGTCCGCCCCCTTCTCGTCCCCGAAGTTGCGCCATTCGGGGCCCTGGTCCACCGACTTCTCCGTGATCACGTAGCCGCAGTTGTTGCAGGAGAACTCGCCGGTGTTGACGTCCTCGACTAGCGTCCGCTTTCCACAGTGGGGGCACCTGTCTGAAACTTGAAGAACAGATGTTCTAGTATATCTCATATCTATTCACTCAGTGGCTAGTATACAACTTTGAGTATATAAGTGCGGTAGTATTCTCTGCATTAGTAGCGAAACCTGAGCATACCAATGGAACATGATTCTAAAGAGAATCTTGGCCACAGGTTCGGGACGTCCAAGCCTTGGCCGCGTTCGCGCTTCTTTTCAGAAGCCCTGTCCTCACTAGCTCCTTCCTTACTGCAAGTCCCGTGGTAACAGAACGCCGGTGCGAGAGCCGTCAGTCCCCTTGTAGCGCTCCCGCGGGAAGGCTGGAAACAAGTCTAGCCAGGGGCGGGGACGACATAGAGCGACAGTCTGTCGGCCGCATCTCTGGAAGCAGGCGTCCACCAGTCGAAGGTCCAGACGTATGATACCACCCTCGCTCCCCGGCCGAAACTCGGACAAGAGCTTCGGCATCAGTCTCTGGTTGGCGCCCTTGGAAAGGAAGACCGTCACCATGGTAGCCTCGTTCGGGTCGATGTGGAAGTTCCCCAAACGACCCTGACCTGCCCCTTCAGACGGCAGGCTGACACGGCCAGGCGCGATACGAAGACCCGGATCGGGTCGGCCTCCACTCTGACGGCCCGTGGGTGTTATGGCTTCGCCGCCTCCACTATGATCCTCTCGTCCCCGGAAACGAGGTCGTAGACCACGTCAGAAGGTCCCGCCCCACTCATCTCGAGCATCTTCCTTGCCTTCTTTGAGGCGGGCTCCCACGCGGCTCCTATGGCGGCCCTCCAGAGGAGGAACACCCCAGAGACCCCAGCGGCCACGATCAGGACCCAACCGATGGCTGCGGACGTCCCTGCGGCCGACTGCCCCAGACCGATAAGACGGTTTCGAAGCTGACCGGGAAGGTGTGGTCACCGAGGGAAGAGTCGGTCCCCTGTGTCCACGTCCTCCAGGATTATCGCCCTGTAGGGACAGGACTGGGCTGCCCTGAAGATGTCTTCGGCCCTGGTCTCCTTGTCTTCGATGACCTCCCGCGGCGCCGGGGCGCAGATGGAATTCTTGCTCCAGTCCAGCTTGAACATCTTCGGCGCCAGCTCAGTGCAGCTTGCCGAGCCCATGTAGCGGTTCCAGTCGGTCCTGACCTTCACCCGCCTGTCCTCAGGTATCGCCCTGGTCCACCAGCCTTCCGGCTCCCTAGAAATCTGGAAGAGCTCGTACGGACGGCAAGGGTCAGGACGGCCGTACCCAGGACGAGAACGTGTGGAACGAAGTCCATGAAGCGATACCCGTTCGTCCCCAACGAGGTGTAAAGAAGGAGCAGGAAGTAAGAGTCCCGTCACGGGCCCTGCCTCAGGCGTTGGAGGCCTTCCTGACGAGTTGTGTCCCGCAGACGGGACAGACGACTAGCTTCGGGTTGGTGTAGTTCTTCCCACACCCCCTGCAATAGATCTTCCAGGTGATGTTCTTCCACTCCCCTCCCTTCATGGCGGTCGGCGCGAGAGGGATGGAGAGGACCTCGGCTACGTTGCGGACCGCGAAGTCGTCTGAGATGAGACTCGCGCCTCCATCTGCCCCCTTTAGGTCGAGGGCGAGCGCCAGCAGCGAGATGTCCGTCTGTGAGAGGGCGCCCAGGTCCCCCGTCTTCGCCGCGGTGGTCTTCACCCGGTTCGTGGACTCGGGGGACGGCTCGGTGACCATCACCCGGGTCTGGATGAACGAAGACCCTACGTTGTGGTGTTTGACCTCTTCCAGGACGAGATATGTGGTATAGTATCGGCCGCTCCCCTGATAGGGTATCCCTGCGTAGAACGCTGTAGAGTCAAGGACGTACGCCGGCTCAGACAATTGTTGTTGCCTTCAAAGACTCGATCTTGCCTTTCTCAGGTGCCGGCCTGGGGACGCGCCATCATCGACCCGTGGAGGCTGTCCTTCGGTGAGACGTTTATTTACTTTAACAAAAAGGCAAACGCGTCAGTTCTTGAGCAGACCCGCAGAACTCGGAAGCGTGAAAGAAGGGAGCTACATAATCATCGACGACGAGCCATGCAAGGTGGTCAGCCGGGAGCACTTCAAGCCGGGGAAGCACGGGAGTGCCAAGGTGAGGCTCGTCGCGCTCTCTCTCTTCACCGGGTCGAAGAAGAGCTACGTAGCGCCGGCCGAGTCCAGGGTCGACATACCCATGATAGACAAGAGGTCGGGACAGATCACTTCGATAATGGACAACGCCGTCCAGATCATGGACCTTCAGACCTTCGAGGTACTTGAGACGCCGAAGCCAACGCCCGAGGAGATGGCCGAGCTCAGCGGGGACCTGGTCCCCGGGGTCGAGGTCGAATACTGGGCGATGCTGGGCCGGAACAGGATAATGCGCGTGAAAGGCGGGAGCTAGGCGGCCGTTCAAATCTGTAGGTTTAATCCCGAAACCGTGACCTAGCAGTCTTATGGGAAAAACGAAGAGGATACTCCCACTCGCAGCGCTCGTCATCACACTCTTCTCGCTCGCCCCCGTCGTCGGAGCTTCTACTCTGACCGTGACACTCAACCCCACCGACAAGACGGCCAGAGTCGACAGCGTCAGCACCACGAAGATCATCTTCACCTACCCCGCGGGCTCCGAAGTGGCCAGCCACCTTGAGAACGTGAGTTCGTCGGTCAAGTTGAACGCATCATTCGCAGGCAGCGACCAAGGGGTAGCGGAGCTCCAGGGTAGCTTCGACCACCAGGACGGCGACTCCCGGAGCCATGTCTCGGTGAGCAACATGTCGGTGTCCCTCGACTACACGACCACGGGGAACTCCACCGCCCTGGTCATCAACAAGGTGACCAACATCACAGCTTGGGTTACCGGTGTCTTTGCCGTGGTCAACGGCACCGTCGAGGCCAGCCTCGGCTGGAGGTCGTTCGTGGTGGCAGGCCCCATGAACTTGGACATGGAGAACCACATGGTCGACGTCAATCAGGTCGGCTCGGCTTTCCAGTACTCCCTGTCTTCACAGACCTATGCGACAGGCTTCCTCATGTATGCGTTCGGCAGAGACAGCATATGGGGGACGCCTACCCTCAACTTCACAGCCCTCAACGCTCCCCTGAGCACCTGGACCAAGAGCTACAGCTCCGCCACCAACACCACCGAGTTCTCCAAGACCGTCGCGGGGCAGTCGAGGTTCACCGCCGACTACTCGGTCAACAACCAGAACTACACCCTGTCGGCCGTGTCCGACCCCACCGGGGTGGTGGCGATCCAGGGATACGCCAACGCCCAGGGAGACACCTTGGTCATGGCTTCGGCTCCGCCAGCGACAGCAGGATACCTGGAAGTAGGGGCGGCAGTCGTCATAGCGGCCCTCGCTGCTGGGTATCTCGTCCTCAGGTCGAAGAGGAAGCCCCTAGCAACGGCAACTGCGGGTAATCCAGTTTGAACGGAGAGCCTTGCGGCTCTCCCCTCCGCTTTGTTTTCATGGCGATAGTGGAAAAGCCAGGAGTGCTCTATCGATGGTTTGGCTCTTCATCGGATACCTCAGACGGCTCTTCCCGAAACCCCTTCATCTAGAGCAACCGCGTCAAATTGTGTTTTCGGATATAGGTTTTTGTGCCGGTCGGCGGGCAAATCCGCGAAGATGAAGGTCCGCAGAGGAGCAGGAACGGCGTATTGGGTGCTGCTGGCTGTCGCCGTGGTGGTTGCCTCCGTCCTGACCTTCTCTGCGGTTTCTGAGGTGAGCCAGTCGAGGGCCAGGTCTGACAGCGCTCTCATCAACTCCCTGATATCCGAGAACTCCCAGCTCCAAAGGCAGCTGGCGGCGGGCACCCAGCAGACGAACGGCACGTTCCAGGGGCTCGACACGGTCCAAATCTACCAGGCCGACTCCGGCGGTGTGGTGACCGTCCAAGGGACGAGCACCTCTGGTGGGACGAACTCGACAGTCCTTGGGTCGGGGTTCGTGGTCAACTACACCGGGAACTTCTATGTCGTGACCAATTTCCATGTAGTAAGCGGGGTGAACGGCATCACGGTGACGTTCCAGGACGGGGACGCCTACCCGGCCATGGTGCTGGGAAGCGACGGGTATAGCGACCTCGCTGTGCTGAACGTGAGTGCGCCCGCTTCTGAGTTCCACCCCCTCGACCTGGTCAGTTCGGCGCTCCTGGCCGTCGGCCAGCCAGTGGCCGTCATTGGGAACCCCTTCGGGCTTGCCGGGTCGATGACCGCGGGGATAGTCAGCCAGCTGGGGAGGACCATCTCCGACCCTCTGGCAGGGAACTTCGCGATAGCCGACGTCATCCAGTTCAGCGCCCCGATCAACCCCGGGAACTCCGGAGGCCCTCTGTTGGACTCCCAGGGGGCTGTGGTGGGGATAACGACGGCGACGGTCCAGAGCTCTCAGGGGGTCGGGTTCGCCATCCCTTCCGACACCATCCTGAAGGAGCTCTCTTCCCTAGTGACGACCGGCTCCTACGACCTCCACTCCTACATGGGGATCACGACCGTGGACATGAGTTACCAGCTAGCCCAACTGGAGAACACCGACGTCACCTACGGCGTCCTAGTCGAGCAGGTCGCAAGCGGAGGACCGGCCCAGGCCGCTGGGCTGAAAGGAGGGACCAGCACGGTAGATGTGAGCGGGAGCAGCTATCTCATCGGCGGGGACATAATCACGGCAGTCAACGGGACGAAGCTCGTGAACTCCGACTCGCTGTCCACTTACCTGGAAGAGTACACCCTCCCCGGGCAGACCCTGTCCCTCAGCATAATCAGGGACGGGCAGCAGATGACCATCAATTTGGTCCTGGGGACCAGGCCGCCTCCACCCTCGAGCTAGGCTTGGGGACCAGCCTGGCGTCGGTTATCTCCAGGTATCCTCTGTCCCCGCGCCAGTGCTTCAGTGCGGAGCGGACCTCCACCCTCTTGGAGAAGATGGGCGCGTCCAGCACGAACGTCTCGCCTTCGCCCCCTTCCAGCCCGGGGTGGAGCCTGTACCGCCTCCCCAGGGCGAGAAGTTCGTCGACTGCACCCTCGTCTAGCATCCTCCCCAGCCACCCTTCGTCCAGACCGAGGGCGGACACGCTCACCATCATGGCGGAGAAGCCGTCGCGCACCAGCCTCCGCAGGTGGGCTTCGGGGTCCGCGCCCCACAGCGGCGAGACGCAAGTCAGGGCGAGCTTCTCGCACGCCCTTTCTACCCTGCTCTTCTGGTAGACGCTCGCCAGCGCGCCTGTGTACACCCCCTCGAGGTCGAACCTGGACTTGGCCTCGGCAAGAGCATCCTCCAGGTCCTTCAGTTCCTCCTCCTTGACCCCCTCGGTGTCAGAGGTGAGCTGTGGGACCCCCATCGCTTCGGCCTGTAGAGCCGTCCACTTCAGGTCTGGGTAGTGGAACATGTATGACTCGTCTGACTTCGGAGTGATGGTTACCAGGCAGGCGAGCTCTTCTTTCTTGGAGGCCAGCCAGGCGGAGTAGGTGGAATCCTTCCCTCCCGACCAGAGCACGCCTACCCTCATTCCGATTTTGACGCTTCGATCACCAGGTGGAGCGGGACTTCCAGTGCCCCGGCGCCCTTGGCGCGGGCTTTCGCGTTCCTGATCATCCTGGAGGACCCGTCCACCACTGTCACCCGCGCCTCCAGGGCCGTGCCCCTACGAGAAAGGTAACCGTTGCCGCACCAGAGGTCCAGGGCGTCCTTCCCCCTGCAGTCCCCCACCACACGCAGCAGGCCAGGGTCGATGAGGGTCCTGTGCCAGAGGTCCCCCGACTCCCCCTGCTT
>JAKACC010000004.1 GCA_021796515.1 archaeon | reverse complement strand
GGTTTCCGACCTGCGGGCCGTTCCCATGGGTGAGGACGACCTGGTGGCCCGCCTTGACAATCTCGAGGATCTGCCGCGATGCCGCGAGCGCGTTCCGGACCTGGGCCGCGTACACCCCCTGCCGCGCTTTGCCGTCGAGCGCGTTCCCCCCCAGGGCGACAACGACCCTCAAGCGGTGGGGCTCCAGGGGCCTGTCATTGCTGCCGGTGCGTCTTCTTCGATAGTTAAGCCCTTGTCGCGGCTGCGTCGGCTCTGTCCCGTCTTCTTGGTGGTTCATGAGGCTGTCCCGCCTTTGGTGGTGAGTGCGGCCTTTATCAGCGAGAGCCATTTGTTTTCTCCTTCCACCACCAAACCCGCCCTCTGTGCGGGGGTCGGGATAGGGGCCAAAAACAAGTGGTTAGCCATGCTCACCGAGGCCATCACCCATGATTGGACGGAGAGGGAGAATCACCCGTAGATTGGACAGAGCCCAAACCGCGGTTGGAAAGATTAAATAAGCAACCGGGCCGCAGAGGTTCTCGTCCGTTCTGAAGAGGTTTTGGGTAAATGTCTAACGCTTTCAACCAAGCAGGGAAGAGGAAGACCGTAGAGTCGATGACCTACCACGGCACGACGACCGTGGGACTCGTCTGCTCCGACGGAGTCGTGTTCGCGACAGACACGAGAGTGACTGCCGGAGGGTTCATCGCCCACAAGAAAGCCAAGAAGCTGCTCAAAATCGACGACAACATAGCGATGACGATTTCCGGGGGTGTCGCTGACCTGCAGTACGTCGCAGACACCCTGAAGTATCACACCAACACCTACAGGATCGAAAAGGGAAGGCCCATGCCGGTGAAGGCGGCCGCCCAAGTGGTCTCCAACGTCGCGTTCTCGTCGAGGTTGTACCCGCTACTCGTAGACGTCCTCATTGGGGGGGTAGACACCACCGGGGGCTCGATATACAACGTGGACTTCTTCGGGTCGATGAACCGGGAGAAAGCCATAGCGACAGGGAGCGGGTCGCCTGTAGCCTACGGGATCCTGGAAGCAGAGTTCAAGGAAGGGATGACGACCTCCAAGGCATATCCCCTGGCAGCCAAGGCCATAATCGCGGCCACGAGAAGGAACGTGGCGACGGGGGACCACTTCGATGTCGCGATTCTCGACTCGGAAGGATTCAGAGAGCTGTCGGAGGCCGAGAAGGACAAGCTCCTGGCCCAGTTTACAACTGACAATTAGTCTTGGAACAGAAAGCTAGCGGCGTAGGCCTGATGAGCGCCATCCTGACCAACATCCCAGCGGAGGCTCAGATAACGCGTATAGAATACGAGGGTCCGAGAATAGCTCTCTACACAAGGAACCCGGCCTTCCTGCATAAGAACAGCTACGTCATCTCGGAGATAGTCAACTCCCTGAAGAAACGGGTCGTGACGAGGACGGAGAAGTCCATACGGAAGCAGGAGAGCGATGCGCGGCAGACCCTGGAGCGCCTCATCCCACCCGGGGCCGGAGCGTCCAACTACTTCTTTGACGACGCTCTCGGAGAGATAACAATCGAAGCCGAGAACCCCAAGGTCCTGTCGCAGGAAGCGGGGTTCGACCTCGGCGGCGCCATGGAGCAGACGGGGTGGAAGATCAGGGTGAGGAAGGCCCCGCACATAAAATCCACCGCTATTCAGAACGTGTACTATGCACTGAAGGTCGGGAGCGAGGCGAGAGAGAAGTTCTACAGGGAGCTCGGGGAGGCGATCTTCCGGCCGAGAATCGCTGCCGAAGAGCACGTGACCATCAAGACGCTCGGCGCGTTCCAGCAGGTGGGGAGGTCATGCGTCCTGGTGGAGACGGCGGAGAGCAAGATTCTGCTAGACTGCGGCATCCATCCGGGGTCGAGGAACAGCTGGGATGCGTATCCGAGGCTCGACTGGGCCGACATATCTCCCAACGAGCTTGACGCCATAGTTGTCAGCCATGCGCACCTGGACCATCAGGGCTTCGTCCCCGCCATGTACAAGTACGGCTACGACGGGCCGGTGTACTGCACCGAGCCGACCTTGCCGCTGATGACCATGCTGCAGAACGACTTCGTGAAGATAGCGCAGATAGAAGGCGGGAGGCTGATCTACGACCAGAAAGACATCCGCGACGAGATACAGCACGCCATAACCCTCCCATACGGGATGGTCACGGACATCTCCCCCGACATCAAGCTTGTGTTCAACAATGCAGGGCACATACTTGGCTCCGCCACGGTCCACCTGCACATAGGCGACGGGGCTCACAACATAGTTTACACGGGGGACTACAAGTATGGAAGGACGGCGCTGTTCGACTCGGCCACCTGGAACTACCCGCGCGTCGAGACCCTCATCACGGAGAGCACCTACGGAGCGAAGGAGGACATAATGCCCGTAAGGGAAGAGGTAGAGATGAGCTTCGTTAGCGCCATCAACGAGACCCTCCAGCAGGGAGGGAAGGTGCTGATCCCCATCCCGGCCGTCGGGAGGGCACAGGAGATTCTCATAGTCCTTGACCAGTATATGAGGAACAAGGTCCTGATGGAGGCGCCTGTCTTCATGGAAGGGATGATTTCCGAGGCCACGGCCATCCACGTCTCCTACGCGGACTATCTTTCGCGAGAGCTGAGGACGAAGATACTCGAAGAGGGAGTGAACCCGTTCAAGTCGGAGTACTTCACTGAGGTGGAGCACCCTGCAGACAGAGAGGAGGCATATCGCGAGGGGCCGGCCATCATAATGGCGACATCTGGGATGCTCGAGGGCGGGCCGGTGCTGGACTACTTTGAGCATCTGGCGCCTTCTGAGAAGAACAAGATACTTTTCGTCTCCTACCAAGTCCAGGGATCAATGGGAAGGCGGGTCCTCGACGGGGGGAGCCAGGCGAGCCTCATGGACCAGAACGGGAAGATAAAGATCGTCGACGTCAAGGCCAAGGTGCAGAAGGCCGACGGGTTCAGCGGCCACAGTGACTACAATCAGATTATCAGGTTCGTCGGGAAGGTGAGGCCCAAGCTCCAGCTCGTGATAGTGAACCACGGAGAGAAGAGGAAGACGGAGAATCTGGCCTATTCCATCCAGAGGATATATCGTGTCCCCGCCATCCATCCGGCGGTGCAGGAAGCGATTCGGGTATACTAGCGGCACAGGGGAACGTTCCCGCCGTTATTGTAGAAACGTTGTAACGTGTAGCACGTATCAGGACAAAACAGACATAGCCTGAACCTCTTTCCAGAACGTGCGTTTGGCAGACCTGGCCTGGGTTCACTTTTCCCGACGCTTGCCAAGTCGGCCCCCTTGGCAAGCCGTGGCTCCCCTCTGATCATGGTGGCGGCGCTCCGCCTCCGGTCCAGGGAGGCGGCGGCGGTGTTGGTGGAAAAGAGAACGCGCACCGAGAAGCTGTTCGACGATGGGGTCACCGAGGTCGGTCGTCGCGGAGTCCGCGATGAAACAGCCCGACCCCGAAGACCTAATCGCATCATAAGAGGAGCAGAGGGAATGGAAGCCGTAACGGAGCCAGGGCTCTGGTCTCGACTATTGTAGTCCGCGCCAGATGCGGACGCCTGGTGGGGTGATAACCACCCTTTCGTCCCCCAGCCTGGCGATGTCTCCTCCGACGGAGGTCGCGAACTCGTAGAGCTGTTCGACGGACGACTTCAGTTCTTCGAGGCTCTTCTGGGCGAGCGGGGTCACCTTCAGGATGACGATCGTCTTGTTGGACACGTCTTCCTGTATCTTCGGGAGGTCCTCGATGCTCCTCAGCGCCAGGGCCTTCAGTAGTATCTCTTTGCTCTGGCCCTCAAGCTTCCTCTCCTGCATCACGCCTGACATGAGACCTTGGTTTGCTGACATGGCGGCTATTATTAAGGGTAGGGAGGCAGTGCAAATCTATGATGGCCATGAAATTGTTAGACTCTGTTGTGGAGAATTGTTTAGAGGGAGGAAAATCCGTTCTCAGCTTAAAAGGGGAGGGGACGCCGAAACTGTTTCGCTTCAGAGGGACTTGTGGACGTTCCAGTATCTGTCTCCAATGTGATGCAGGTTTCTGACGCACCCGCCCTTGGCCATCGCACTGGCTGCTGCGCCCCCCACCATTGAGCTACCTACGGCGATGGCCCTTCCTCTCTTCTCCTCCTTGACCACCACCATCTTTCCGGCCGGCCCCCAATCGTCCATCGCCCTGATCCCGGGCCTCATGACGTCCGCTCCGTTGATCAGGAACCTGATGGCTCCTTCGTCGACGGTGGCTGTGGGAAAGAGCGCGAGGGTAGCCTGGGAGCCCAGGAAGGGGAGATAGCCTGCTCCGGCCTGCACGAATTCGTAGCCGTCGAGCGCTATGAAGACAACCCCCTCCTCGGGCTCGGAGCAACTCGCCTGCGACGACTTCGGAAGGCCGAGGGAGAGGCCGAGGTATGACTCGATCTTAGATATGAGGTCGGCCGAGTCCCGGCGGGAAAGCACCCATTTCTTCAAATGGGTCGACCCGCATGACTGCTTAAATAAATCAATCCAGACGCCCGGCTTGAGGGTCCATTTGTCAGTCGACATGGCGGTGAAAGTCCTCGACGAGAGCGTCGGCAAGATTGTGCTCATCAAACTGAAGGGAGGTAAAGTGATCAGGGGGAACCTACAGGGGTTCGACCAGCACATGAACCTGGCGCTAGAGAAGGCCGAAGAGGTGGCGGAGGACGGTCACTCGAACTCGCTAGGCACGCTCATAGTCAGGGGGGACAACATCATAATAATCTCCCCGCCTCCGAGCTGAAGCTCCAGCAGCAAGTGTGGACCCCGGACCTCCGAATCTACTTTTATACTCAGGCCGCTGGAGCGGAAGGCAGAGCCCAATGGTGGACCTCCTCACGGTCGCGGTGGCCGGCGTCGTCGGGGTCGGCCTCGGAGGGCTCACAGCATACTTCGTCTTCTACACCAGGCCGAAGCAGGTTGCGGCCGCGCCTAGGCACGTCGAGCCGGGACCCCTGCGCTCCGAGACTACCGTCACGTCGGCGGAGCTCGAACGGTCGAGGAGGAACATGAGGACAATCATGGTGGAGAGGGATCTCCTTTCGTCGGCCATGATGAAGCTCTACGAGGCCGAGAGCGAGGGGAGGATCACGCGCGAAGAGAGAGAGACCATCTCTAAGAGATACAGCGACCAGATCAAGGACCTGCAGTCCAAGCTCAAGGACGTAGAGCTCGTGGTGGAGGTCGGAGAACTGGAGGGACTCAGAGGGGAGCTTGTGTCGCTCTTCGAGAGCAAGATCCGGAACATCGAAACGCGCCTCGACGCCGCAAAGCAGATGCTGGGGCCAGCAGCCCCGCAGCCTCCAAAGAAAGACGCCCCGTCGAAGACGGAGCGGGAAACCGACCTTGAGAAGGTGGTCGAGAGGAGGGCCAAGCCGGAGATGTCCGAGTCCGAGAAGCGGGTCAAGGTGATCAGGGACGAAGTGATGGACGCCCTGACCAAGCTAGAGCAGATAGACATAGAAAAGAAGCAGGAAGACTGATGGACCCTACAAGGGACGCCCTGAAGGGAGTCGCCGCTGAGGTCGCCCGATCCATAACTTCGCGCGCTGTCCTCGGCCTGGGGAGCGGCTCCACGGTAGCACGGCTCCTGGAAGAGTTGGCGCCACTGATAATCGGGAAGTCGGTCAGAGGCGTCGCCACCTCCACTCAGATAGAGTTGGTGGCGTCGAGGTGCGGCATCGAGCTCGTCCCTTTCAGAGGGTCGGTCGACCTGGTAGTCGACGGCGCGGACCAGGTGGACCGTAGGCTGAACCTGGTCAAAGGAGGCGGCGGCGCCCTGCTCCGCGAAAAGGTGGTGATGGGGAGCGCGAAGTCGATCGCCGTGGTCGCCGGCGAGAACAAGTTCGTGAAGAGGCTCTGCGACAACGGGGTGCGAGTCCCCGTCGAAGTGTTGCCCATGGCGAGGGAAAGCGCCAAGCTCAAGCTGTCCATGCTCGGAGGAGTCGCCGAAGAGCGCCTTCTCCCCAAGGGGTACCCTTACTTCACCGAGAACGGCAACGTGATACTCGACACCCTTTTCGAACCCATCGAGTCGCCGAAGGACCTCGAAGTCAGGGTGAGGTCGACGCCAGGGGTGGCGGAGGTCGGGATATTCACATTCAAGCCGTTGACCGTGTACAGGCTGGAAGGGGAAGGAAGGTTCGAAGCGCTCACGGGTGAAGAGTGAAGACTCCGGGCATCCCTGACGGGATGAGGACCTCGCAGTGATGAGCCTCCGCCTCCGCATGACTTATAACCACCTGACCGGAACGAGAGACTGAGAGACATATGACTCGCGAAGTGGGATACAAGTCCGCGCCAATCGACCCGAACTTCCTTTCGAAGCCAGACCAGTTCCCGGTGACGGGGGAGCACAACGGCCACAAGGTCAGAGCCGCGGGGACGCAGAGGAATGACGGGGACGGAAACCCGTATCCAATCAGCAACGGCATCCACGGCACCTCCGTAGCTGTCGACTGGGACTCGTGCGTCGCAGACGGCGTCTGCATGGATGTCTGCCCGGTCTTCGTCTATGAGTGGGCCCTCAACCCCGGCCAGGCAGGGACCGGCAAGGACAAAGTAGTCGACCAGGGGACTCCCGAATGGGATCAGTACAGGAGCGACAAGTCAGAGCCCATACGCGAGTCTGACTGCATCTTCTGCATGGCGTGCGAGACAAGTTGCCCCACGCAGAGCATCAAGATCACACAGCCTTAGCCGATGGTTTGCTAAAGCGCAGAGGGTAGCGTACTACGATGCTGCCCCGTGAGAACTGGGGGACTCTGACGCAGCCTTCGGGACAAGGACTCTTCTCTCGATTTAGACAGGCCCACCCGATCTAGGTCGACCCTTCGTCCTCCTCGGGCAACTGTCAGCAAGCATTTTATCCTGAAGGAATTCGGAGCCGTCTCGGCTATGGAGGAAGACGCGGACCTAAAGCTGCTGGAGCGGAGGAAACTCGAGGAGATGAAGCGGAGGCTGAAGGCCTCGGCTCCGGCCGTGCGAGCGGAGAAGACTGACAGGGAGGTCGTGGAAGGGATGCTTTACGACAGGGGGGACGAAGTACTGCAGGCGGCCTACTCGTTCTACCCGAAGGAGACGGAGAGACTAGTGCGGGAGCTCGCGTCGCTGATAAGGGGCGGCCGGCTGCAGGAAAGGATCGCTGGAGGGGAGCTCCTCTCGATCTTCAGGCAGCTCGGGATGAGGTTGAGGCTAAAGACGTCCATCAAGGTAATGGACCAGGGGAAGCTCGTAGACCTGAGCGAGAAGCTAGGGAGGAGCGAGGGGCAGTGAACGGGACCGTCAGCGAGGAGGTCCTGGAGGTCCCGAAGGCCTCCGAACCGGTCCTAGTCTGCGGCCTCCCAGGGAGCGGCTACGTGGGGAAGCTGGCGGCCGACCACCTGGTGTCGTCCTTCAAGCTCAAGAAAGTGGCGGGGTACAGGAGCTCCACCTTCCCGCCCCAAGTGAGCGTGAAGGAAGACGGGACGGTAGACCCTCCCATGGGGGCGCTCTACTACGCCCCCACGAAGGCGAAGAGGGGGCTCTTCGTGTTCACGGCCGACGCCCAGCCAACGACCTCCGAGGGCGAGTACGAGCTGTCCGATGCAGTGGTGAAGTTCGCCAAGAAGTGCGGAGTAAAGAAGGTCTACACCCTGGCAGCCTACATCACAGGTTCGTTCTCCGAATCGCCCAAGGTGTATGGCGCCGGGACATCCAAGGTGATCGCCGGGGCGCTTCGGGAGAACGGGGTCATCCTGATGAAGGACGGGGGGATAAGCGGGATGAACGGCCTCCTGATAGGCATCGCCGCGCTGAGGGGCCTCGAGGGGGCGTGCCTGCTGGGGGAGACTTCAGGGTACGTCGTGGACGCCGGGGCTTCCAAGGCGGTGCTGGAGCAACTCTCGAAGGTGCTCGGCATCCCCATCGACACCTCCAAGCTCAAAGAGAAGGCGGACGAGACCCAGAAGTTGATCGGCCAGCTGCAGGCCATGGCCGACCAAGCGAGGGAGGCAGCCCCCCAGACCGGGCGCGATCAGAGGCCCGGGTACATAGGATAGCAAGCCTCTCAGAAGGGGTAGAACGCGGGGAAGGTCACGCCGAAGAACGCTACCATGACCGCGTCAAGGATGACCAGGATTACCCAAGCGAGGACGGCTATCCCGACCGCCCTGGACCAGGTGGTGCGGAAGGCGCCCCTGAAGACAGCGAGCCACGTGAGTAGCCCCAACAGGAGCGCGAAGGCGCCGGCTGAGGTCCCTATCACAGCCCCAAGCGCAAGGGCTGCCGCGAGGTAGACGACGTAGTAGGCCACCACTCCGCCGAGGGTGGCTCCCAGGGCGTCCCCGAAGCCCACGGTGTCCCCCCTGATCGCCCTCGCCGCGAAGTAGACTGGAACAGTGACGATCACCCAGAGGATGGCCAGCCCCAGGACGTAAACCAAGACCCCTAGAGGGGACGTCGGGAAGTGCAAGGAGGGTATGTGGCTTACCCCTTGATGTTGCCCACTGGACGCAGTGCCACGACCTTCCTAGAGATCCCGGCCCTGTCCATGGTCTCCACCACCTCGGAGATGTCTTTGTAGGCCATCCCCGCCTCCTCGGCCAGGCCGTCCATGGTCGCGGCCTTCACGTATATCCCCCTGTCGAGCATCTTCTTCTGTAGCTCGGCCCCGCGGACCTCGCGTTTTGCCGCGGTCCTAGACATGGTCCTCCCTGACCCGTGGGCAGTGGAGCCGAAGGTCTCCTCCATCGCCTTCTTGGTCCCCACCAGAAGGTAGGACCCGGTCTCCATGGACCCTCCGATGATGACCGGCTGGCCCACCTCTCTGTAGGGGGCGGGGATGTCTGGGTGACCAGGGCCGAAGCTCCTCGTCGCCCCCTTCCTGTGGACCAGGAGTTCCCCGTTGAACCCTTCGTAGCTGTGCCGCTCCACCTTGGCTATGTTGTGACAGACATCATAGATCAGGTGCATGTCGAGGGACTCGGCGTCTCGATGGAAGACCTTGGAGAAGGCTTCCCTGACCCTGTTGACTATGATCTGCCTGTTGACGAAGGCGAAGTTGGCTGCGCAGACCATCGCGGAGTAGTAGTCCTTCGCCTCCCTGGAGTCGAACGGGAGGCAGGCCAGGTCTCTGTCCCTCACCTGGATGTCGTATCGGCGCATGCTGGACTCGAAGTTCCTGAGGTAGTCGGTGCAGATCTGGTGCCCGAACCCTCGGCTCCCGCAGTGGATCATTACGACGACCTGATCGTCGTGGACGATCCCGAACCCCTTCGCGAGGTCGGGGTCGAAGAACCTCGCCGGGTCCACGACCTGGATCTCGAGGTAATGGTTCCCAGAGCCGAGGGTCCCGAACTGGCTCACCCCCCGGCTCATGGCCTGCCTGCTCACCTTCGAGATGTCGGCCCCTTTGATGTACCCTCCTTCTTCGACGTGGGCAGGGTCGTCGTCCCAGGCGAGGTCGTGCTCCGCGCACCACTTGACCCCAAGAGAAGTGATATCCCCCATCTGCCCCTGAGCGAAGTTTTGGAATCCCTTTACCCCCACTCCGGCGGGGACCAGGTTGAAAATGAGGTCTACCAGCTCTTTTATCTTTGGTTTGACCTCAGAATACCGTAGATTCGTCCTGATGAGGCGCATTCCACAGTTCACGTCGAAACCTATTCCTCCAGGTGAGATTACGCCCTTTTCGACGTCGAATGCCGCAACCCCGCCTATGGGGAAGCCGTATCCCCAGTGGGCATCAGCCATGGCGTAAGCGTAGCGGACTATCCCCGGGAGGCATGCCACGTTGGTCACCTGCTCTATCACCCCGTTGTCCATGGCCTCGAGGAGTTTCCTAGTGGCGTAGATTCTGGCGGGGACCCTCATCCCCTGCTTGTAGGTGGTGGGAATCTCCCAGGAGACGTCAGAAACCTGCTTGAACGAGCTCGCCTGTGCCACGCAGAACCACCCTTGCCCGCTGCAGCCGCGTTGATTCTTTAAGCGTTTAGAGGGCTCAGATGTCGAGGACGACGGTAGCCTTCCACCGAGGCCCGACCTGGCTCACTCCGAAGAGGTGCATGGTCACGGCCTTGACGTCGTTGCGGAGGGAGTGGCGCTCCCTGTCTATCGCATCCCCCCTCGCCTGCGCCGTGAGGGACCGGCCACCTGGATCGACCTTGACGCTGTACTCCCTGAAGAGGAGGGAATCGACGTCCTTCGAGATGATGAGCTCAGTGAGGAAGTCATAGAGAAGCCTGTCGAGGTCTTGGGCTTCCAGCGAGAAGTTCTTCGCGGTGCCCCCCTTCAAGGTCTTGGGGTCGACCATGACGTCCGTAACGGCGAGAGCGCACGTTTCGAAGAGGCCGTCAATCGAGTCGGACTCGGCTTCGAAAGCGACGTCTGCGAGGGCGACATCTGGGAGGTACCTGAACGGCACAGCGTTGGGAGCCTGCGCGCCAAGCGCTCTTAACCTGTGCGCAAGGAGCGGCAGGGCGGTGGGCCTGGGGCCGGCTACGACCGTGCGTGCGGCCGACGGCGCCAGAAGCCCGGGAGAGGGTGCAGGGAGGCGTACCCGAGGAATGGCCCTAGGCTGCTTTCCTGGCCGGGATGAGCTCCAACTCCCTTCCTGCCTTCTCGAAGGCGCCTATAGCGAAGTCGAGGTCCTCTTTTGAGAGAGCGGCGTTCATTATTGTCCTTATCCTCGCCTTCCCCTGCGCGACCATAGGATACACGATGGGGAGGGCGAACACGCCGATTTCAAAGAGCCTGGAGCTTAGCTTCTTGGCTTTGCCGCTCTCGCCGACCATCACGGGCGTGATGGGGGTCTCGCTCCTGCCTAGGTCGAACCCGAGGTCCTTCATCGCCTTCTTGAAGTAGCGTGTGTTCTCCCAGAGTCTCTGGACGTGCTGCGGCTCTTTCTCGAGGACGTCCACGGCGGCCAGGCAGGCGGCGGCCACTCCCGGAGGGTGCGAGCCGCTCAGAAGCCAGGTCCGGGATTTGTTGTAGGCGAAGTTGACAAGGTCGCGGGACCCCGAGACGTGGCCGCCGACCACCCCGAAGGCCTTGGAGAACGTCCCCATCTCCACGTGGACCTTGTCTCTTCCAAGGCGGAAGTGCGAAACGATGCCCCTCCCTCCTTCTCCCAACACCCCCTCCCCATGGGCGTCATCCACATACACCATGGCCCCGTGCTCAGCTCCCAGTGACGCCACCTTGTCCAAGGGGGCGATGTCCCCGTCCATCGAAAAGACCCCGTCGGTGATTATCAGGATTCGCCTGAACTGCGGAGCGGCGCGCTCCGCCTCCTCAAGGACCCTTGCCAGGTCACCGGTGTCGGAGTGCTTGTACACCTTCCTCTCTGCTGCCGAGAGCCTGACGCCGTCGATGATGCTTCCATGGTTGAGCTCGTCGCTGATAATCACGTCGCCTTTTCCCGCGAGTTGCGGGATCAGCCCTGCGTTGGCGGCGAAGCCCGTCTGGTACACCAGAGACGCTTCGGCGTCCTTGAACCTCGCCAGCCGCCTCTCCAGCTCAACGTGAAGATCCATGTTCCCTGCGATGGGCCGGACCGAACCAGAACCTGCGCCGTGCGTGTTGATGGCGTCCACTGCGGCGGCCTTCAGTTTAGGGTGGTTGCTGAGCCCGAGGTAGTTGTTAGAGCAGAACATCAGGACCCGCTTCCCGTCCACCGTGCACCAGGGGGCGCTCGGCCCGCCGAGTACCCTCAGCTTCCAGTCCAGCTCCTGGCGGACGAGGTCTTCGTACTCCTGACGGAGGAAAGTTGTAGGGTCTCTCATGGCTTCCGTCACCGGGGGCGTGAGAGCGGTTAAACGCCTTTCCCCGAAGCTAGCGGAGAGCGAGCCGGGCTTTCAGCTTCGTGAGCATGTCCGAGACCATCCCCTGAAGGTCGTAACCAGGACTCCATCCCCAGTCCTTTCGTGCCTCGGAGTCGTCGATGGACATAGGCCAGGAGTCGGCGATCTTCTGGCGGGAGTCAGGGGCGTAGCTCACTCTGAACCCGGGAATCCTCTTCCTGATCTCCGCGGCCAGCTCCCCAGCCGAGAAGCTGAACGCCGCAAGGTTGTACCCCAAGTGACGTATGACCCTTGAAGGATCGGCTTCCATGATGAGCACGGTAGCTTTCAGAGCGTCCGGCATGTACATCATCGGGAGTACTGTGTCCTCTCTCAGGAAACAGCTGTAGGAACCCTTCCGTATCGCCTCGTAGAAGATCTCGACGGCGTAGTCCGTGGTCCCACCCCCCGGCGGGGTCACGTTGCTTATGAGCCCCGGATAACGGAGGCACCTCACGTCCAGCCCGTACTTCACGAAGTAGTAGTTGCAAAGGAGCTCTCCGGCCACCTTGGTTACGCCATAGATGGTGGTGGGATTCAATGGGGCGTTCTGGGGGGCGTCCTTGCGCGGGGCGTCAGGGCCGAATGCCCCGATGGAGCTCGGCCAGAACACCCTCGAGACCCCGCCTTTCCTGGAAGCTTCGAGGACGTTCCTGAGCCCGTCCATGTTCACTTTCCAGGCTAGCTGCGGGTCCTTCTCTCCGGTCGCCGAAAGGAGGGCGGCCAGGTGGTAGACCGTGTCCGCGCCGGTGTCCCTCACGGCCGAGGCTACGGCGTCGGGGTCGTCTGTGTCCAAAGTTATCACCGGGCCGTCGTTTAGCGAAGGGGGGCCGGCGGCCTTGTGGACCGCTGCCACCACATTGGCGTCACCATAAAAAGACCGGAGGTGGGGGACGAGCTCGGCTCCTATCTGTCCAGCTGATCCCGTTACGAGGACCTTGGGTGGCAACCCTTGCGGCCTGAATGCCCAAGCTGTTTAAGGGTTCATGGCTAGGCCAGTATCTTCATCGTGATGGTAGAGACCACCCCTGGTTTCGACCTCAGGTTCTCTGCGATGATCGACTTCACTGTCTGGTCGTCGGCCCCCTCAACCATCACCAGCAGGTCGTACAGTCCGTAAAGCTGGTAGACTGACTTTATCCCCGAAATCCCCTTCAGGGCCGAGATGCTCTGCTCCTCGGCGCCTGGGCTGAGGTTGACAAGGACTATCGCCCGCTCCATTTCAGTCCACGTTACGGCTGGGGCCTTTCATTAAAGATTACGCCGGCCGGGACCGGCGGCCATGCGTCTGAGGGCCTCTTCGAGGGGGACCAGCTCTTCCTTGCGGCTGTCCATGTCCCGTATCGTGACCGAGCCCGCCTTTGCCTCCCTCTCCCCGAGGATGATGACCCATGAAGCGCCGAGGCGGCTCGCGTCCTCCATCTGCTTCGAGAGAGACTTGCGCTGGAGCGACATCTCACACGGGATTCCGCCATCGATCGCTGCCCTTCTCACTTTCAGGGCCTCGCCAATGAAGCCGTCTCCTGCGACCGCGACGTAGGCGAGGAGTCCTGGGGGCCTGGCCTGGGCAGACATGGAGATGGCCATGCGCTCCACTCCCCCCGCAGCTCCGGTCGCGGACAGGTCAGGGCGCCCGAACAGCCTGGGGAGGGCGTCGTACCTCCCGCCGCCGAAAAGGGACCCGAGCCGGGGGTTCCTGCTGTCGACCGCTTCGAACACGATCCCGGTGTAGTAGTCGATCCCCCTCACTATGCTCATGTTGTACTCGACGTTCCTCACCCCCCTCGAGTCGAGCATGTCCGCGAGGGCGGCAAGGTCCCCCGCCGACTCGAGCCTGAACTCTTGAGCCCTGGCGAGGATGTCGTCAGGCTTTCCGCGCAGCCTGCCGAACTCCAGGAGCTTCTCCACCTGCTCTGTTCCGAACCCCCGTTGGACGTACTCGTCCGTGAGCTCCTCAGGGGGCTTCTTCTCTACCTTGTCCAGGGCCCGCATCAGGTCGAGGACGCTCTCCTCTTCTGAGATCCCTATCTTCTTCCGGATGAACTCCTCCACCATGCGCCTGTCCCCCACCTTGACAGTCGTCTCCGCGAGGCCCGCCAGCCTGAGTATGGCCGAGGCCGCGTCGATCACCTCGGCGTCGGCTTCGACGGACGGGGGCCCGAACATCTCCAAGTCCCACTGGTGCGCCCACCTGTACCTGCCATACTGAGGTTCATCGTACCTCCAGATCCCGCCGAAGGCCGAGAGCTTCACGGGGAGCCGTACCCCCTTTCGGGAGCAGACGTACCTCGTGATCCCTATGGTCAGGTCGAAGCGGAGCCCGATGTCCCGTCCCCCTTTGTCCTTGAAAGAGTAGATCTCCTTGTCTATGGCTTCCCCGCTCTTCACCCTGAGGACGGCCAGGTGCTCTAGCGACGCGGGCTCCATCGCCTGGAAGTTGTAGAGCCGCGATGCTTCATCGAAGGCGTCCTTGATCCTTGCGTGGACCGCGTAGGTGGAGGGCTCGATGTCGTCGACTCCCCTCGGAAGGGCGAGGTCCAAGCTAGCCTTCCTTTTTCAGCCTGGCGAGTTGGGCGAGCATGGCGGCCAGCTGGAGTTCGGGCTGCGAGCCCTGGACGAGGCGGAAGTCGTACTCCGCGAATATGGATACCGCCCTGGCCCGGTCGAACCCTTTCATCGAGCCGAGGGTTTCGTAGGCGTACTTCAGGAAGTCCCTTTCCGGGATGCCGTAGACCCTTGTGAGCTCCACCATCCTTGTCCTGGCAGCTTCGAAGTCCCCCCCGAGGGCGGCCTCGATCACCGCTCCCACGCGGCCCTTCACCGCCGCTCCGGTCACGGCCTTTACTGACTCGACGGTCAGCTCCCCCGAGGCCGAAGCCGCCTGGAGCGTGTTGATGGCCTGCCTCAGGTCGCCCTGAGTCGCCTCGTATATCGCGGCGAACACAGAGTCTCCCTGATGCCTGAGCTTCTCCTTCTTGGATATCGACTTCAGGTGTTCCGTCACGGATGCTTCGTCATAGCGCTGGAATCTGAAGATGACACACCTGCTCTGAAGAGGCTCGATGATCCCCGAAGAGTAGTTACAGATGAGGATGAAGCGGGTGTGCTCCGAATTCTCTTCCATTATCCTGCGCAACGCCGTCTGCCCGTCTGACGTCATCTCGTCCGACTCGTCCAGTATGACCAGCCGGTAGGGGACCCCTTCCCTTCGGTCTGCGAACCTCGCGAAGGTCTTGATCCTTTCCCGTACGACGTCAATCCCCCTCTCGTCGGACGCGTTCAGGGAGAGGGTGTAGTCACGCCAGTGCTCGCCCAGGATTTGCTTCGCAATGATGACCGCCGTGGACGTCTTCCCAGACCCAGGGGGGCCCGCGAAGAGTAGGTGTGGAAGTTGCCCTTTCTTCACTAGGAGGGCCATCAGCCTCTGTTTCACCGCGGTCTGGTCGACAAGGTCCTCCAGGGATGACGGGCGGTACTTCTCAACCCACATCAGGTCTTCTAATGGCAAGGATGATGGCTCCGAGGCTAGAGACGATCTCTGAAAGAACTTGGCAGCCGTTCGTATTTATCCGTTCCAAGCCAGCGCGGTCAGAGGGCGCCTTGCGGGCTCGGACGAGGTCCTTGAGCTCGGTGCCTTCGTCCCTGAAATGAGCGATCGAGCCATCCCGGACTCTGGAAAAACCTGGCCGGTCAGAAAGCGTCGTGGACGGAGTAGAGCTTTGCGGCCGAGCCTTTTGTGGGACGAGGGTGCGCTGAAACATGTTATACGGCGCCGAACGTTTATTATCGAGACGGGAACTTCTGGGCTCGGTTTGTCTGAGGAGCAAATTACCCTGAAGCAGATGCTCGAGCGGAGGGAACGAGAGTACATGCTGGCGACCGCGAGGACGAAGATGAAGTCCTCGGTAGAGAGCCTTGACGTGGGAGACTTCCATGCCGAGAAGCTCGGGCAGGGAGATTCCTTCGACCTCCCCAGATGGGTCGTGGACGAGCTGGTGGAGCAGGGGCTCGCCGAGCCTGCTGAAGCGCCGTTCGAGAGCGAGATATTCGGAGCGTTGAGCAGGGAAAAGATGATGGGGCCCCTCCAGCTGTCGAAGCTCCCGCAGGACTTCTACGTCAGGATGAGAAGGAGGCTAGCGGCTCTGGGAGGCGCCTCGGGAGAGGGGAAGATGAGAAGGGAAGAACTCGAGAGGCTGAGGGCGGTCTGCTACGACCTGGTCGGAATAAGGCTGAGCAAGCTCCTGTCGCTCTCTAGTTCCTCGGTCCCGGCGTCCACCCTATCGGACAAGCTCACCCCCGAGGAGGGCTCCTTCTTCGCCCTATCCCAATCCCTTTCGAAGGAGTGGAAGACGGGTCTCTTAGGCGGGGCGACTTAATGGCGACCCTGGCGAGCGGAAAGCTGTCTGAGCAGTTCGAGGATTTTCTGAAGTCGGTCACCGACAGGGGAGGTAACCCCGTGTACCGGGCAAAGATATCCCAACTCATCTCGACCGAGGGTAAGTCCCTCGTAGTCGAGTTCGGGGACCTGCTGAGGTATAACAACGACCTTGCGAACAGGGTCCTGCTGGAGCCGGACTCTTCCCTCGCGTCTTTCAAGATTGCCGCCTTCGAGACCATGAGGAGCGAAAACGCCCTCTATGCTGACAGGGTGAAGCGGGAACTGTCGGTACGGCTCCGAGGGCTCTCCGACCTGGTCGCTCTGAGGAAGGTGGACATCTCATACATCGACCACATGCTCGCGATCTCCGGGATGGTCGTGAGGACCTCCGAGCTGAGGCCGATGATGACAGATGCCGCCTGGGTCTGCCCGAGCGGCCACCTCACCTACCAAGAGCAGGACGACCTGATGCTGAAGAGGCCGCCGAAGTGTGAGCTCTGCGGAGAGGCGAGGAACTTCGAGCTGGACAGGAGGCACAGCAGGTTTATCGACTTCCAGGTCATCCGCATTCAGGAGCTCCCCGAAGAGCTCCCGCCGGGGCAGCTCCCGCAGTTCTTCGACGTGAACATAGAGGGGGACATCGTGAATATGGCCAGGCCCGGGGACAGGGTGGTCCTCACCGGCATAGTCAGGGCGGTTCCAGACTACACAGTCGGCCAGGTCAGGACGAGGCTGTTCAGGTCCCAGATTGACTGTAACCACGTCGAAGTGAAGGGGAAAGAGCCGGACGCGGTCCTTGTCACCAAGGAGGACGAGGAACTGATCAGGAAGATCGCGGGCGCCCCCGACGCCTATGACAGGTTAGTGAAGTCGATAGCCCCGGTCATCCTCGGGCACCTCCCCGAGAAGGAGGCGATACTCCTGCTCCTCGCGGGGGGGAGCGCGACGCAGCTTCCCGACGGGACAAGACTAAGAGGGGACATCAACACGCTCTTCGTAGGAGACCCTGGCACCGGGAAGAGCGAGATGCTGAAGTTCGCCGCCCAGGTCGCTCCCCGCGGGCTATATGCCTCGGGCCGGGGCACCACGGCAGCCGGGCTCACTGCCGCAGTGATCAGGGAGAAGAATGTTCTGATGCTCGAGGCGGGGGTGGTGGTCCTGGCTGACCTGGGCCTTGCATCCATCGACGAGTTCGAGAAGATGAAACCCGAAGACAGGACCTCGCTCCACGAGGCGATGGAACAGCAGTCGGTGACCATAGCCAAGGGAGGGATCTACGCGACGCTCAACGCAAGGACAGCCATCCTCGCGGCCAGCAACCCGGTCCTCGGGAGGTACAACCCCTACCAGAACCTAATCGAGAACATAGGGACCCTCCCCCTTCCGCTCCTCAGCCGCTTCGATCTCATTTTCGTCTTCAGGGACCAGCCGACGCCGTCTGAGGACGAGATGCTCGCCAGTCACATCCTGGCGGTCCATGCCAGGAAGTCCTATGCCACGGCGCCCCCCATCGAGTTCACCCTCCTCAAGAAATACCTGACCTACGTCAAGAGGGTGTCACCGGCTCTGACCCCGAAGGCCATGGAAAGGCTGAAGGACTACTATCTCCAGCTGAGGAAGGCAGGAGGAGCCGAGGACTCGATCCCTCCGACCCCCAGGACCCTGGAGGCGCTGATCAGACTTTCGACCGCCCGCGCCAGAGTGCTGCTGAAGGAGGAAGTCTCTGAAGAAGACGCCTTGGGCGCAATAGCTCTGATGAACAGGATGGTGCAGGACGTGCTCACCGACGCGGCGACCAAGAAGACCGACTTCGGTATCCAGCTCGGGAAGCCGGTGGGAGAGACAAAAAACCTGAGGTCTGCGCTCGACGTGCTCAAGAACCTGGAGGGGACGGACAAGAAGGCCGTGGAGAGGAGGGTGTTCAAGGAGGAACTGATGAAGGCGAAGTTCTCCGATGAAGACGCCGAAAAGATGATCAGGACGATGTTCAGAGAAGGGATGGTCTACGAGTCCAAGCCCGGGTTCTTAAGACGGCTGGGCAGTTAGCCTGCAGGTGACGGCCGTTTGAGGCTAGAAGAGGTGAAGGTTCCTGATGAGCTCCTCCAGTACATCCGGGGAAAAGGGATTACCGTGCTCTACCCCCCTCAGGAGCAGGCGATCCTAGCAGGGCTCCTCGAAGGCAAGAGCCTGGTGGTATCATCCCCCACGGCCTCGGGGAAGACACTGCTCGCCCTGATGGCCGCCTATCTGAAGGCAAAGGTACAGCGGAAGAAGGTGGTGTATCTCGCCCCGCTGAGAGCGCTCGCGTCCGAGAAATATGCGGAGTTCTCCGAGTTCTCGACGTTCGGTCTCAGGACCACTATCTCGACGGGGGACTACGACTCGTCGGGAGAGTCGCTGGGAAAGGCGGACATCATCGTCTTGACGAACGAGCGCTTCGATTCGGTGATGCGGCATCGGGTCGGTTGGATCAACAGCGTCGGGCTCTTCATAGCGGACGAGGTCCACCTTGCCGGAAGCGACCACAGGGGGCCAACGCTGGAGATGATCCTGACGAAGGTGCTGCATCTGGGGCTCGACGCGCAGGTACTCGCCCTCTCGGCTACAATCAGCAACGCGGGGACCGTCGCGTCGTGGCTCAGGGCGGCCTCCGTGGAGCTGAACTGGAGGCCTGTCCCCCTCAGGGAGGGCGTGTACGACTACGGGAGGGTGGTCTTCGCCGACGGCGAGGAGGCGCCTATCCCCCGGTCCACCTACGGCCCGCCCATAGACGTGGCGATGGACACCCTCAAGGGAGGAGGGCAGGCGCTCATCTTCGCCAGCACCAGAAGAAGGGCCGTCAGCCTGGCTACGAGGGCGGCGGAGCTGACCCAGAAGAGCCTCGGCCAGGAGGAGAGGAAGGCGGCGTCCGAAGCGTCCAGGAGGATCCTCGCCTCGGGGGAGGAGACGAGCCTAAGCAGGCTTCTTGCGGAGGTTGTGGCGAAGGGGTCCGCCTTCCATCACGCCGGGCTGGAGGCCGAGCATAGAAGGATCGTGGAACAGTACTACCGCGCCAGGGCAATAAAGGTCCTCGCGGCCACTCCAACGCTCGCCGCCGGGATCAACCTCCCGGCGAGGCGGGTCGTGATAGCAGACATGACGCGCTACGACGCAGAGCACGGAGGGAACGCGGAGATCTCGGTCATAGATTACAGGCAGATGGCCGGGAGGGCGGGACGCCCCCAATACGACGACCATGGCGAGACCGTGATGATACCACCCCCTTCCCAGCTCGCCGCTGACTTCCTAGAGCATTACACAAAGGGGCCTCCGGAGCCCATCATGTCGAAGCTTGCGGGCGAGCCCGCGATGCGCTCACACTGCCTGGCAACGATCGCCACGTGGAGGGGGGTCTCCAAGGCGGACCTCGACAGCCTGTTCCGGAAGACTCTGCTCGCCATCCAGATAGAGGAGGGCGACCTGACGAAGCTTACGGAAAGGGCGCTCGGATACCTCCTGTCAGAGCGGCTGGTGGAGTCTCGCGGGGGGCTCTTCTACGCGACGGACTTCGGCATGATGGTCTCTGTGCTCTATGTCGACCCGGCCACCGCCGTCCTGTTCAGGGACTCGGTAAAGCACACGGAGCCGGGGAAGGACTACACGGCGGGGCTGCTCCACCTCGTCGCCTCGACCCCCGACTTCGAACCAAAGTTCCCTCTCAGGACCAAGGACTACGACCTCGCCATCGCGTTCATGGAAGAGCACGGTCCCGAGATGCTGAAGAGGCACACCGCCAGGGAGTTCGCCGACTACGACAGGGCCCTGCAGGACATGAGGAGCGTGATGGCCCTCCACGGGTGGATCGATGAATGGCGCGAGGAACAGCTGCTCGACAGGCTCGGGGTAGAGCCCGGAGACATGCACAGGGCCGTCGACAACGCCGACTGGCTGCTCCATGCTCTGGGCGAGCTGTCCAAGCTCTTCAAACTCCCTGACATGGTGAGGCAAGCCGACCTGCTCAGGAGGAGGGTCGTGAGCGGCGTGTCTGAGGAGCTGGTAGAGCTGACCGCCCTGAGCGGGGTCGGGAGGGTCAGGGCGCGGGCCCTTTTCACGGCGGGGTTCAGGACACTGGAAGAACTCGAGGAAGCCCCCGCCGAGAAGTTGGCGGCCGTGGACAAGGTTGGCACCTCCATGGCCAGGAAGATCAAGGAGCAGGTGTCGAGACGCTGATGGCCCTCCCCAGGGAGTTCGAAGACTGCGCCCAAGTCCTGGCTGGAAAGATCAGGGGAGCCGTGGCAGAGGCGGTGCGGGGGGAGAGCAGAGTGGCCGTGGCCTTTTCTGGCGGGGTGGACAGCTCGGTCCTGGTTAGGTGCGCGGCCGCCGATGCCGCGGTCACTGCCGTGGCGGGGTTCGCCGCAGGCTCGAGCGATGCAGGGACGGCGAGGAGGGCTGCGGCTGCGCTGGGGGTCGAGCTAGCGACCGTGGAACTCACCCCTCAGAACGTTTCGAGGGAACTTGGAGAGGTCGACCTTCCGTTCCCCCCGACCCTCATGGACCGGAGCCTGTGGTGCCTCTACGCACTCGTGTCTCAGAAAGCCCGGGACGGAGGGGCCAAGGTGATTCTCCTCGGCCAGATGGCCGACGAGCTCTTCGGAGGGTATGCGAAGTACTCCGAGGCGATTGAGAAGGCAGGGGGCGCAGCGGCCGAGTCCCTCATGTCTTCCGACGCGAGGGAGTACTCCGAGAGGGGGAAGGAGAGAGACGTCAGGGCATGCAGCCGCTGGGCCGAACCAAGGTTCCCCTACGAGATGCTGGGGTCTGTCGCCGGTGGGATCCCGCTGGCCTACAAGATCTCGGGCGGGGTGAGGAAAGCGGTTCTAAGGAGGGCCGCGGTCATCCTTGGCGTCCCCGAGGATGTGGCCGGCGCGCCCAAGAAGGCAGCCCAGTACAGCTCCGGGGTCCAGAAGCTGGTGGCCAGAGCACCTTTTAACGCCCCTGCCTGAAGGAGGCCTATGATTCCTTCGCCGCAACCCAAGGGAAAACTGGTAGGCTTCAAGCCGCTACAGGAGAGGTTCAGCTACTACTCGCTCGACGACGGGACCGTACTGGGGATAAAGCCGGCGATGGTGAAGGTCTACAGGCTCCAAAACCCTGACAACAGCCTTGCGTTCTCTCCCGACGGGGCCCCTGCCTATTTCTACACCACCCAGAACATAACGCAGATACTCGCCCCAGAAGAGTACAAGTCCCTCAAAGACGATGGCATCACCGAATGAGCGCGGAGCCTTACATCTCTTCGCATGACTCGGCGCTGTTCAGGGAAGCCCTGGGCCGGTACGCCGGAGAGGCGTGCCTTGAGATGGGGGCGGGGAACGGAGGGGGCCTCTCGGTCCTTTCAAAGAGGTTCAACACCGTAGCAGGAACAGATCTCGTAAGGCCGTCGATGGATGACTGGCGGGCTGGCGCTAGCTTCCTACTCGCCGACGGAGCTTCCTGCATCCGTAACTCGAGCTTCGACCTGGTGGCGTTCAACCCTCCCTATCTGAAGGAGGAAGAGGCAGGCGACGCCGCAGTGGAAGCAGGGAGCGGGCTCGAGGTCCCAAAGAGGTTCCTGCGCGAGGCGCTCAGGGCCGTGAAGAAAGGCGGTGCGGTCGTGTTCCTTCTCAACGACCAGGCCGACCCGGCCGAGATGAGGGCCATCTGCGCCGAGGGCGGTTTCAGCCTCCGGCGGCTGTCCTCGTTGAGGCTCTTCTACGAAGAGTTGTCGGTGTATGAGGCGACGAAGACCGAGCCGGGGGCGACGAAACCCACCTAGTGGGTCATGAGGACCCCCGCGGAGGGCGCGGTTTCCAGTTCTGAGAATCGCCTTTCCGCGTTATATACTCCACCGCCCTGAATCCTGTAGATGCTCAGGCAGATCACGCTCCAGATCAAGGCCGAGAACAAGCTACAGGACATTGCGAAAGAGAACGGGGTGAAACTTGAGGTCGTGGACTGTAAACCCTTCAACGGGACGGGCATGTCTCTGCTCCTCGAGCTGCGGGGGGACGCCAGAAGGGTCAGGGCTGTCGTCGCGGGGATACGCAAGGCAAGAGGGGTCAGGCAGGCCGTGGAGGGGGAAGGACAAGGGAACGTGTACCCGCTCCTCGTGGTCCTCGACAAGCCCGCGGTCTGCCGTGCGTCGAACGACGCAGCCATAGTGTGCCTCGACTGCCCCCTGAACTTCGATGCGAGCCCGTCTTCCTGGAGGTTCATCGTCAGGAAGACTAGCGACTTCCGCCAGGTCATGTCTAGGCTGGATAAAGAAGGGGTCGACGCGAAGATAGAGGACGTGGCGCCCCTCGAAACGAGAGCCACCCTCACCGCGAGACAGAAGGAGATTCTGGCCGAGGCCGTGGCGCGAGGCTACTTCGAGTTCCCCAGGCGGATCAGCCTTACTGGGCTGAGCGAACTCGTGGGGGTGAGGCCCTCTACCCTGAGCGAGATACTCAGGAGCGCAGAGCGCAGGATAATGGCTACCGCCCTCGGGATGCCGCTCCAGGATGACCAGGTTCCGCTGAAACAGCCGGCGTTTTGATTCGGCTCTCGAGGCGATCTGAGCGCTTCCGTCGCGCCGTCCCCCTGCCTCGGTCGAATATTCGTTTCAACGGACAGGTCCGGACTAGCCGGCCACGAGGACGGCGCCGAGCACCGTGATAGCGACGAGCAGCCCGAGGGTGACGTAGGACGCGACGTGGGTGAGCCTTCTCACCCTCTTCACGTCATCGAGCCGCCCCTCGGTGACGAGGCGCATTATCTTCCTGCCGTGGTAGATGTTGTTGGCGTACATGAGCGAGACGGCCGAGACCACCAAAACCATTTTCGCCAGCAACACATCTCCCGCGAACGTCGAGAGGAGGAGAGCAGGCGCCTCGATGTAAGGCGCCGCCAGATACAGCCCGCTCAGGACGAGTGCCACGACGGTGCCGTGGGTGAAGTAGGCGAACCGCTTGGCTATCCTCCCGACCATCCGGGTCCGGTCGGCCTCGTCCTTGGCTATCTTGTAAGACGCGGGCCAGACGACGAGCCAGATGAAGAAAGAGCCGCCGACGAGTACCATCGCCGAGAACAGGTGCACCCAGAGGACCAAGGCGAAGAGCAGGGACATGTTGACACCGTCAGAAGGAAGAGCCCGCGAGGGAGCATGCCGGGTCCGAGCCGAGGGGGTCTCCGCTCCAAGCGTAGGACCTGGCCCTGCTCCCGCCGCAGACATCGGAGAAGGCACAGCGCCCGCATGGGCCGCTGAACTCCCTCCCCCGTATCTTCTGCAGGAGCGGGTCCGTCCTGTAGACAGCAGCTAGGTCGTCATTCTTCACGTTGCCGAGGGGGACCGGGAGCAGGCCCCCGGGGCTGATGGTCCCATCGTGAGCGACGAAGACGATTCCGTCTCCGTCCAGGGTCCCCCTCGGACCGAGGGTCGAAGCCGCGAGCTCGCTCCCGGCGCCACCGAGTCCCTCTTTCATCTCCAGATATGCCACATCATGCCAGTACTCACCTTCCGCCCTCCTCCTGCTCGCAACCCTTCTGACGAAAGGCGCTTCGACGCACCTGACGACCATCCCCAGCCGCGAAGCGTCGTAGGCGAAGTTGCAGGCGGTCTCGTATTCCGAGGGAGTCAGGTCAGCGACGCCGGACCCCCTCCCTACTTGAATCAGGAAAAAGAGCTCCCATATCTTCACCCCCAGTCCCTTGACCAGGTCGAGCATCTCGGGGAGCTCGCGGAGGTTCGCTTTCATGACTGCGGTGTTGACTTGGACGTTCACCCCGAGCTTTATCGCGGTCTTGATCCTCTCGAGGGTCAACTCGAAGGTCCCGTCGACCCGTCTTATCGCGTCGTGGGTCGCGGGGCGCGCACCGTCCAGGCTGATGGAGATGGACGAGGCCCCCACGTCGCGGAGGCCGGTCAGGAAACCGTCAGTGAGATTCTTGCTCACAGCCGGGGAGACCGCGAACGGCACTCCGGAGTCCCTGGCGTACGCCAACAGCCTGGGGAGGTCGCTCCGCATCAACGGGTCCCCCCCTGTGAAGACCAATACAGGGGGCCGGCCGCCGAAGGATTTTACCTGGTCGATCACATGCGTCCCCTCCTCGGTGGTCAGCTCCCCGGGGACAGGCCCGAGGATCGCCGACGCCCTGCAGTGGACGCACGAGAGGGGGCACGCCTTGGTAGTCTCCCAGAAGACCAACACTGGCCTCTCGGAAAATGGCATTGCAGGTTCGCGACTTTCCGTCTGCAGGTCGGGTATTTAACGGGTGTTAGATTTTTGGACGCCTCGGGCTCCGGCGAGGGGCACAATCCGAGGCGCGCTGCCAGCGATTTCTGCAGCCGACTGCATCCGGGACCATGCGACGGTCCGCCTCGACGCTCTTCGTCCTTGGCGTCGGGGCGGACTCGCATCAGAGCGGAAAGCTCCAAACCTTTTTGAGGTCTCGGGCGCATGGTTCACCTCTCTGTGCCATTAAGCGGCTCCTCCATCGGCTCGAGAATCAACCGGGTACTCCAGCAGGGCTACCTTGCAAAATGGGTGGTAGTAGGCCTCCTGATCGGGACCATAGCAGGAGCGGGGGCCGTAGGGTTCTACACCGCCATAGAACTCGTGAACAACCTGATGCTGGGAGGGATTACGGGGTTCTTCCCCCCGAACCCCGCCGGTGAGGCGGCTGCCCCGCTCACGGTTCACCCCAACTTCCTCCTAATCCCAATCTCAACTATCATAGGAGGGGCGATTGCGGGATTCATAGTCTACCGCTTCGCCCCCGAAGCAGAGGGTCACGGAACAGACGAGGCGATCGCCGCATTCCACAGGCGGGACGGGAAGATCAGGAGGAGGGTTCCCCTGGTGAAGGCGGTCGCCTCGGCGTTCACTATCGGGTCAGGAGGGAGCGGCGGAAGGGAGGGGCCGACCGCCCAGATCGCCGCGGGGTTCGGGTCCTTCATCGGCGACCTGCTCAAACTTCCGGTCAAGGACAAACGGATAGCTGTGGCTGTGGGGATCGGGGCAGGGATAGGGTCCATCTTCAAGTCCCCCTTCGGCGGCGCCATCCTTTCAGGAGAGATACTGTACAGCGGAGGCGACTTCGAAGTGGAGGCCTTGATCCCGTCGTTCATCGCTTCACCCGTCGGATACATAATATTCGCGTCCTACACAGGGTTCACCCCCATATTCGGCTCCGGCCTGACCTACTCCTTCAGCGAACCTCGGAACCTCCTAATCTATGCCGCACTCGGGATCGTCTGCGGGCTCGTGGGGCGGCTCCACACGTACACGTTCTACTCGGTCAAGGATCTCTTCGCCCGCCTCCCCGTCACCAAGTACGCGAGGCCTATGATAGGGGCGGGGGTCGCCGGCGTCATCGCGATCTTCTTCCCCCAGGTGGTCGGCCTCGGCTACGGCTTCCTCCAAATCATGATCGACGGCAACCTTTCGCAGATAAGCGCCAACTACCTCGCCCTCCCCCTCCTGGCCGTCCTGATCGCGGTAATCCTCCTGAAGATAACGGCTACCGCATTCACGGTGGGCTCCGGGGGGAGCGCAGGCGTCTTCGCGCCTTCGCTCGTGATCGGAGGGTTCGTCGGCGCCGCCTTCTGGATTGTCGTGAACGAGCTCCTCCCCGGGTGGATACCCGTCCCTGCGCCCCTGGTCGTGGTCGGGATGATAGCCCTCTTCGGGGGGGTGGGCCGCGTCCCAATCGCCGTGATGCTGATGGTCAGCGAGATGACCGGGACCCTAAACCTGCTCCCGCCGGCGATGGTCGCGGTGGTCGCCGCCTACTTCGTCACGACGCCGAAGTTCACCATCTACAGGAGCCAGGTCCTCAGAAGGGCGGACTCCCCGGCGCACAGGGGGGAGTACAACGTCCCGCTCCTGACCAAGATCCTCGTGTCAGACGCCATGAACCACTCGGTCTTCACTCTCTCCCCGACCGATACAGTGGCCTCCGCCTACCAGGTGGTGGTGGAGAAAGGGTACCGAGGGATTCCGATAGTAGAGGCCGACAAGGTGGTCGGGATTGTGACTGTCAGCGACCTTCAGCGGATACCCCGGGAGCAGATGGGGAGCACACCGGTGAAGGATGTGATGACCCAGAACCTCCTGGTCGCCCACTCTGACGACTCTCTGCTCACCGCACTGGAGACGATGACGAACCAGGGGGTGGGCCGGCTCCCGGTCGTGTCCGAGGAATCAGGGAGGCTCGTGGGCATCATAACCAGGACCGACGTGATACGGGCATACGAAAGGGCGGTGATGCTGATGTCGAAGTCGGAGCCCACATGAGGCGCTGTTCGCGACCTGACGGCGCCGATCCCAGGCGGGCTAGCGGGGCCCATTGTGGGCTCGGAACTCCCATTGGCCCTGTCCCCTAGAGTGCGTGCAGAACATCAGGTGGCGTACATCAGAAAGCGCGTCCCGGCGAGCGCTCCTTTCAACTAGCACCAGTTGTCCGGAGTTAATCCCCTGACAACGGGGGTGGCTTGAAACCCATCAGAGGCCCGAGGACCTGCAGGACTCGAACGCCCGACCTCCTTGCTCGCCATGTGCACGCAGTCACACCCCGCCCCCACAGTTCTGGGCACCCAGCTACCTCAATACTCCTCTCTTTATGTCCAATCTGTTCTGCTTGTCTAGCTTATTCGTTATCACGCGAAACGTAATCGTCAGATCGCGGGCCCCATCAGCTACGGTGTCCAAGTTCCCCAAAACCTCAGCCAGCCAAAGGCGTTTCTCTATCTCGTACCCCTTTCGAGAGGAGACCCAGCTTCGAGGTTGCCGAGCCATCGCTTGGCATCCGGGTCCTCCGGCAGATACCAATACGTTACAACGACCACCAAGAGTTTCCTAGAAGGCTCACGCGGGTTAAAGGGATTCGATTAAATCTTGGACGGGCCCGGTGGGATTCGAACCCATGGTCTCTGAGGCGCATGTCTTCAGCTCCGAAGGCTGACGCCTTAATCCGTGCTAGGCTACGGGCCCGGTTAGGCGCGCCGGCCTCATCTAATTAAGCCATGGCAGCGATGCTGTCGGCGAAGGGAGGCTCAAGGATCCCCCTCTCTGTTATCATGGAGGTGACCAGGTCGGGAGGGGTCATGTCGAACGCGGGGTTGGCGACCGGGACTCCCTTGGGGGCTATGCGCCGCCCCCTGATTCGGACGACCTCGTCGGCCGCCCTCTCTTCGATGGTGACCTCGTCGTGCACCCTAGCCAGGTCGAACGTTGACGCGGGCGCAGCGGGATGGAAGGGGACGCCATGCCGCTTCGCCAGCACGGCCTCCTGGTAGGTCCCGATCTTGTTGAAGACGTACCCGTCTCTGGTGATCCTATCTGCTCCGACCACGACCCTGTCCACGCGCCCCAGGCTGAGCATATGGCCGACGGCGGTGTCTGATATCAGCGTACAGGGTATCCCGTCGTGGGAGAGCTCGAACGCGGTGAGCCTCGCCCCCTGCAGCGCGGGGCGGGTCTCCGGGACTATGACCTTGACGAGCTTCCCCTGCTCCACGGCTGCCCTGACCACCCCCAGCGCGGTGCCGTACCCTACGGTCGCGAGCGCGCCGGCGTTGCACTGGGTGAGTATCGTGTCCCCGTCGCGGATTAGCTCCGCCCCCCGCTTGCCCATCTCCCTGTTGACCCTGACGTCCTCGTCCTCCATCTTCATCACCTCGACTGACACATCATCCCTGGCGCGTCCCACGGTAGGTGCGGCCCTGGCCTTCTCCATGACCCGGTCGACCGCCCAGAACAGGTTCACGGCGGTGGGCCTAGCGGACTTCAACAGAGACGCGCTGGACTCCATGTCCCGCAGGAGGTCCGGAAGGCGCGACGCCTTCGAGCGGCGGGCGGCGAGGGCCACCCCCATGGCCGCAGCCACCCCGATGGCCGGTGCGCCTCTGACCACCATCGTCCTTATCGCCGAAGCGACCTGCTCCGGGGTGGAGTACGACACGTAGGTAAGCTTGGCCGGGAGCGCCGTCTGGTCGACCATCTTGACGTGGTCCCCTTCCCAAGTCACCGTCCTGAGGGTGAAGAAGTCAGCCATGACCTCCGAACGGAGCGGAGTGCACAAAAGGGTTTCCGACTTCTCCCGTTAATCACCTTCAAATAGAGTCAGGATGCGTCAGAGCTCCGATGCAAGAGGAGCATGCAGGAGGAGCCGAAGTCCGGCCCTTCGAAGGAGTCATCAGGGACGGAGGGGTGAAGATAACGGACAAGGAGAGGTTCGGAGAGCTGGAGGAGTCGGGGTACGGCACCAGGGAAGGGGAGGTGCTCGCCCTGAGAGATTACGAAGCGTTGTATCTCCTCTATTCGAAGAAGCTGCTCCTGCAGGGAGAGCAGGGCGACGTGAGCTTCGAGGGGCTCGCGGAACTCTCACAGAAGAAGGAACGGGACTCGTGGACGAAGTTCGTGATATACAGGGACCTCAGGAGCCGCGGGTACACCGTGAGGGAAGGGTTCGGTTTCGGGACCGACCTCAGGGTGTACGAGCGCGGAGACTACCCCAAGAAACCAGCGAAGTATGTCGTCTTCGCTCTGGACGAAGGGATAGAGAAAGGGATGGATGACCTCCAGAAGTCGGTCAAGGAGATGGCCAAGATGGGCAAGGAGGCGATCATCGCCGTGATCGAGAGGAGAGGGGAGGTCATCTACTACAAGGTGAGCAGGGCAAGGTTCTGACCCAGATGAACGCCAGAGGGGCGCTTGACCTGGTCAGGCCGGTCAACTGCGCCATGATCGGGTTCGCGGTGATCATCGGGGCGTTCGTGTCGAAGCCACCGTCCGTGCAGGTCCCGCAACTGGCGCTGGGGTTCCTGACCGGGTTTTTCATCTGCGCCTATTCGATGGTGGTCAACGACGTCTATGACGTGGAGGTAGACAGGGTGAACAGACCCAAGAGGCCAATCCCCAGCGGAAGGATCACCGTCACTGACGCTGACAGGCTCTCCGTCGCCGCCCTCGCGGCGGGGATGGCCTGCTCCATACTCTCGCTCAACCCGCTGGCAGTGGCGGTCGCCGCAGCCTACGCCGCGCTGTCCTGGGTTTACAACAGCAGAGCCAAGAAGTCGGGGCTTCCGGGGAACATCATAGTGGCTTCGTCCCTCGCAATCCCGTTCGTCTACGGAGGGGTCGTCGCGGGAGGCGCCGTCGCCGGCTCCCTACTCCTGCTCATGGCTCTCACCGCCTTCTTCTCCGGGGTAGGGAGGGAGGTCGTCAAGGCCATGGCGGACGTCGAGGGGGATGCCCACAGGGACGTCGAATCCGTCGCCAGGAGGAGAGGGTTCGGTTTCGCCTCGCGCGTAGGCGCGGGGTTCTTCCTACTCGCAGTGCTCACAAGCTGGGTCCCTCTCCTGACCGGGCTCGCCAACGAGGTCTATAGCCTAGGAGTGGTTGCACCAGACGTGATCTTCGTCTATCTCGCGGCTGCCATCCTAGTCCGCGGAGACCCGGCCAACGCGTACAGGGTCAAGAACATCGCCCTGGCTGGGATGACCGTCGGGCTGCTTGTCTTCATCGGAGGGGCGCTCTAGCCTTGTGGACGGAGAAGCACCGACCAAGGAAACTCGAAGAGATGGTGGGGAACGACGAAGGGAAGGCGAAGCTCGCTCTCTGGCTGAAGAAGTGGAAGCCTGGCGGGAGGGCGGCGCTGCTGGTCGGCCCCCCCGGGACGGGCAAGACCACGACGGTCCACCTAGTAGCCGATGACATGGGGGTGCAGCTGGTGGAGCTGAACGCCAGCGATGCGAGGACCAAGGATAGGCTCGACAAGAAGCTGGGAGAAGTCATCTACAGCACCAGCCTTCTGGGAAAGACCATGGTGTTCCTGGACGAGGTCGACGGCCTCGCCGGGAGGGCGGACTACGGCGCCATCGACTTCATCAAAGACGCCGTGAAAAAGAGCGAGAACCCCGTGGTCATGGCGGCCAACGACCCCGACTCTGACCAAGTGAAGAAACTGGGAAGCTCTGTGACCAAGATCGAGTTCAGGAGGGCCGATCTCCAGACGGTCCGCCAGAGGCTGGAGGCGATAGCCCGGCTGGAGGGGGTCGACTTTGGTCCAGGCGAGATCGAGGAGCTGGCCCGGGTCGCCAACGGAGACCTGAGGTCTGCGATCAACGCCTTACAGGCTGGGATTCCGGCGCGGAAAGACGAAGAGCTCACGGCGTCCGAATCGATAAACGCGTTCTTCGACGCGATCGACGAGGGGGCGGCCCTAGCCGCGCTGAAGGCCTATCCAGGTCAGCCGAGGGAGAAGATCAGGGACCTGTTCACCTCGGTGGTCAGGTCCGGAGTCCACGAAGAGAGGAAATCAGAGGCACTCGACGTCCTGTCTCGCGCGGACATGCTCCTGGGGAGGATGATGCGCGGAAAGGACTGGAGGCTCCTGCGGTATCTGGACCCTACGCTCGCGTCGGAGCTCTGGAGGTCCCTCGGGGACGGGGGGCCCAAGTACACCATGGACGCCGTCCCCTGGCCCCTGCAGCTGAGAATCTGGAACGACTCCAAGAGGCTGAAGGAGATCGCGTCAGCCGCCGGCCGGAGGCTCGCGATCAGCCAGAAGGGGTTCATGGTGGAGGACATGCCTTTCGTTCTCCTCCTCTGCTCTGACGGGGGTTTCCGGGAGTCTTTTGTTAAGAGCCTGAACCTGGATGAGGGCTACGGCGCGTTTTTGGCGAAGGAAGCGGCGAGGAAGACTGGGCGCTAGTTGTAGAGCGCGGTGGCGGCCGTCCCTCCCGACTCCTTCCAGTCTGCGTAGAACCTCGAGAGTGCGCCCGTCAAAGGGTTATCGGGGTCCACCCGGAATATCCTTATCCTGTTGAAGCGCTTCTCCGTGATGAGCCCCGACTTGGTCAGGAACTCCAGGTGGCGCACAGCGGCGCCGTGAGACAGCCCGGCCCTCCGCGTGATTTCGGAGACGTTGAGCTCCCCGGTCTCCAACATCACCGTGAGAACCTTCGCCCTCCCGTAAGAGGACATCAACTCCTCAAGCTCTAACGTCTGTGAGCATCCCCTTTTCGAGCTCGGCCATCAGCTCCTTCGCCGATACGAGGGAGAGCCCTATCATCGTAGTCCTCCCCCGAACCCCCTTGCCGGAGAGCTGGGTCTCTATAATCCCCTTCCTCGAGAGCTCGCTGATGTCGCTCCACACCTGTGTGTGGTGGTATGCGGCGAGCTTCATGTCTTCGCAGAGGGCGGAGTAACTCTTCTCCACTTCCCCGATGGTGACGTAGGCCGAGCCCCCCTTTTTCAGGAGGGCGGATGCCGCCAGCAGTAGCAGCTTCTGGTGCATGGTCAGGTAGGCCAGCTCCTCCTTCCTGAGCTGAGGCGGGAGTGAGGCCTTGGCAGACCTTATGTGCTCTGGGAGGACCCGCGGCGACCCCGAGTCGTCCGCCAGCTTCCCCGCCCTCCAGATCAGGTCCAGGGCGTAGCGAGCGTCGCCGTACGTCCCCGCAATATCGGCGGCCAGCTGAATCATGTCGTCATCAAAGCAGCCGTCGTTGAACGCTTCGGCCCGGGAGGCGAGTATGTCTGCTAGCTGCTCCGACGGGTAGCCGTCGAGCGCAATCTCGTTCCACTGGAGCGAGCTGAGCGTGCTCAGGTCCACCTTCTTGAGGTAGTCAGTCGTCTTGGATATCAGGACGGACGACAGCACCTGGCTCCCGGGCGCCATCTCTCTTAGGCGTGTGATGATATACAAGGAAGACGGGTCGGAGAGGACCAGGGAGTCGACCTCGTCGAAGGCGATGACGAGGTGCATCCTGTTCGTCCTGAGCTCCTCGACCAAGGCGGTCAGCAGCTCCTCGAAGCTGTACCCACGGGTCGGATAGTTATGACCGAGCGACTTCAGGGCCTTCACCATTATGGCCTGGATGGTCCTGTCTATCCTGCAGTTGACGTGCACGACCTTTACGAGGTTCCCGTAGAGGGAAGCCTTCCTCGGCAGCGACTCGAGGAGGAGCTTCTTCGCCAGCATGGTCTTTCCCGAGTTGTGCGTTACGGTGAAGTCTTCCAAGAGATATCGCCCGTCTCCGTCGACCCGGAAGCCGAAGTACTCTTCTTCCCCTAGGGGTTTCAGCGTGAAACCGGTCCTTAGGACGCTCTTCTGCTTCCGCAGCGGCGCCTGTTTTTGCTTGACCCTCGTGGGAATCTTGGAGAGGTCCCCCGAGATCCCAACCCCGTACTGCAGCCCTTGACAAGACTGGTCGTGAGAAGACTTCGCCCTGACGAAGACATAGAACCCTAGGCTCCTAGCTACAAATGCCGCGTCCTCAGCCAGCTGCCTCGATTCCGTTGTGTAGTTGAAGCGCCCTGCCTCCAGGCTGCCATCTGCGTCGAGCAGTCCGGCCAGAACTTCGAAGCGCGTCTTTCTCGAGCCGAACTTGTACTGGAACGGGATGAACTTCGATCCAGCTGTAACCTTGTAGAGATTTAGCGCCATCAGGTCATTGGCCAGACCATCCAGCAGCGTTTGGCCGCCTGTCATCCCCACTGTTAGCATGCGTTGTTGAGCTTGGTCTGCAGGGTACTGGCGCACTTTAGACGCGTATTTTTCAGACCGGTCCTTTACGATTGCTGCCATTTCCGTGTCCGCCGAAGCGAGGGCTGTGCTGCCATGAGTACCCCCGCCGCCTCCAAGGCATATGCCGAGGAAGTGCGGATCGATAGGCCCTTCTGGTATCTGCGGGAAATCGACCCCGGTCCTGACTAGCATGTACAACGGCTTGGGACCAACGGGCAGCTTTTGGAGATTCAGTAGCTCGCTTACCCGGACGTCTTTGACAATCCCTTCTGTGCCGTCCGATGTCTTTCGCGGAGCGTCCCTCGGTCGAGCCTGTATGACAGTAAGGATGTGGTCTTCGGAGACGACGAACGGCTTCCCCTTGAAGGGTTGGACTTCGACCATTTTTCCAAAGCCATGTACTGTCTCAAGCACTCTTCTTGGTGTGCTGTCTGGACCCATCAGCAGATCTCCTTGGACCACGTCTTCGACGCGTTTCGTTGGACCGTCGAACGTCAGAACGAGTTGCCCCTTTCTGTGGCACCCCACCGGGCCCGTTATCATCACCGTCTGGCTCGCCTTCGAGGCGTTCTGCGCCACGCCCTGGAAGTAGAGCTCTAGCTTCTTGAGCTGCGCTTCGCGGTGGGGGATCTGGTGAGGGAGATACTCCTGAAGGAGTGTCGATTCGTCCCGGAAGACCGAGCGAGGGAGGGTCATAAGGGTCGAATCATCGTTCCGGTTTCTTTTATAACCTTAGGCATATGCTTGATAGAACCAAGGGTAGAGGGTTAGCCGAAAGTATTCTGAAAGTGGAAATAGCCGGGCTCGGCGAGGAGGGGCCATGAGGGCCGTCAGATTCCACAGGCATGGAGGAACGGAAGTGCTGCAGTACGAGGAAGCCCCTGATCCAATGCCGACCGCAGACGAAGCCCTGGTGAGTGTGAAAGCGTGCGCCCTCAACCACCTCGACATCTGGGCGCGGGAGGGTCTCCCCAACGTAAAGATCCCGCTTCCCCACATCTCGGGGAGCGACATCGCCGGGGAGGTGGAATGGGTCCCCCCTGAGGAGAAGGAGTTCCAGAAGGGGGACGCTGTCATAGTCAATCCCGGGCTCGGGTGCGGGCGGTGCGACAGGTGCCTCTCCGGGAGGGACAACCAGTGCAGGGAGTACACCATAACCGGGTACGGCGTGGACGGAGGTTACGCCCAGCTTGTCAGGGCAAGGAGGACGCACCTAGTCAGGAAGCCGAAGGGGATGACGTTCGAAGAGGCGGCGTCCTTCCCTCTTGTCTCAGAGACGGCACACCACATGCTCGTGACGAAGGCCAGAGTGTCCCCTGGGGACACCGTCCTGGTCCTGGGGGGGAACTCCGGGGTGGGCTCTGTCGCCATCCAGCTGGCCAAACTGTTCGGCGCTAGGGTGATTGCGACTGCGGGAGGGTCAGAGAAGCTGGAGAAGGCGAGGGCCCTCGGCGCCGACGAAGTGATCGACCACTACTCGCAGGACGTGCTCGAGGAGGTGAAGAAGCTCACCGAGAGGAAGGGGGTGGACGTCGTCGTCGAGCACGTGGGGAAATCCACGTGGGACCGGAGCGTGAAGGCGCTGGCCAAGGGAGGGAGGCTGGTCACTTGCGGGGCGACGACAGGGGCAGACGTCGCAACTGACCTCAGGTATGTCTACAACCGGGAGCTTACCATCTACGGGAGCTTCATGGCAGGGATGGGGGAACTCCTCGACGTGGTGAAGCTCTACGAAAAGGGGAAGCTCAGGACCGTCGTCGACTCGGTCTACCCGCTCGAGCGCGCCGCCGACGCCCAGGCGAAGATGCAGGAGAGCCGGCACTTCGGGAAGATAGTCCTGAAGGTCTAAGGGACTATTTCGTAAGAGTGCGAAATCCGGGCGGTAGGCTGTAGCGTGGCCCCGACGCTGCAGAACTTTTCCGTGCTGTCCCTGATCGCTTCTTCCACGAACCCCTTGTCAAGGGAGGCCCCGGAAAGGACGTACTTCACGTGTATGGAAGTCCAGGGCTTGGGAAGCCCGTGCTCCGGCCTGTCGCCCGACAGGAAGATTCTCAGCGATGTCAGGTTCTGCTTGCGCTTCTTCAGGATGGCGACGACGTCCATCCCGGTGCAGGCCCCGAGCGAGGTGAGGAGCGCTCTCATCGGACCAATGCCCTTCTGTACCCCCTCCGCCGAGTCGTAAACGACGGTGTGCCCTGAGGTATCGGAACCGAGAAAGACATTCCCCTCGTCCCACTTCACCTCGGCGAGCCAGTGCTCTTCACTCAACCTTGACCACCGCGGGCTTCGACTTCGACGACGCCTCTCCTTTCTCGATGAAGCTCCGCCGGCCCCATTTTCCGGTAGCCTCTGCGACCAGATTGTGGGTTCCCACGCCGAGCTCAGATGCCGGGAAGGTGAATTCCTTCTCCACGTCGAGCATCTCCGACTTCGCGTCTTCGACGTTTCGGGGTATCTTTGGCGCCCCGCCGTCTTCGGGCATGATCATCACCCATATCCTGTAAGGGAGGTCGGGGTCCCTGCTCCAGTAAAAGCTCGCCATCCTCACCTCCTTCTTGATCTCGCCCACTTTCCGCGGGCGCAACCCGCCGTGCGCGCTCAGCTTCATCCTGGTCGTGAGCCGGAGTTTCTTGTCGAAATCCTCCCAAGCCACTGTCCATACGTCAGGATGGAACGCTTCACGTAACCCTCCCACGATTCTGAACGCCACGCTCGCCCTGATCGAGTCGCCCAGAGCGTAGGTCTTCTTGTCTGTGGCCACCTGGACCCTATCCACCCGCGTCTTTGGCCACGAGTATTCTCCCCGCCTGTCCTTGAGAGACAACCTAATTTGGCGCGAACGGCTGCCGGTTAAAAGGGTTAGTTAGGCCCGAGCGCCGCGCTCCGCCAACCTGCTCGTGACGCTGGGGACGGCCGCCTCGGAAAGGGCGACCCTGAACGAGCAGACTTCGTCCCCTTCCGTAAGGCACTGGACCTCGCTGACCTCGAGCGGCTTTCCGAAGATCCCGGACATGAAACCCCTGAGGTGGGCCCTGAAGAAACCGCTCCGTCTGCGGAACTTTAGCTTCGCGTTCGCTTCGCACTCGAAGAGTTCCCTTGCGTTCACCACTATGGGGAAGTCCGAGGACTTGCTCTTCTCAATCGAGACGTCGGCGTAACCGAGGGCCGAATAGGTCGCTATGAGCTCGTCGATCTGGTCCACTGCGAACCTCTTGCCGAAGTCCTCGACGACCTCCCTGGCCGAGTGTCTCCCCATGGCCTCCGCCATCTGGTCGATGATCGTGGCCGCCCCGGTTCCGAAGACGGCCCAGAGCCTGTTGAGCATCTCGTTGAGGGCCTCTGTCCGCATGACGACCGCCTTCCGCCCTGCCCACTGGACGGGGAAGTGCTGCCTGTCAACCATGAAACCGCCTTCGGCGGCCACTCCGTCAACCGATTCTATGACGTCGAGCCCCTGGAGGGTCTTCTTGAGCTCCGTGAGCCCCCCTTCCGAGTCAGTCACGTCAGCAAAGAAGCTCAGAAACGCCCCCCTTGAGGAGGAGGGCGCTGTGAAGAACCCCGTCAGGATGTTGACGTTCGAATCGTTCAAGACCTGGCTGCACTTCGCGAGCGCCCCCTTCTCGTTCCGGATTTTGACGACCACTTCCACGAGTCGCCTCCCAGGCGCATGTTCCCAGACTTCTATCTCTTTTGGATAACGCATGACTGAATTGGTTCTCCCCTGATGGGGATTCCTAATAAATGCTCCCATTTCAGTGGCAGAAAACCTAGCCCGGAGGCGCCCCGGCCGTCTCCCCCTCCTTTGGTCAACTTCTAAATAAGAACCGTGCCGCGTTCGGCCCGACTGGGTCTGTCGGCAGAACAGGGAGAGAAGCATCCGCACATTCCTGCGCGTCAAGTCTTGGATAGGGTCGTCCTGGGGGGGAGCGATGGCGCCATCGAAGGGTTGGCCATGACCGCCGCCCTTAACGGGGCGGGGGTCCCCTTTGGGACGATAGCCCTGGCCGGCCTGGCCTTCGCCTTGGCAGGCGCTATCTCCATGTTCTTCAGCAACTACCTTTCCCGGAGGTCCGAGCTGGACTCTCTGGAGATAGACATCAACAGGGAGATGATGGAGATCGAGACGGAGCCCGACGAAGAGAGGAGAGAGATGGTGGACCTCCTGAGGAAGGACGGATATGGCGATGCCGAGGTAGAAGTGATAATGAGGAGGCTTGTCAGGAACAAGGAGCTCTGGCTGAAGGAGATGCTCCGGAGGGAGCTGCGGGTGAACGTGGAGGACGCCCGCACGGGCGTTTTCTCCAGGCCGGCGGCGGCCGGAGTGGCTTTTCTCCTGCTTGCGCTCCTGGCCGTTGTCCCGTACACTCTCCAGGTCGCCCGAATCGACGCCCTTCTGGGCTCGGTGGCTGCTTCTCTCTTCGCACTATTCGTGCTCGGCTCGAAGGTCTTCGTACCGAGGAGCTTCCGCCCCGCCTCCGGCCTCGAATCAGCGCTGGTCGGAGCTGTAGCCGGGATCCTCCTCTACCTGATCGGCCTCTTGGTGTCGGTTATCTGAACGCGCCTCTGACGCGACGCCTACTCGGTGGGTTCGCGCCGCGACCCGCCAGCTCCTCGAGCCGGCCGGCCAGTGCGAGCAGGGCCGTCCCCCGCCCCGTGATTTCGTAGAAGACCCTCTCCCTCCCCTTCGCTGTAACGGTCCCCCTCCTGCGGACCATCCCGGCGGCCTCTAGCTCCGTTAGATGCTGGTAGACGCTTGCCGTGGACATAACCCGGTCCGCGCTGAGCTTCGCGCGGAGGTCGTAGCCGTAGCCAGGGCCGTCCTGTAACAGGCGGAGGAGCTCGACCTTGGTCCTCCCCATAGCAGGCCCAGCGCCGCCGAATGGGATGGCGGGTTCGGGTTTCCTTGCCTCCCTCGCAAGCTTCGTCACCGACCTCGTGTCCTTGAGCCCGGCGCCGGTGATCACGCAGACAACCATCTCAGTGGGGCCGACAAATCCTTCTTCGATGGCCCGTTCTATTGCAGCTACCACCGAGGAACCGGAGGGCTCGGCGAATATGCCCTCGGTCCGCGCCAGCAGCCCCGTGGCTTCTATCATCTCCCTTGGAGAAACCTCCACCGTCCTCCCGCCCGACTCGGACACTGAAGAGGCCGCCTCCGCCCCGAAGAGAGGCTCTGACTCTAGCTCGGCTGGGGAGGGCTCGCCTTCCCCGTCTCCCGGCCCTGATCCTCTTCCCCTCCGGCCGATGAAGGGGGTGCCAAGCCTGACACCCAGCAGTCTGCAGCTACCTTCGGCCAGCCCTGCCGCACGGAGTTCCTGGATCGCCCTCCATATCATGGTCAGGTGGCCCCCCGTCCCTACCGGAACCACGATGACGTCGGGGAGCTTCCAGCCCAGCTCTTGGGCCAGCTCGAACCCCGTCGTCTTTTCGCCCTCAAGGATGAACGGGTTGCTCGCCGACACGCTCAGAGCCTCCCCATGGCGGCCGGCGTCCCTTCTCCCGGGAGTCGCGTCCAGTTCGGCCCCGTAGGCGAGCATCTGGTAGAGCTTCCCGCGGTCGACGTTCGGAGGCACCTTGATCACCGCTCTCACGCCGGCCTTGGCGCAGTATGCCGCGAGTGAAGCGCCGAGGTTCCCCGTGGTCACGCAGTCGCATTCCCTGACTCCTCTCCCCTTCGCGAGGCTGAGGAGGACCGTTGAGCCCCTGTCCATAAAAGAGCCGGTCGGGTTCCGGCTCTCGTCCTTGATCAAGAGGTTACGAAGCCCCAGCTCCTTGCCCAGCCTCTGAGAGCGGAGGAGCGGGGTCCCCCCTTCGCCCAGGCTGACCACCTGCCCAAGGCTAACCGGGGGGAGGAAGGCGCGGTATCTCCAGACGCCGGCTGGAGACCCGTCAAGCTCCGCCCTCGTCGGGAACGAAGCAGGCTGGCCGGAGAAAAGGACTGCGCCTCCACACCCTTCGCAGGAAGGGTCGAGCCGCTCTGACTTCGTCAGTTTCGAGCAGCGCACGCACCTCAGCGACTGCACGACGGATCGGCCGCCGGGCTGATATATAGGTTGCAGCTTATATGTCATCGGCCGGCGGGACGACCACAAGCGCTTTGCCCGAGACATTCGTGAGGGAGGCCACAGGCATAGTGAAGGAGCTCTCAGCCTGGGACGTCTTCGCCTGGACGGTCGTCTTCTTCCCGTGGCTCACCAGCTGGGCGGGGATCTTCTGGGTCACCCCCGACTACTACCAGAACGTGAACTATTATGCCGGACTCGCGGTCTGGGGGGTAATCGCCCTGGTGATAGTGGTCTTGTATTGGCAGCTGACCTCCATAATGCCGAAGACGGGAGGGGACTACGTATTCATCTCCAGGATACTCTCGAGTCCGGTGGGGTTCGTCGCGAGCTTCCTCTTCTTTGTGGCGCTTTTGATCTCTGCAGGGTCCGGTTCTTACTGGGCGTTCACAGAAGCGGGCACGCAACTCTCCTTCGCGGGGCAGGCCCTTGGGAACCAGTGGATGGCTTCACTCGGGACGACGATGAACCCCGGGACTTCGAACTCACCTGAGCTGTTGATGGCGGGGGGGCTCTTGATTCTCCTAGCGGGGACGGTCATCGTGGCCCTTGGAGGGAGGGTTCTGAAGTACGCAGTCTACGCATTCTTCGGGATGGGAGCCGTGGCTATGGCCATGGTCTTGGTGATCTTCACGACGACCAGCAGCTCTCAGTTCGCGAGCGCCTACGCCAGTCACTTCAGCGGAGGGATGAGCGCGGTGATGGCCCAAGCCGAGGCGAAGGGATACACCCCCGGAGCCAGCCTCGCCAACCTCAGCGCAGTCGTCCCGCTCCTCTTCGTGAGCATCGGGCCGTACCCGGTCATGCAGCTGGTAGGAGGCGAACTGAAGAAGCCCAGGAGGTCCCTGCTCTATGGGCTCGTCCTCGCTGAAGTAGTATCGATCGCCATCTGGTTCGGGCTGACCTACCTCATCGACTCGAGGGTAGGCATATCCTTCATTGAAGCATGGACGGTGTCGAACGGGGGAGTGGCCACAGTCCCCACGGCCTTCGCGACCGTCCTGAACGGGAACCCCTACCTGCTCTGGTTCCTGGTGGCAGCCCTCTTCGTCGGGAACATAGGGTGGTCGTGGCTGGCGATCGCGTTCATCAGCAGGCTCTTCCTCGCATGGTCGTTCGACAGGGTGATACCGGCGCGGTTCGCCAGCGTCAGCGACAGGTTCCATACACCCACGGTGGCCATAGGCTTCGCTGCGATCCTAGCGGTGGTCCCGATGTACCTTCAGTATTTCACTTCATTCATAGCCACCCAGGTCAACTCCATCTTCTTCTACAGCGTCGTCTGGTTCCTCGCGGCCATCTGCGCGATCCTTCTCCCCCTGACCAGGAGAGACATCTACGGGCAGAGGAGGGGGGTCCCCCTGCTGTCCGTCCTCGGCGTAGCAGCCGCAACGCTGTTCGCGTATCTAGGATACAACAGCATAGCGAACCCCGCGGTGGGACCGTTCTCGGTCCCTGCCGAGGTCTTCACCGCCGTCGTTGTCGCCGTCCCAGCTGTAGTCTACGCGGCCTCGCGCTGGTACAACAAGAAGAGAGGCATAGACCTATCCACGCTCCACTCTAGGCTCCCACCGGACTGATGCCCAGTGGCAGTGATAGACGCCCACGCCCACATCGGAGTGTTCGAAAGCTGGGCCGGGGTCTCGGCCACAGCAGACCAACTTCTCGAGCAGATGGACAAGTTCGAAGTTGAAAAGGCGGCCGTCTTCGGCCTCGACAACGACCTAGTCAGGCGGGCCGTCGACTCCCACCCTGGAAGGCTGGTCGGGTATGTCTGGCCTAACCCCCACGATCCGGGGGCGCTAAACCTCGTCCAGAAGGCGGTCGACGAATGGGGGTTCATGGGGGTGAAGCTCCACCCTCTCTTGCATGCGTTCCTCCCCACCGACGACGAGGTCGGACCCATCGTGGAGTTCATGGCGTCAAGGCGCCTCCCGGTGGCCATCCACTCAGGCCATCCTCCGTTCTCGCTCCCGTGGAGCATAGGGGAGTTGGCGGAGAAGTATCCACGAGCCAGGATAGTCATGCTCCACATGGGTCACGCCCACGGGGTCTACATCAAGGCGGCCATAGATACGGCGAAGAAGTTCGACAACATAACGCTAGAGACTTCGGGGGTGTCGATGCATTCCAAGATCAGGGAGGCGGTCGAGCGCGTGGGGGAGGATAGGGTCGTCTTCGGCTCAGACTACCCTTTCCACGACTACTCCGTGGAGCTCCAGAAGGTCCGGGTCTCTGGGCTCGACGACCGCCTCCAACGCAAGGTCCTTCATGACAACGCGGAGCGCCTGCTGTCGTGAAGCGTCCCGTGCCTGGTGATGGGAGTTGAAGCGGCTCCAGCTGGGGAAGCTCCCCATCGACATCCTGCGGCGGACGATGTTGACCGGCATAGGCGCACATTCGGACCTGGTCGTCGAAGGGCCGAAGCCCGGCCTCGATTTCGCCACAGTCAGGCTGGACGGCGGATTCCTCCTCGTGTCAGCCGATCCCATAACCGGCGCCACCGAGGACATCGGACGCTACGCCATCCACGTGAGCGCCAACGACGTGGCCACCAGCGGGACCAGGCCGATGTTCGCCGAGACCGTCGTCCTTCTGGCAGAGGGCTCTTCGGTCGAGGACGCCGCCGGGATCGGGAAGCAGATGCACGAAACTGCGGCGTCGCTGAGGATGGCCATCGTGGGGGGGCACACGGAGGTCACCCCCGGACTGAAGAAGACGATAGTCGTGGTCACGGCGTTCGGCTATGCGAAGAAGTACGTTTCTTCGAGTGGGGCCAAGGCAGGCGACACGATGATGATGACGAAGTTCGCCGGGCTGGAAGGGACGTCGGAGATAGCAACCGAGCGCGCCGACCTGCTGCGGGGCGTCCCGCAGGCCGCCTTGCGGAGGGCGGGGAGCCTCATCTCCCAGGTCAGCGTCGTCGAGGAGGCCGTGGCCGCATTCGCGACCGGGAGCATCCACGCGATGCACGACTGCACCGAAGGAGGCGTCCTCGGGGCCGCCTATGAGATGTCACTGGCCTCGGGCCTTGGATTCGTGCTCAGAAGAGAGCTGGTCCCGGTGCTCCCAGAAACTGCGAAGATATGCGAGGCTCTGTCGATCGACCCGCTGAAGCTCATAGGCTCTGGGGCGCTCCTTCTGGCCGTGAGGAAGGGGGAGGAGATCAGGGTGGAGAAAGCGCTCGGCGGGATGTGCAGGGTCACGCGCATAGGGAACTTTGCGGAGGGGGCCAGGTTGGTCGTCGGCAGAGGCGGCTCGAAACTAGCGATGACCGACGCCCCGCAGGACGAACTGTGGCGGGTATTTCGCAGACCCCCTCTGAGAGGCTAGGGCTCCGGCTCTCCAGGTCGGGAACCCTCCCACTTCGTCGAGGATTTCGCGGCCCATGCAAACTTCTTCTGCAGAGACTTGCTGTACACCTTGGCCCACTCGAGCCCCACGTAGTCGCACCACGCCTTGTACACCCTTGGGTCGATGTAGTTCTTCAGCGAAGTGTTCAGGTTGTAGTTCTTGGTCCTCTCGTAGAACTCGAGCTCGCGCCTGAGCTTCGGGATCCTCTTCACGTCGTTCCTGGAGACCGCTTCTTCTAGCTTCTGCTTCTTCTTCAAACGAGACTCCTCCCAGCTCTTCGGAGGGGTCCTCTGGTGGTTGCAGAACACTGCGGCCTGCAGGTTGGCCTCCTTGGCATGGTAGAGCTTGTCTAGGTCGTCAGCTTCCCTCATGTCTTTCGCGCCCAAGACCTCCCGTGCCTTCGCCGTCGCGTGGAACGTCCTGAACACCTTTGCAGTGGCTCCGGGGACTATGGATGAAAGGAACTGGTTGACCATACCGGAGCTGACGTTGTGGAACACCTCGTCCCCTGGACTCTTCCCGGACATGAACTCCCTGAGGTTCCGTGCCACGGATGCGGGCACCTTCTCAGACTTGTGCCACAGGACCGAATCCTTCCCAAGGAAGTTGAACTCTGCGAGGTCTCCGCCAAGCGTGACGTGCTCGACTCTGAGGGTGCTCGCCCCGACCGTGTCCGCCTCGTCTTCGTCCTTCTCGTCTCCGACCCTCATTCCGAAGGTGTCAATCAGATAGCACACCGTTGCGACCTGCCTCAGCCTTTCGTCCTTCGCGTCGAGCTCCTTGTTCATCTTTCCCCGAATCCTGTCGAGGTGGGTCCCGACCTTCCTCGCGTTGTCGTACTTCGCCTTGCTCCGGGACTGCTGAAGGGGCGAGCTTTCGTGGAGCCAGACGTACTTTTCCTTGTCCGTAAGCTTGTCGATCCATTTGGCCATCCACATGGAGTTGTGATCGTGAACCACTTCCTTCCAGTCCCCCGGCGGGACCCGGGCCGACTCCCCGAGGTTGAGCACGACGTCAGAGGCGCCCACCCTCGGCTTCCACCTTCCCCTGAGAGGGTGCTGCCCCCGACCCATGAACAGTCCTGGAGGCTCCACCATCCAGTTTGCGATGTCCACTTCCTTCCCGTCGAGGACCGCCTTGCCGTACCTCGCCTTCAGGGACTCCCGTCTTTCCTTCCTCGAAGCGGCCAGGGACTTCCTCTCCTCCTTGGACATGGCTTCCTTCGCAGCCTTCTCGCGGTCCACCTTCCTGTTCAGCAGGGTGAAATCGAAGTCATTGAACCTCGCCCCCTTGCACCAATCTGGAAGCTCCGTGACGAAGTCCGAGACGAAGTTGGACTGGAAGACCGGGTCCTGGACATAGGGCGTGTCCTTCTTCTTGGCGAAGTTGTATGCCATTTCTTCGGCCAAGGCCGATAGAGGAACGACCTTCCCTCTCACCGATATCGACAGGTCGTCGGGCAGGTAGGGGTCGGGAAAGTTGACCCCATTGTGAGAAAGCGTCGTCCAGTAGGCGCTCATGAACGGGCTGAGGAAGTTTCTCTTCCGCGTCTATTTAAAATCGCCATGCCGATCTCCTCTTTCCTTGGGATGGTTAAATAAGCGGGGGGACCCGTGGCGCCCCGTCTCATGTGGCTAGATTACCAGGGGGCCGCCGGCCGCCCGCTCAAAGACTCTGTCATGGTCGTCGCGGTCTCCACCGCAATGCCGCAGTATCGTGCACTCTACTCACAGGCCCGAGAGCTCGGGCAGTACATGCTGAAGAAGATGGAATTCAAGAAGATAGGGACCGTCAGGGCTTCGGCCTTCCCGCCTGAAATCATAGTCAGGGAGGAGGGGTTGGCTTCCCTGCAGGAATGCGGGTTCTACCTCTGCAGGGGGAAGCGCGACATCGTCCTGTTCGCCGGAGACGCGAGCCCCATAGACGAGCAGTACGGATTCGCCCAGTTTCTCCTGTCGAAGGCGGAGGAGATGGGGGTGAAGGAGCTCTACTCGATCGGAGCGAGGTGGGCGGAGAATCCGCTCCCACCAGAGGCCGACCCTGAGGCGTCGGGGTTCGCTACGGACGCCGTCGGAGTCTCCAAGCTCAAGAAAAACGGCGTAAAGATACTGGGAGAGGAGCCGGCCCCCTTCTTCGCCTCCATGGTGGTCGCCATGGCGAAGGAGCATGGAATCAGGGGGTACAAGCTCTCCGTGGACCACGGAGAGCCCAGCCCGCACGTCCGTTCCGTCATCAGGCTCCTTGGGGTCCTCGGGGGCTTGGCCGGGTTCGACCTGGACCTAGAAGAGCTGCGCTCCAAGGCCCTGCCCGCAGCCCCCCCGAGGACAGCCCCCAAAGAGAGCATCTACCATTAGCAGAGTGTCTCCGAATTCCTGCGGAGGCGCCCAGCCGGTGTCGCGACGCCTGCCTCGGGCAGACGCATCTCCCTCGGTGCCTTCAGCAGGTTCATGCGCCCTTCGCGAGCCTTCTCGCAACGATCGCCATCAATAGGCCCACCCAGTATGGGAGATACCCCAGAACCGGATTCACACCGCCCAGCCTGTACGCGGAGTATCCGAACCCCACCAACAGGCCCAGGAAGCCCGCACCCCCGCCGAGCCATATCAGGGTCCTTCCGACGGTCGCGTGTCTCGCTATGACCGCGAGCCCTCCGGCAGCGACCGTGGCGCCCCCAAGGGCGATGACCGCCTGGACGATAGTGATCGCGAGCACCGCCGCGCCCGCGTATTCTCCACTCAGGAAGGCCGAGATGTGAGGCTCCGCGTACCCGAGGGCGGTGTAAAGGAACCCCCGCGAGACATAGCCGCTCCCGAGCATGAGCACACCCCCGAGGATAGCCAGTCCTCCTGCGGCGAGTCGTCTGGAATCCATCCCTCCCAACGCCGACGCTCCGATAGAATAGGATTGCTGTCGCGTGGCCCCGGTTTCGATTCAGACCGAGATGTTTATCCGTCTGAAGCGCAACGCGCGTCCGGCAATGCGCGCCATGAGCACCGACAGGTCCCTCCAGAACACTCTCGACTGGGCGCTGGAGCGCATGCGGCAGAAGGGGTATGTGGTCAAATCCAAAGTGGCGCTCAACGTCGAACCCAGCCTGGCTATAATGGGATACGCGCGGAAGGAGGGCGATGCCCACAGGATCCTGATCTCTGAGTGGGCCCTCGACTCGGAGATGCTCGGAGGGCTCGTCCTCCATGAGCTGGCGCATGTATACTTCACCGAGCAGGGAGCGAGCTCGCACGACGGCGGCGTCTTGGAGGAGGTCCTGGAAGAGCTCAAGGAGAGAGACGGGCTGAGGGCGAAGGAGACGGAGCTCCTCATCGACGCCTTCAACCACCTCCAAAACGTGCTCGTAGACGACGTCGTCTTCGAGGTGATGGGCGAGAAGGAGAGAGGGATGACCAAGAAGTTCTTCGCCGAATGGGTCTCTGACAGGCCCTCCGGGGATCCGGTCACAGACGCCGGGCTCCTCTGTAGGAACGCCTTCGCGGTAGCTTCGCTGAAGAGGAGGGGGGAATTCGAGAATGAGAGCGACATGCACTACAGGAACAAGTCGTTCGTTTCGTCCATGGGGGGGAGGTCTGATCAGGACTTCGAATGGCTTGAGAAGTTCCTCGAAGGCGCGGATCCGAGCTGGAAGGCGGAGAGGTTCCGGGCAGCGCTCGGATCCTACTTCGACAGAATCCTGAGCCTGATGCGTTCGTCCTCGAGGCTAGATGACCTCAGGTAGCGGCCCCAGGGAAAGGGCCCGCACCAGACTGTCACTGCCGAAGGCCCTGGTGGTCGTAGCGATCGTGGGAGCGGTGATCTTCGGGCTGTACATCGGATACCTTGCATATGCCAACGACAGTTTCCCGACCCGGACCGAGCCCTTCGCCAACTACGCGACCGTCTCCTCGTCATCGTTCAACGGGACCGAGTTCGCCTTCACCCTGACCTGGCAGAACGCGAGCGCGCTTCCGCTCTATGCCCAGCTCACGTCCCCCGCCACCGACGCGGCCAACACCCCGGTGTGCGGCATAGGCCTGTCGAACGTGACGGAAGGGCAGAGCATATTCATGCCCTTTACCATCACCGAGTCGCCGGCACTTTCCAACGTCGACCTGTCCATCGCCGTCAAACCCCTTGCCGGGGGGAGCCAGTTCACCATAGTATACAACGTCCCGTCTATCTCGGCGGGAAACCTGCCGATATCCCCTTCTAACATCAGCTGCCAGGAGCCTCCTGGAATCGAGTGAGCCGGGCCTAGGAGGCGCTCGCCAGGGCCTTGAAGGCGAGCCCGGACATGGCGTAGTTCAGGATGTACATGGAGACACAGACGGGGCAGAGGGCCTGGATGACGACTAGCTCGATGTACCAGAGATAGACCGTGAAGAGGTTCCCCACCATCAGCACCGGGACCATAACCTCTCCGTTGAGGGGCCCCCTCCGCCCGAAGTAGAGGGCGAGGGCGGTCATCAAGGGGAACCAGACGAGGCCGTAGACGTAGAGAGGGATCCCATAGGGGCCTGGAGGGAAGGTGTCATGCCCTCCTGCGAACACGGTGGTACACGATAGGAACGGGTTGAAGCCGGTGAAGACGCTGCAGCCGTTCGAGAGCGGGCCCGAGTACGCCGTGATTTCGTCGTAGCCGTGGTAGACGGCTATGACGATCCCTGCGGCAGAGAGGGCGACAAACGCCTTGGTGAGACGGTCCAACGCTACTCCAGTGGTCGTGTGGGGACCGCCATGAGCGTCGGCTGGAAGGAAGCCGCCTGCGGCGAGTAGGAAAGGTTCTGCTGGGCGTAGGTCTGACTGCAGACGGAGCTCGGCTTCCCGCCGGTCACCTGGCAGATGGCCGAGACGAGGTAGTTGGCCGCCCCGACTATGGCCTGGGTCTTGGGGTTGGTCGGGTCGTTCAGGTGGGAGGTGATCTGGGTCCAGTTGTCTCCGGATATGCAGAGCGGGGTCAGGGGTTGGCAGGACGGGTTGAACTGGGCCCCGCAGTTGAGCACGTACTGGTTGGCTATGTCCAAGAAGGGGATGGAGCCGCTTCGCCCCGTGGAAGCGCAGGTGTCGTATTGCGCCATCAGGCTGGACTGTTCCGTCGTGGGGGTCTGTATCACGTTCCCGCTCCTGTCCCATTCTTCAACTGCGACGAATGAGACGTACTTGCTCGTGTAGTTCGCGTTGGTGAACGTGAAGGTCGGGGAGTTCTTGTTTACGTCTGTGCTCGAAGAGAGCATGTACTGAAGGCCGCTGAAGTTCCCGAAGCGCGACAGCGCTATTATCAGGCTCCACCGCTCGACGGCGCAGTACGGGCAGTAGTCCCCCCCTATGTAGAGCACCTCAGGTTTCCCGCCGGACGTCAAGAGGGGGCCCGTGATGTTGAACGGGGGCGAGACGCCGCTGGGCGCTCCCACGGCATCGAATGTCGACGTGCTCACCCCGGTGAGCGCGTTCATGGTCGCGGAGTCGACGGGGAGGCCGATGTACTTGGCGTAGGGGTCGTTCAGCGAAGCGGCTACGAAGTATGAGACGACGATGAGGGCGGCCACGGCCGCCAGTATCGAGATCCACATGATCCGCCTCCTCCTCTGGCGGGCCCTCAGGTTGGCCTTTATCGACAATCAGAGAGCGACCTCTAACACCGGTAAATAAATCGAGTGAAGGAAACACAGCCTCGCCCCGCGCCTTTGGCTGAAGCACCCGACGGAATCGGGGCCTGAGCCAAGGCGTCTCGGTTTGAAAGCGGTCAGCCTGGAGGTCGGCGACTAGGTTCCCGTTATGGGCTGGATGGGAAGTGGTTCTCCGTGCTCACCTGCAGCGCAGCCGCACCCCTGCACGTGCCCACCGCGCCTTAGAGTCCCTCTGTAGAGCCCCGCCTCGAGCTTCTTCCCAGTCTTGGCCTCCCAATCCTCTATGGGCATCCCGTACTTCTGCTGAATCTTGTCACGATACCATTCCGGTATGACATTGAAGCTGCAGAATGGTATGACCCTCAGGTCTGGGGTGAGGTAGTGGATGTCGCAACGCTGGAGCCTTTCCTCGTCCTGGTTGTATTTGTCCTGGAAATGCATCATCCCCAGGAACATGCTCTTAAGGTGGAACTGCCCGATGGAAGAGTAGTCGTGCTTGACAAGGGCGTCGGTCAGCAGCTTGGCGAAGCTCAGGCTCTTGGGCTGCTTCTCTTTGTTGACGAAAGACGAAATCCTGGTGAGGACCTTCGCCGCGACCACGTAGCGGTTGGTCCCTGAGTAGATCTCTTCCTGTTTCTCGTCGAGGAATTCGATGAGCCCCGGGATGTCGACGAACTCCGGCAACGGGACGAGCCTCTTCTTGTCCGGGTCGTTGAACACGTACGTCCCGGCCCCGCAGGCGAAGTGTATGGAGAGCTCGTACTGCTCCTTCTTCGTGAAGGCTTCGATGAAGCCGGTCACCGGCGAGCAGGACGGGACCGGGAACCAGCCGTCCTTTGTGATCATGCCGTTGGTCTGTTCCTCTATCCTCTCGATGCAGTCGGGGATGGTTATCCTGTACTTTGCCCTCTCGGTCTTGGTAAGGCGGCCCGTGAGCGAGACAGGCTGGAAGTTGACGGCGTGGACCGTGTCGATGTTCTTCTGTCCGAACCGGATGATGTCACCGAGCTCGTGGTCGTTGACCGACTTTATGACCGTCGGGACCAGCACTATCCCCACCCCTACCTTCCGGCAGGCATCGATGGCATAGGGCGCTTCCCAGTGGTTCTTCGGGTTCGTCTTCGGGGTCACGCCGTCGAAGCTCATGTAGAGGTTCGACACGCCGGCTTCTTTGAGCCTCTTCGCCAGTCCAGGGTTCAACGCGAGGTTGATCCCATTGGTGTTGAGCTGGATGTGGTCTACCCCTTCCTCCTTCAGTATCTTGATTATGGTGGGGAGGTCTTCCCTGATCGTCGGCTCTCCGCCAGTGATCTGGACGGAGTTCCCAGCGACCGGCCTCTCAGCCTTCAGGGAGCGACCCATCTCTCTGACCTGGTCTAGGGTGGGCTCGTAGACGTAGGCCCCCTCCAGCCCCTTCTTGACGTAGAAGAAGCAGTACCAGCAGGTCAGGTCGCATCTGTTGGTAACTATGATGTTGGACAGCCCAGTGTGCGACAGGTGGTTGGAGCAAAGGCCGCAGTTTGCCGGGCAGGAGCAGACGTCCATGGGGACGTTGGCGGCGTGGGTCCCCTTGCCGTCCTTCCAATAGCGCGAAAACTTGCTGTACATCTCGTAGGAGCCGAAGTAGAGCTCCTCCGTCTCGCCGTGCTCCGGACAGGTCTTGGTCATCCAGACCTTGCTGCCGCGCTCGAAGACGATCGCGGGCAGGATCCGGTTGCAGTCGGGACAGATCGACTGCGTCTGTCGGATGAAGTTCCCCTTCGAAACTTCTTTCTTCAGCTCTAGGCTGACATCTGCGATTTGGGCCAAAGTAGATTCGCTGGAGTCTCCCTACCCCGTAGTGCATATAAGCATTTTAACTTTGCCGAGGGTAAAAAGTTAAAACTCGCCCTGTCGCGACGGGACCGGAGGCTGGAAAAGGTGACTCTGAGCGAGAGGGCGTCTGGGTCTCTGGAGGAGCTCGGTCTGACCGGGAGCGAGGTCAAAGCGTACGTCGCCCTCCTGAAGGGAGGGACGATGACCGCCAGCGACGTAAGCAGGGAAGCAAGGATACCCTACTCCAAGGTGTATGACGCCCTGGAGTCGCTTCACAGGCGCGGGTGGGTGGAGGAGCAGAAAAGCAGGCCAATCGTGTATACCGCGAAGCCTCCGGACACCGCCCTGGAAGAGCTGAGGGCCAGGCAGGAGACCGAGAGAAAGGAGAGGGAACAGACCGCCCTCGAGGAGCTGATGGGGATCTATGTCAGCAGAGGAGAGCAGGAGAAGCCGGACATATGGATCATGAGAGGGACTAACGAGATCCTTTCGCGGGTGAAGAACCTGCTGCTGAACTGCAGGGCGGAGCTGCTCATAGCGCTGCCTTCGCAGCTGGCGCCGTTCATCGACAGGATCGAGCCCCTCCTTGCCACCTTGAGGGAGAAGGGGGTCAAATGCCTCATACTGACTTCCCCTGACCTCCCGCATGGGGCGGCTGACCAGCTGGCGAAGCACGCAGAGGTCAGGTCGAGGAAGACGATGTACGGAGGAGGCCTCGTATCGGACTCCAGAGAGGTGGTCCTCCTGCTTGGGAGCGGGGAGCAGGGAGGTCTCCCGCTTGCAATCTGGGCTTCTCACCACGGGCTGGCGAGCTTCGCGAAGGACTACTTCGAGTTCCTCTGGAGCTCGCCGGGGACGTCAAATCATTGAGCAGAAGACAGCCGCCCAGGGATGAGGAAGAGGTCGTCAGGGAGCTGAGGGCCGAGGCGGCGCTGTCCAGAGAGGAAGCCACCCTCTACCTGAGGCTCCTGCGCGAGGGCCGGGTCCCATCCTCGCAGAGGGAGTCGGCCAAAGGGCTCTTGGAGAAGGGGATGGCCATCATCTCAGGCGATGGGGAGAGCGTCATCCCGGTGCACCCCAGGCTGGGGATAGCCAACGGTTACAGGACCTGGAGAGAGGCGATGGTGAGGGAGATCAACCAGAGGAGGATGCGCGTAGACAGGCTGATACTGGAGCTCATCCCTCTGTACGAGGCCGCAACGGAGAAAAACAGGGGGGCGGAGGCGGCTGAACAATGACTGAACCTCACCAGCATGAAATCGTATTCATCGGCATGGTCAACGTGAACCGCGACAACTACCTTCAGGGGGTCGTGGACGTCTGGAGGTGCAGGAGCTGCAAGAAGCTGTTCTGCGACGACAAGAGGTATGGAGAGCCGCTCAAGCCGAGCGTAGGGTTCGAGTCGATACCGGAAGACGAAGAGTGGGCGGTCCTAACCTGCACGACGGCCAAAGACGTCGTGATGAACAGCCTCGGGGCGAAACCGGGGAAGAAGCTGGCGCACGCCTGCAGAGACGGCCGGGTGTATGAGCTCGTCGTTGGGAAGGACTTCTCGCTGTCGCCCGTGACGGTCGACCCCATCCACAGGCTCTTCCTCGTGAGGGACAACATCAACAAGAACGTCGAAGCCGGGCACTACAGGCTGACGGTGCAGAAGTGACGTCGTCCATCAAGAAGGTGGCCGGTGGGACCACCATATTGGAGTCGGCTTTCGCCATCTACACCACCTGGATATGGAACTCCCCGGGGGGCTGCCCCTCCGGGGGTTGCGTCGCGCCCCAACTGGGCTGGGCTGTGCCGGGCCTGGTCGTCGTGCTCGCATTCGCCCTATTGGCGGTGGGCGCCTTCGGGTTCTGGGGGGCGTCGATCGCGTACCCTGTGGGCGCCGGTCTCTCTGCGGTCTTCCTCGCGCTGCTGGGGTACCTCGCCTACCTTTACGTCGGGTATCCCTCCCTCGGGGGCGTCTTTTACCATTACGCGCTCGGCGTCGTCCTGGCGGCCCTGGGCATCGGGCTGAACCTGCTGGGACTGAGGGACAGGAACGCCCTCTCCGAACAGGCGAATCCGATGAACCTCCCCGTGTTCGGCTAGACCCGGAAGTTTGAGAAGTGGCCGGTCTGGATGACCGTCTCGACGTTCGCCCTGAGAGCCCCCACGTCGAAGCCGCAGTACTTGGGTGAGGGGTAGATGAGCTGAGGCCTGGCGCGCCTCATGATGCCGATGGCTACTTCCGCCTCCCCCTTCTGATGATGCACGAAAGCGGCGCAGACCAGGATGATCCCTTGGAGGAGCCGCTTCTCCTCCCCCTGCTTCGACCTCCAGATCCCCTCGAGGACTTCATGGCACTCCCAGTAGCGCTCTGCGTTGAAGAGGGACCTCGCTTCAGAGAGGAGCTCGGGTTCGGATCTGTGCTCTGGGGGCGCGCTCAGGTCACGGGCGAACTCGAGGTCGGCCAGAGGGCGGACTACTTCAAGGAAGAGGTCGAAGTCTCCTCGAGTCGGGGAGAACACGTCGAGCTCGAGGGTCCCGGACGAGGTCCACTTCGGGTTGCTGCATTGGACGCCGAGCCCCCTGGCGGCCGCTCTGGCCGAGTCCAGGAGGCTCCCTTGGGGGACCCCCTTCGCCTTCAACCCGACGAGGAACCGCATCGAGGCTGCGCCGCGCCTCTGGAACGCTTTAATGTTGAGCGACCCGTGTTTTCGTCGTGGGTGATGACCGGATTAGCCGTCTGAACCTTGTGTGGAAGATCTTGAGTAGTGGAACCCACCCTTCCCCGGAGAGCCGTTTCTGTGCGGGAATCATTTTATAACCTCTGAGGAGGCGCGGCGAGTCAGGCGACGGGATTTGGTCGAGCTCGACGTCACTTGCAACCTCGAGGGGTTCCGCAGGTTTCTGATCAGCAGCACCTGCAGGAGCTTCATCCCGGAGTCATACCTCAGAGACCCTGAAGTGTTCCCTGAAAAGCAAGGTGATCAGGGATCCATCTATGTTGAGGCGGTCGACAAGGTAGACCTCAAGAAGATCAGGGACATCACGTTCATCAACGCCAGAGACGTCCTCGGGATCATCTATACCTCCAAGAGCGGAAACACGAAGCTGAAATGGCGCCAGCTCAGAGGGAGGATAGGGAGGATGTCCGGCGACGCGTCTGCGAACTCACTGGTGAACCTCTCGATGGCAAGAATCCTCTCGCCAGAAGATGTTGAGGCTATCATGGCGAACCAGCAGGGCGAGGAAGGCGTCCAGATGCCCCCCGAGGAGCCGCAGCAGGGGGCGCCTGAAGAGACACACGGCGAGCCTGGGTCAGACGCGCAACAATAGCCCCGTTTCCATGCAGCAAACGGAGCGCAAACAGCCGGCGCTGAGTTTATACCAGCGGCATGGGACGACGCACCAATGGGCAAGGTGAAGGTGAACCGGATCAGCGGAGTTACTGACCCTCTGACCGGGCTCCCGGCGAAGCAAATCGAGCTGGTTGAGGTCAGAGACGCGCGCAGGCCGGAAATGTTCCCTGCCAGCGACGAGGCCAGAGTCGTCCAGGGGATGGTGTCGCAGTTGCAGTCCATGGGTCTGATGCCCCAGATGAGGGAGGTAGGGTTCTCCAAGATTATCATGACCCTGACCGAGTCGGAGTACGACATGTTCGGCCTGAGGCTCGACGTCAATGAAATCTATGACTTGGACATCCGGAACGGCTCGATTACAATGAAGAAGATCACGGAGGGGACCTGAGGACATTGGGCGGTCCAAAGGTAGGGGACAAGGCCCCTGACTTCACCCTCCCAGCACAGGATGGACGGACGGTGTCGTTACATGAGTTCGCCGGCACGAAGAACGTGGTCCTCTACTTCTATCCCAAGGACTTCACCGCGGGATGCACACAAGAGACAAAGGGATTCGGTGAAAACTACGAAGGCCTTTTGGAGATGGGAGCAGAGGTGGTCGGCATAAGCTCCGACTCGGCCGAGAGCCATAGCGGTTTCGCAAAGGAATGTGGGGCCAGATTCCCGCTGCTCGCAGACGTAGGGGGCAAAGTCAGAGCTGAGTACGGTGCGAAGTCGATGGGCCTCATCCCTGACCGGGTCACTTTCGTCATAGACAAGAAAGGTGTCGTAAGACACAAGTTCTCGTCGCAGCTCAAGCCAAGACAGCACATCGCCGAGGCGATTGAGGCTCTGAAGGCAATCGGAGACTGACCGCGCAGGTCGACTGACCACCATTATCCCCGAAGCTGGCAATCATACATGGGACGTGATGGAGAAGGGCCTGTGGATTAGAGCTTCACCATGACTTGGCAGCGGTCACAACGAGCGCAAGTTCCAATGGGCCCCGGCTTCACGGCCCGCCGACCACTGCTCCGAATGGTTACGCGGCGCGATTTGTGGTGCGGCCTCCGGGATTCGAACCCGGGCGAATGGCTCTCTCCTCTCAGGGAATGGGAAGCCACTATCCTGACCAGGCTGGATCAAGGCCGCGCCACAGGCCCCTCCGCCGGAAACAGTATAAACGAACCCGTCTCCGGCCACACCGAAGATGAGTGAGAAACTCCTGTCCAAGCTCGCCCCCCGGCTCAGGCGCCTTGACGAAGGGGGGTATGAGAGGGGGTACAGGACGGCAGGGGGCTTGAAGAGAAGCGGGACTCACCAGCTGGTGGCGGGACTCCTCGACGGCCTAAAAATCGCCTACAGGGAGAACGTGAAGGTCCCAGGGTCAGGGCTGGTCGCAGATTTCGCGGTCAATGGCGTATGGCTCTTCGTCGAACCCGCGTTTGGCGGCTCTGAACTGAGAGGGCTGAACCAAGTGAAGAAAGACTGCGTGATCGTCAGGAGGGACGCGATCCGCAGCGATGGCATGGACCACGGTATCAGGGTGCTCGGTCTTGGGGAAGAGGGAGGAGTCCAGACGATTTTCCTCGACGACCCTTCTTTCAACTTCGACTATGCGCACATCCTCCCTAAGACTGAGAAGTGTTCGGTCATGCATGGGCACACCTCCAGCGTCCTGGTGGAAGTCGTCGGCCGCCCCATCGAGGGGATGGTGGTCGACTTCGGGGTGACGAAGCCTGTAGTCAGGGAGGCAGTGCGGGGGTTAGACCACAAGCTGTTCATCAACGAGAAGTATGTGACCGCCATGGACGCCAAGAGCGTCTCACTCATGTTCAAGACTGTGCACGGAGAGTTTGCCATAAAGGCCCCCAAAGACACGACGGTCCTGTTGAATGGAGAGGCGACGGTGGAGAACCTGGCGAGGGAGGTCCTCGGGCGCGTCGCCCCGAAGATGCCCAAGAACGTGACCGCCGTCGGAGTCTATGTCTACGAAGGCCTCAACAAGGGTAGCCACGTACTGGCGAAACTGCATCAGGACGGTGCGTCGGCAGGACGAAAGAAGCGGTAGTGCTTCTTTCGGGTGGGATCGACTCCGCCACCGCGCTCTATATGGTCAGGCGGGAATACTCTGTCAGGGCGCTGACCTTCGAGTACCATGGCATCGCCCGGCAGGAGCTTCGGGCATCGGAGTCGATCGCCTCTCGGGCGGGGGTATCGGAGCATAGACTGGTGAGGGTCCCCGACCTGAGAGAGGCGGGAGACATCCCTGGAGGTCTCTTCGGCGGTCTCCCTCCGACCTACATCCCTCTCAGGAACAGCGTGTTTTACTCGTTCGCCGCCTCGTACGGCGAAGAGGTGGGTGCTTCGGTCCTGGTGGGAGGGCACAACAGGGACGATCTAGAGGTCTTCCGGGACGTGACCCCCCGCTTCTTTAGCTCGCTTGAGAGGGCTTTCAGAGCCGCGTCCCCTATCTTGGACAAGAACCGCCTTCGCATCGTCAGGCCCCTTGGCCGGATGACGAAGCCGAAAGTCATCTCACTTGCCTCCTCCCTGGGAGTGCCTCTGGAAAGGACCTGGAGCTGCCACGGGGATGGGAAGGCGCACTGCTGGAAGTGCGACGGGTGCCTCACCCGGAGGCGTTCCTTCGCCGAGGCCGGGGTTCTGGACCCTCTTTCTCCCGGTCGGGGGAAAATTACTTAAAGGAAGGGCGGCCAGTTCAGGGCTCCTTGAAGAGGCAGGAGAGGGCATCAGACGCTCTCGACTTCATAGACGCCACCGCCGACGTGCAGTCTGAAACTTCGAAAGTTCCGATCGATGCGGGCATTGCAAACTTCAGGGTTCTGGGGACGACCGGGAGTCTGACATTCCCCGTCGAACTTTCGATTCAGACGTCGACCGGGTTGCACAGAGGGGTGCACATGAGCCGGCTAGTGAAGGCGGCCAACGGCAGAAGGCCCAGGGGGGTCGAACAGTGGCTAAGGCTTGTATGCAGCGAAATCAACGAGACACAACCTGGGTCGAGCGTCACCGCGAGCTTCGACCTTCCCTTCGACGACCAGTTCGCAAAGGTCACCATGCGGGCCACCCAGCGGGGAGCGGTCACCTATCGTTACGTGGTCGACGGGATGACGGCGTGTCCCTGCTCGAAGAAGATGATAGGGATCGGGCACATGCAGCGAGCCCAGATGACTCTTGTCCTCAAGAGCGAGAGGGCGCTGGACTCGGTGGGAGTCATCCGGAGGATCAACGAGTGTTTCTCTGCTTCGCCGCGGGAGCACATGAAGAGGCTGGAGGAAGCGAAGAAGATTCTGGAGGCGCAGGCCAACCCCAGGTTCGCCGAGGACCTCGTGCGTGAGTGCGTGAGCAGGTTCCCCAACGCGCTCTTCGTGAGCGGGCGGTGCTTCGAGTCTATCCACGCCCACGACGCCATTGCAACCTGGTCAGCGCGTCCCGGATGGATGCCTATCCTCTAGGCCGTAGCCGAGGTTTAAATCGCAAACCCCCAGCGACCCAACCAGCTTGTCCGATCTCCTCATAGGGACGTCGGGGTGGTCGTATAACGAGTGGGCGGGCGCTTTCTATCCCAGCTCGACGACGAACAAGCTCGCTTACTACTCCAAGTATTATCAGACCGTCGAGGTAGACTCCTCGTTCTACGCGTTCCCCTCGAAGAGGATGGTCGAGGGGTGGGCCAGATACACCCCAGAAAGATTCGTCTTTTCGGTCAAGCTCCCAAGGCAGCTCACACATGACAAGCGGCTTGACACGGGCCAGGGAGTCGAGGCAGACCTGGTCAGGTTCCTGGAGGTTCTCAAGCCGCTCATCGCCACGGGCAAGCTCGGACCCATTCTTGTCCAGCTCCCTCCGAGCTACTCATACCA
>JAKACC010000114.1 GCA_021796515.1 archaeon | reverse complement strand
GAAAGGGGGGGAGGACATGACGAGGGAGGTGATACCCCTCACCCCGGTCGACGCCCTGACGAAGGAGGGTATGCAGTCCAAGATGAACGCCATCGAGACAAGCGGGGCGACCCCGTCCGGGATAGCCATCGAGGACGGGCTGAAGCTCCTCTACGCGGCCGAGGACGGCCCCCTGAGGAGGATAAAGAAGCTCGTGATGATAACCGACGAGAGGTCCAACGTGGGGCCGAAGCCGGACAGGGTGGTGAGCGACGAGGTGGCCATGAAGGCCATCATCGACATCATAGCCATAGGAGCGAAGATCAACTTGGATACCCTGGGGAAGGTCGCGGCCCGGACCGGGGGGAAGCTCATGGTCGTGGAGAGCGCCGAGGAGCTACTGGCGGCGATGAAGCCGAGGATCGACGTGAGGGGCCTCGGCGTGGACGCGGGGCTCCTAGAGGTCGTGACGAAGGCGGAGCACGCGCTTTACGTCACGAAGCCCCTGGGAGCCTCGTCCATGGAGTACAGGCAGGCTCTCGAGCATGCGCGCCAGGTCAGGGCCAGGGCGAACAAGAGGTTGATGGAAGTCCTGATGAACAAGGCCCAAGCCGACTCGGACGTGAAGGTGATAGTGTCCCAGCTGAGCAAGGGGATGCCGATGGCCGACTACGCGAGGAGGATCTGGCCGCGGGCCTCCGAGCTGGACCAGACCGAGAAGGTGGAGAAGGAGCTCAGGGGCGCCATGGACAGGCTGGCGGCCTAGCCGCACTCTTCTACGCCGAACGTTCCGGCGCAGTAATCTAGTTTCAGCCGCAGGGTGCGCAGGAGCCCCGTCCCCACGAGGATCTCCCTGATCCCTGGCCCCGTCACGACCGGGCCGTCGTGGGTCTTCCGCGTCCCTAAGAGCGTCACGCACCCCATGCACGACCTGAGTTCAATCCGGCGGCCGTCTGCAGTGACACCGTCGGTCGTGGTGGACTGCATCTGGTCCATCCCCAGCTCGGAGAACGCGAACCCAGGGACCGCGAGGAACCCGTCGAACCCGGTGTCCACGACCCCGGCCGCCGCCCCCGAACTCGGGAACGACAGCCCCAGGAACTCGTTCTTCGCTGTCAGCATGAGCCTCGGCGTCCTGCCGGCGAACGAGCTCATCGGAGCTTCGACCCCATCCCCAGGTGGACGACGGGTTCGACAGGCTCGCTCGAGACTATCAGCACCGACCTCGCGTCGACGTTCATGGCGCGCAGCTTTCGGGCGAGTTCCGCTAGGGAACCCGCGCTGGCGACGGCCCTGCCTTCGTTCACCGCCGAGAAGGTCTCATTCCGTGCGGCGGACTCTGCCTGGTCCAGATAGGAGGTCAGGGCCGCGTCGACCATTTCTGATATGACCCCTTTCCTTCTTCCAAGCTCGGCGGCCCGCTTCTGGAGCCTTCTGACCGTCCTATCAGGCAGGGCGAAGGTGACGTTAGTCATCATACGATGCTAATACACCGTCAATATATAAGTGGGAGCGCGCGAGGCGACCAGCGACTTAGATGGGCCGCGGCCCGGAGGCGTCAGTCTCCGACCCGGCGGTGAACAGTCCTTGGATTCGGGCCCCGGCAGGGACGCGGGCAAAGCCCCGGCCAGAGAGGCAAGGGACCGGGCACCCCGTCACATCGCGAATATCAGTTCCGCCGACCCTGCCCACGAGAGGGGCGCCGGGGTGGTAGATGCCCCGAAGCTGTAGGATCCGAGGACTGACGTCGTCCCCTGCCACAGGATGCTGTCCCCGCCCGTGCTCATCGAGTCGGTGCACGAATAGGAGTAGGCGTAACCCGGCACCCAGTTGGCCGGGGTGTACGGGTAGAACGCGGCGTATGCCGACACGCCTACCACTTCGCCCACTGTCTCCGAGGCGGTGAGGTTCAGGGGCCCGATGGCCGTCTGGCTGGTGCACCCCGAGGCGCAGAAGGCGCTCGTGCCGATGGCGCCAAGCCTCCTGCCGAACTGGCCCTGCCAAATCTCCGCGTTGTACCAGACCTCTCCGACGCTCCCGCCGTTCTCGGTGAAGTAGATGTCGTCAACCCCCCCTTTGGTGACCTTGAAGTATCCGACCGCGCTGCAGACTATCGGCGAAGACGCCGAGCACTGCGAGGCGACGAGCACGGGCGAGTTCCCAAGGCTGTCGCTGAAGCTCAGGGTCACGTTCTGCGAGTTGCCGTAGAGGTAGGCGAAAGTGACCGTCACCAGCTCGCCTTTTGCCAGGGTCGCCCGGAAGGTGACGTTGGTCCCGTATCCGCCCTCGCATGTGGTGGGCGAAGAGACCACAGAGCACCTGTCATTGGCCATATCGATCTCGGATACTGTGGTCGAAGCTGCACCAGGGTGAGCCAGAGGAGCGGCTGCTGCTGCACCGCCAGAGAGCAGGAAGATGCTGACGAACGCGACAGCCACGGCGCCGGCGGCGGGGAAGCTGCCCTCGGGCGCGAGCCTCATTCGGTCCCAGCCCTCCCCGAAACGACGTACGCGACTTCTAGCCTCCTCCGCCAGCCCTTCGCTGCGACAGACCCGAATTGCGGCCCGACTCTGTACCCTTGCCCGTCGACTCTATGACGCGCCCTGCGCATGCGCGTGAGTTCGTTCTTTGCTAATAAAGCGCCCGCGAAACACCACAACGTGATGCGATTATAGAACTGGAATCTGGAAATATGCATCGACAATGGCCGTGCACGCTATGCGG
>JAKACC010000038.1 GCA_021796515.1 archaeon | reverse complement strand
CCTGCGCCCCGAGGTAGCTCGCCGCCACCTTCGCGAGCTTCGACATCAGAACCCTCCACATGTCGGGCTCAGTGTACATCAAGCGCTTGGTCTTCTGGAAGTCCCTCGTGGGGCTCCCTTCTATGAGGTAGCTTGCCAGGGTGAACGGCCCCCCTGAGAAGCCCACGAGCGGCACGCCGTCCAGCTTGGCCTTCGCGAGCCTTATCGTCTCGAGGACGTTGGGTACGTGCTTTTCGGGGTTGAAGTCACCAAGAGCCTCGACGTCCTCCGTGCTCTCTATCGGGTCCTCTATCACGGGCCCGACGTTTTCCTCGATTTTGAACTTCACCCCGATCCCCTCCAGCGGGAGCATGATGTCGGCGAACATCACCGCGGCGTCCACCCCCAGCTCCTTCACCGGATCCACCGTAACGTCTGACGCGAGCTCCGGGTCCTTGGCGATCTCCAGCATCCCTTTCGTGGATCGGATCTTCCTGTAGCTGGGGAGGTACCTCCCTGCCTGCCGCATGAACCACACCGGGGTGCGGTCGACCTGCTTCCTCATGCAGGCGTCCAGGAAAGCCCGTTCCGTCATCCGCTCACTCCCTGAGCGCGGCCCCTGCCGCGCTGGCGGTCTTCTTGACCTCGGCGTCTCCGTGGGCCAAGGAGACGAAGAGGGTCTCGAACGCCGACGGCGGGAGATAGACCCCCGACCTGAGCATCTTCCAGAAGAACCGGCCGTAGGCACCGGCGTCGGTCTTCTTCGCGCTGGCGAAGTCGGTCACCTCCCCGCCGCAGAAGAAGAGCCCGAGCATCGACCCGAACCTGTTCAGCGTCATCTCCCTTCCTTCCCTGTCCGCCGCCTCGCGGATCCCTTCCTCGAGCGCCTTCGCATTCCTTTCGAGGCGGGCGTACCCCTTCGCGTCGAGCAGCTCCAGTGTCTTCAGCCCCGCCGCCATTGCCACCGGGTTTCCAGAAAGGGTCCCCGCCTGGTACACCGGTCCTTCGGGAGAGACGGATGCCATGATGTCCTTCTTCCCTCCGTAGGCGCCCACGGGGAACCCTCCGCCGATCACCTTGCCGAGGGTGGTGAGGTCCGGCTTCACCTTGAGCGCTCCTTGGGCTCCCCCCGGGCCGACCCTGAACCCGGTGATCACCTCGTCGAACACGAGGACGGCGCCGCTGTCTGTGCAGGACTCCCTCAGGCTGCGGAGGAACCCCTTCTTGGGGAGGACGACCCCCATGTTCCCGGCGATCGGCTCGACGATGACGGCCGCTATCTTGTCTCCTTCCTTCCTGAACTCCGCCTCCACCGCTTCCGCGTCGTTGAACGGCAGCGTGACGGTGTCCCCGATGGCCCCCTGGGGCACTCCGGCGGACGCCGGTATGTCGAACGTCGCCAGCCCTGAGCCCGCCTTGGCGAGGAAGAGGTCGGCGTGCCCGTGGTAGCACCCTTCGAACTTCACCACTTTGCTCCTCCCGGTGTATCCTCTGGCCGCCCTGACGGCCGACATGGTCGCCTCCGTCCCGGAGTTGACGAACCTGACTTTCTCGATGGACGGGACCGACGCGCATATCCTCTCGGCCAGGAGGACCTCGTCCTTGGTCGGCGCGCCGAAGCTCGTCCCTGACAGCGTCCTCCTCCTGACGTACGACATCACCCGCGGGTCAGCGTGCCCGAGGATTATCGCCCCCCACGAGCAGACGAAGTCTATGTGCCTGTTGCCGTCTTCGTCCCATATGTAGGGGCCCTTCCCCCTGGAGATGAAGCGCGGTTTCCCTCCGACGGCCTTGAAGGCGCGCACGGGGCTCGACACGCCGCCCACCATCACCTTCGACGCCCTGCTGTAGAGGGACTCTGACTTTCCGATCTTCAAGGAATCTTCACCCTAGGAGCCTGACCAGCTCGCGGCGGTCGACGGCGGCGCATGTGAAGATGGGGGTCTCCCTTTCCGTGTATCTGCTGGCCTCCGACGTCCTGAGCTCTTCCACCAGGTCCAGGAACTCCCCCGGGTCGTCCCCTTCGAAGGCGAGGACGAACTCCTGGTCGTCCAGCCCGAATGAGTATCCGGTGTTGATCTTGATGGACGGGTACTTGTGCCCGACCCTGAAGTGCTCCGCCATGATCCTCTGACGCTCGGCGAAAGGCAGGCTGTACCACTCCCGCTTCTTGACGAGGGGGTAGACGAAGGCGTACTTCGCCCCGCGCGCTGGCGCGTCCTCTGACCCTTCCTGTCCAGGGTGCTTGTGTGACCCGATGTACTTCGACCTCCTCGTCATGGCCAGAAACGAATAGGGGGTCTCGAGGTGCTTCCCCAGCCCGGAGGCGAGGAGGTCGGACACGAACCCCTGCACTCGCGCCAGGTCGTCGGACACGATCCAAATCATGAAATCCACGTCTCCCCGCGTGCCGACCAGGCTGTAGCACCTGAGGTCCACGGACCCCGAGTACCTTTCGAGCACTCCGAGGAACTCCTCCGCCCCCTTGCGCTTCGATTCTGAGTCGAGAGAGCGCCACTCCCTCGCCGCCTTGAAGAAGGCGTAGCGCATGAACTTCCTCTTCCCCGCGTCCTCTTCCATCACCACCCCTCCTTCAGCCACAGTGCGGCCTGCTCGGCGAAGTACGTGATTATGATGTCCGCGCCGGCGCGCCTTATCCCTGTCAGGACCTCGAACACAGCCGACTTCTCGTCGAGCCAGCCGTTGAGGGCGGCTGCCTTCACCATCGCGTACTCCCCGCTCACGTTGTAGGCGGCCAGGGGGACCCCGACCTTCCTCCTCGCTTCTGATATGACGTCCAGATACGCCAGCGCCGGCTTCACCATCACCACGTCCGCCCCCTCGTTTATGTCCTGTTGGATCTCCCTCATAGCCTCCCTCCTGTTCCCCGGCTGCATCTGATAGCTCCGCCTGTCTCCGAAGGCAGGCGCCGATCCGGCGGCGCTCCTGAACGGTTTGTAGAACGCTGACGCATGCTTCGCCGAGTATCCCATCAGGACGGTGTCGTCCAGCCCCGCCTCCTGCAGCCCCGACCTTATCGCACGGACCTGACCGTCCATCATTGCGCTGGGGGCCACTACGTCCGCCCCGGCTCTCGCATATTCGACCGCCGCCCTGGCGAGGAGAGGGAGGGTCCCGTCGTTGTCGACCGTGTCTCCTTCGAGGACCCCGCAGTGGCCGTGGGATGTGTATTCGCAGAGGCACACATCGGCCATCATCACGAGCTCCGGGAACGTGGAGCGCACGGACCGCAGGGTCCGCGGGATGATGCCGTCCGCGTCGTAGGCCCCTGTCCCTCTTTCGTCCTTTGAGCCCGGGACGCCGAACAGGAGCACGCCCCTTACCCCGGCCGCGACCAGCTTCTCGAGATGCGGAGGAAGCCTGTCCATGGAGAACCTGTGCACCTCCGGCATCCCGTCGATCTCTTCCATCTTGTCCCTCCCGTCAACGACGAAGACCGGGGAGACGAGCATGTCGGCGTGGAGCCTCGTCTCCATGAACATCCTTCTGATCGGCTCGCTCTTCCGCAGCCGCCTGGCCCTGCTGTCGAGGCGGAGCCCCTGTGCCTCAGTCATGGAGCGCCAACTCCTTCACCATCTGCACCAATCCGTCCACCGTATGTCTTCGAGGATATGACACTTCCGCGAACCCTGCGGCCCTCGCAGCCTTTCCCGTGACCGGTCCTATGCAGGCGGCTGTCGCCAGATTGGCGATCCGCCCGAACCCCTCCTCGCCGAGCCTCTCCCGCAGCCCCCTGACTTCCGACGGGCTCGCGAACACCACGACCCGAGCCTCCGAGACGGCGCGGGGGTCTATCGCACCTCGGGGGACGGTCGTCCGATAGGCGGCGACGTCGGTGACTTCGAACCCCCTCCCCGCGAGGCGGCCGGCCAGGGCCTTGTCGCCTATGTCAGCCCTGAAGAGGAGGACCCTCTTCCCGCGGTCGTCCGGGAGCCCTTCTCCCAGCGCCTCGGTGCGGTACTCCTCCGGGATGTACTCGACCCGTCGCCCGGCCCGCTCCAGGGCGCTCGCCGTGCTGGAGCCTACCGCCGCCAGCTTCGGCAGCCTCTTCGGCGAGGCATCTCCGATCTCCTTCAGCCTGGTCTCGAACACGGCCGCCGCCCTCGGCGAAGTGAAGACAGCCCAGTCGTATGACTCCACCCCTCGGAGCGCTTCGTCCGCGGGCCTCCAGTCGGCGGGCTCCTCGAAACGGATCGTCTCCACCGTCAAGCACGAAATGCCAGTCCCCGCCAGCCTCGACCTGACCTCTTCGTTCCCTTCCCTTGACCGGGCCACAAGGACGCTCCGTGCACCCTCTTGGCCAGTCATGCGCGCATCCCTTCCAATATCCGTCGTCCGCCCGAGTCTCTCAGCGTTTCCGCCAGCCTCCTCCCCAGCGACCTCGGGTCGTCGGCTGTCCCCGTGACGCTCTTCCGGACAAGGCTCCTCCCCTCAGGGTCTGCGACGACCCCCACGACCGTCAGGGTGCCGTCTCTGGTTTCAGCGTACGCGCCCAAAGGGACGTCGCAGTCCCCCCCGAGCTCCTCTGACAGAGCCCTCTCGCATTCGCTGGCGGCCCGCGTCCTGGGGTCGTCTACGCTGCGGACGAGCTCGGTCAACTCCCGGTCATCCTCCCTTGTCTCGACGGCTATGATCCCTTGGCAGGCCGCGGGGACCATCTCCTGAGGCTGGAAGAGCTGACTTATCCTGCCGCCGAGGTTCAGCCGCTCGAGGCCGGCCGCCGCCAGGACCACCCCGTCAACCCCCCCGTCCCCCAGCTTGCTCAGCCTCGTCTCGACGTTCCCGTGCACCTCGACCACTTCTAGGTCTGACCTTGCCGCAAGGATCTGAGCCCTCCTCCTGACGCTCGACGTCCCCACGCGGGCCCCTTTCTTCAGCTCCGCGAAGCGCGCCCCGCCGGCGGAAACGAGTGCGTCCCTGGCGTCTCCGCGGACAGGGGTGGCAGCGACGACGATGGCCCGGTCTATCTGGGCAGGGATGTCCTTCATGCTGTGCACCGAGATGTCCACCCGGCCCTCGACCAGTGCCGTGTCTATCTCTCCCGTGAACGCCGTCTTCCCGTCCAGGCCCCCGCGCCTCTCCTGAGGGAGGGTGTCCCCGGATGTCCTGATTACGACGGGGACGAGCTCCACCCCTCTGGCGGCGTCCCGGAGCAGGTCTATCACGATCTTGGTCTGCGCCAGGGCGAGCCTGCTCCCCCGCGTCCCTATCAGGAGCCTACTCCGCGTCGCTACCACCGGCCCCGAAGACCGAGCCGAGGAGGTCCAGCTTCTCTTCCTCCGTAAGGCTGGCGTGCCTGCTCCGCGCGAACCTGGTGGGCCTCGCCAGGATCTTGCTGACGATCCGGCGACCCATGGCGTCGACGACGCGCTTGTCCCTCCCTGAAATGCCCCCGAGCCTGCTCACCGCCCTCTTCAGTTCCGCTTCTCTCACTGCTTCGGCCCAGGAATACAGGTTCGCCAGGGTAGCCGACATCCTGGTCTGGACGAGCCACTGGTAGAACTCGTGCGCTTCCTTAGCCACGGCCCCGCCGGCCACCTGCAGACGAGGGCTGGCTTTCCACGAGCCGGCGGCCTTCGCGAGGTCGTCCAGGTTGAAGAGCTTCACGTTGGGAAGCTCTCTGACCGAGTCGGAGACGTTCCTAGGCATCCCTAGATCCACTACCACCCTGCGCTTCCTGCCTGCGAGGTCGGAGGCAGAGAGGACAGGCCTGCGGGCGGTGGTGGCTGATACTATGACGTCGCATCTCTTGGCGAACTTCTTCAGGTCGGGGTACTTGACGAGAGTGCACCACTCGAGCCCGGCGGGCGGGACCTTCCTCCTGGACACGACGTAGAGCCTCTTCGTCTTTCCCTTCAGCCTGCGGGCTGCGAGCCGTATCATCTTCCCGGTCCCTATGAGCATCACGGACTCCTTCGCGGCCCCGGTCCGGTCCACGGCGTCCAGTGCAAGGTAGCTCAGAGAAGCCTCGCCAGGGGCGAAGCCGTAGGCTTCCCTGACCCTCGACCCGACGCGGTAAGCGCGATCGAAGAGGGGAGACAGCATCCCTCTGGAGTTCCCTTTCTTCCTCGATCTCACCCCTGCTCCCCTGACCTGAGAGAGGATCTGCGGCTCGCCGACGACGACCGACTCCAGCCCTGACGCCACTCTGAACAGGTGTTCGACCGCCTCCTCGCCTTCCAGCCGGTAGAGTCCGGCTTCGCTCCCGGCAATGCCTGTCACGTCCTTGAGGTGTCTAACAAGGGAAGCGTAGGACTCTCTGGGTTCCCTGGAGACGAAGTATAGCTCGAACCTGTTGCACGTCGAAAGGAGCGCGGACTCGTCCGCCGCAAGCGCATCTTCGACGTGGTCTTCGGTCGCGTTCTTCGCCAGCGCTTCCCGGAACTGGATCCCCGAAGACTTGTACGAGGTGCCTATCAATGCCAACTGAGGAACGGCCGGCGAGACCGGAGAGCTCCGGGAAACAGAAGAGTCTTGCGTGCGTTGCTGTGTCCCCAACGACCGTCTTCTTTCCGGCCCCTTGTGATTTTATTTAACGTTTGTTACACGCGCTCACGGTCGGCCGCTACGCAGCCAGTTCCTTTCCGCTGCGGCCGTCCACCAGCACCTGCCTGCGCCTTCTCCTGACCGCGAGCCCGACCTTGAACACCGGGTAGAGGAACGGCTCGAAGCTTTCGACGTCGGCCCCCTCCCAGAGCCCCTTCACCACGTCCCTGACGTCCGACTCCTTGACCTTCGGGGTGATGACCTTCGCCTTCCGGGTGTCCACGGCGCCGAGCTCGAGGGGGACGGACTCGGACGGGAGAGGCGGGAGGTCCGTCAGCCGCCTGTATAGCTTCCTGTTCCTAACCTCCACGACCCGCACGAGCCTCCTGTCGTTCAGGGCGCGCAGGACCCTGGACACCCCTCCCTTGGACTCGCCCAGGGCGCTGGCTATGTCGAGCGCGCTCCTGTCCATGTCTGGCTTTGTCTCCCTCAGCACCTCGACCTGCAGCGTGGTCAGTCCCAGGAGCTTCTCGAACCCCTGCCTCACCTCCAGCCCCCGGCCTACCGTCACCTGCCGCCCGGACGAGCCGTCAAGGTAGGCGTAAACCGTCTCGAACCTCCGCTTCAGCAGACCGCGCCTCACCCTTACCCCGAGCTGTATCAGGGTCATCAGCTGCAGGCTCACGTCGGTGACCGTCTCCCGCGGGCCGAAGATCACGTGGCTCCGCTCCCGCCGCACCAGCATCGGTATGTCGTCCGCCTTCACGGAGGGTTCAAGGCCGGGGCTCGTCTTTGCCTCCTCGCCATCCAGCCCTCCCTCAGGCTCATCCACCCGACGGGTCCCCCCGGCCACCAGGCCGGGCCCCGCGTATTTCTTCACCAGGCGCTTACTCAGGGAAGGGGTCACTCCGCCTGGCTTCGTCACCCTCTCCTTTATGGCGAGCAGCGCCGGGGTCGGGGAGAACCCTCCCATGGCGAAGAACTGGCCGGCTCTCAGCGAGGTGAGCTCCTTCGGGAGCCCCTTCGAAGGGAAAAACTGGGCCACCGACTGCAGGTCGTTCTGGATGATGAGCTTCCCTATCAGCTGGTTGCCGCACTGGCTCAGGACGTTCTTGTCCACGAGGGAAGGGCGCTGGGAGCAGATCATCAGCCCCATCCCTCTCTTCCTCCCCCGGCGGGCCACCTCGGCGAAGATCGGGACCCTCTCCCCCGCCTGTGGCACGAACTTGTCGGCCTCTTCGACCACAACCAGGTAGGGGGTCCTCCTCTCCGTGAGGGCGGCGTACAGCTCCTCCATGAACGCAGCGACCTTCTCCCTGGGATTGGTGAGGTCGGAGACGTCAAGTATGAGCGGCGATATATCGGGGGCTTGCTTCGCCAGGTCCCTCAGGTCCACCCCTCCCCACGAGTAGTCGCACCCCTCTTCCTCTCCGACCCATATGGCGTCGAACTTCTCTTTGAGGCCGGTGTGCTCCCCCTCGGTGTCTATGATGGCGAAGGGTATCTCGTTCCGGCAGAGCTCCTCGCAGATGACCCCCACCGCGTAGCTCTTGCCGCTCCCGCTGCTCCCCAGGACGCAGGTCCTCCCGGTGGCCACGAGGTTGGCGTCGACCGCGAACGGGGCTCCTCCCACGGCCCCGATTCCGAGGACGGGCTCTCCCTGAGGGTCGGACAATCTCCCCATCATCCCCCGGGGCTCTGGTAAATCCGTTGTGGATTGGTCGACCCTCCGCGGCCCGCGAACCTTTTTTATCGCAAACCGTCGCGGGGCTCCCGTGACTTCTTGCCGGGGACCGGTGGGGCGGGGATGAGCTCCGACCCGCAGAGCCTCCAGGACAGGTACGCCCCCAACAGCGTCTGCTTCGGCTGCGGCCCGAAGAACCAGAAGGGCCTCAGGGTCAAGAGCATCACCGTGGGGGACGCCGTCATCGCAGACTGGACGCCGGGGGAGGAGCACGTCGCCTTCGGAGCGTACGGGAGCGGCGGCATAATCTCGGTCCTTCTTGACTGCAACGGGAACTGGGCGGCGGCTTACGCCCTGATGAAGGCGAAGGGGCTAGACGCCCCGCCCGGGACCGTCACCGCCGAGTACACCGTGAAGTTCCTGCGGCCCAGCCCCATCGACAGGCAGTGGCGGCTGACCGCCTGGGCGACGAGGATGGACGGCGACAGGGTGAACGTATCCGGAGAGCTGAGCGTCGGGGGGACGGTGACAGCTACGATGACCGGGCTGTTCGTGGCCGTCAGGGAAGGGCATCCGGCCTTCGACCGTTGGCGGTAGGGAGGGCCCTGCCCGTGGGAAATGAGGAGCAGGTCCCGAGGACCGCCCGCGCCCTGGGTGAGGCCTACAGGGCGGGGGTAACGACCCCAGAGGAGGCGCTCAAGCGGTTCCTCGAGAGGATCGCCGCCCTGAACCCGCGAATCAACGCCTTCATCACCGTCCTGAAGAACGAGGCCGAGAAGGCCGCGGCCCTGTCGTCGCGGAGGTTCAAGGACGGGCGACCTCTTGGACCCCTCGATGGCGTCCCAGTGGCCGTGAAGGACATCTTCTACATCGAAGGGGTGGAGTGCACAGCCGGCTCGAAGATTCTGGCAGGCAACATAGCCCCCTACGACTCCCCCGTCGTGCGGAGGCTGAAGGAAGCAGGCGCGATAATCCTGGGGACCACCAACCTCCACGAGTTCGCCGCGGGGACCACCAGCGTAAACCCTCACTTCGGCGCGGTAAGGAACCCCTGGAGCGAAGGTCACGTCGCCGGCGGGTCCAGCGGAGGGTCGGCCGCGGCGGTCGCCTCTGGCATGGCGCCGGTGGCCCTCGGGACGGACACCGCGGGCTCCGTAAGGATCCCTGCCGCCCTCTGCGGGGTCGTGGGCCTCAAGCCCACCTACGGCCTGGTCAGCAGGCTGGGGGTGGTCCCGCTGGCGGCTTCCCTCGACACGGTGGGGGTCCTGACGTCTTCGTGCTGGGACGCGGCAGCGCTCCTAGGGGCCATCGCCGGCGGAGAGAAGGGGGACGTCACCACGGTCGAGCGCGAAGTCCCTGACTACGCCTCGCTTTCGGCCCGCGTCACGGGCGCGAGGGTCGGCATCGTGAAGGAGTACTTTCAGGACGCCCTCGACCCGGCTGTCGAGGAGAACTTCCGGGGCTTCGTCACAGGTCTCGGGGAGGCCGGGTTCTCGGTCTCCGAGGCTCGGCTCGACGGGATCTCCGAGGTCTACGACCGCTGGGCCCCCATCCGCAGGGCGGAGGCGACCGCCTTCCACCTCAGGTGGCTCCAGAGCACCCCAGAGCTCTATGGCGAAGACGTCCGCCGCCTCCTGGAGCAGGGGAAGGGCGTCATGGCGGTCGACTACGTGAACGCTGTCAACGCGCGTCCTTCGTACATGGAGAGGTTCGCCGCCTCCATGAAGGGGTTCGACGTCCTCGCCGTCCCGTGCACGGCGATCCCGGCCCCGAAGGTCGGGCAGGTGACCGTCAACCTCGGAGGAAAAGAGGTCCCGGTCTATTCGGCCCTGAACAGGCTGACGCTCCCTTTCAACTACGTCGGGTTCCCGGTGATCTCGATCCCGTCAGGTGCGACCGGAGGGCTCCCCCTGGGGGTCCAGCTAGTGGGGAGGCTCTTCGACGAGGAGACGGTCTTGGGCGTTGCCGGAGCCTATGAGGCGAGGGTCGGCCCCTTCCCTCACCCGTGAGCCGACTTGTTAATATCTGACCCGGAGGCTCCCATCGCCCGTATGAAACCAAGCTGGGGGGTCGGGTCCATAGTCGCCATCCTCCTTTCGATAGCGGCCGCGCTCCTCGGGGCGGTGAGGGCGAAGGGGCTCCTTTCGCTGGCGCTCCTCCTGGTCGGCGCATGGACGCTCCTCTCGGCCTTCGTCATCGTGGACAGGGAAGACAGGACCTTCTACGCCGGGTGGGGGATAGTCCTCGCCGGCCTCGCGTTCTCCTACGTCCTCCCTCTGCGCTTTGCCCTCGGGCTCGTCCTCATCGCCCTGGTCGTCCTGATATTGGCGACGGTGAGTTTCGGGAGGACCCCGAAGATGAGCGCCGCGGCGGCTCCTCCTCCCTCCGCCGCCGGAGAGACGCCCGCCGCGACCGCTATCTAGCCAGCTCTCCATCGTCCAGCACGGGCTCTCCGCCGACTATGGTGTACCTGGCCCGCCCTGGGAACTCCCTCCCTTCGTAGGGTGACCATCCGCACCTGCTCTGGACGTCGTCCCGCCTCACCACCTCGGGCGAGCGGAGGTCGAGGACGGCGAAGTCCGCCCTCTTGCCCGGGGATATCTCGCCCCTGTCGCCGAGGCCGAGGTACGCCGCCGGGTTGGCCGACGCGACCCTGGAGATGACCGTCGGGTCCACCCCCTGGTCTCTTATCAGCCATGATACCACATGGGAGTAGTCGTCGAGCCCGGGGACGCCTGCAAGCCCCTGCTCCTCCTTCTCCTCTTCGAGGTGGGGCGCATGGTCAGTGACCAGGAAGGAAACGGACGAGTCCCCTATCCCTTCCAGGAGCGCCTTCCTGTCCTCCTCCTCCCTGAGCGGAGGGTTCGTCCTCAGCAGCCTGTTGTCCAGGAGCGCCTTCTTGCTGAAGTAGAGGTGGTGGAGGGAAGCCTCGCAGCTCAGCCTCAGCCCCTCTCCCGCCCCCGACCTGACCAGCCGCAGGGTCTCGGCGGTGGACGCATGGCAGACGTTCGCTCTGAGCCCCCTGGTCTCTCTCAGGGCGGCCACGACCCTCCCCACCGCCTCCGTCTCCGCGCGGGGCGGCCTGACGTCGGGGTACGTCCCGGCTCCCGACGCCTCCTGCGCCTTCGCCTCGGTTTCGTCCAACACCTCCTGGTCTTCGCAGTGGACGCTCAGGGGCTTCCCGGTCGCGGCTACCGCGTTGAAGACCCGACCGAGGGCGCCCTTCGGGAGCGCACTCGCTCCGGTCGTCTCGGACATGTACAGCTTGTACCCGACCACCCTGCCGGAGATACTCGCGACGTCTTCCATCCTCTCTCCGACTCCCCCGTTGAGCATCACGCCGACCACCGCCTTCTCCCTCGCAAGGCGGGCTTTGAGGTCGACCGCTTCCCTGGTCGTAGCGGGGGTCGGGTTGTTCGGCATGTCAACCACGGCTGTGACCCCTCCGTGGGCGGCCGCTCTCGTCCCTGTCCTGAAGTCCTCCTTCTGCTCCCACCCGGGCTCTCTCAGGTGTACGTGCAGGTCGATGAAACCAGGGAATATCAGGCACCTCCCCGCGTCGATCCTCCTCGAGCCCCTCAGGGCTCGACCGACCTCCCTGACGAGCCCGTCGCTCACTCCTATCTCCAGGTCTTCGACCCCTCCGGGGGTCACGACCCTGCCCCCGAGGACGAGGTCGTGCTCCATGCGCGCTAAGTCCTCACGTGGTCAGGGACCTTCTCGAACCCGAGGAGGGTGTCGCAGTACTGACACTGCAGGAGCCTCTCCTCCTTCAGGGTGACGAACCTCGAGACCACGGGCTCCCTCTCCGTGTTGGAGATGCAGTTCAGCTCCGGGCACCTTACCCTCCCCTCTATCGTGTCAGGCACCTTGGGGGAATACTTCGAGACCTTCCCCTCGTCGATGTAGTTGACGGTGATTTCGGGGAAGACCAGGCAGAGGATGTCGGCGTCGCGCTCGTCCACGTGCCAGCTGTCTATCTTGATGATGTCCTTCCGGCCGAGATGCTCCGAGGTGACGTTCTGCAGGATGACCACCGACACGTCGGCCTGCATCCTCGCCAGCTTGTCCAGCCTGAGGACGCGCGAGACCGTGTCTGCCCTCCAGTCGGGGATGTGGTCTATGACCGTCCCTTCCTCTATCCTGCTCACGAGCATCCTCTCCCTTTCAGGCGCGGCCACTATCTCCGACCTCCGAGTATCAGGTTCAGCAGCACCATCCTCAGCGGGAGGCCCCCGGCGGCCTGGACGAAGTACTGCGCGTAGTTGGTTTCGTCGATGTCCGTGGAGAGCTCGTCCACTCTGGGCAATGGATGGAGGACCTTGAGGGAGGGTTTCGCGTCCTTCAGCGACTCCAGGTTGACCTCGTACATCCCCTTCACCTTTTCGTATTCGGTGGGGTCGGGGATCCGCTCCTTCTGTATCCGGGTGACATAGAGGACGTCGAGCCCGGCCGCCACGTCCTTCAGCGCGCGCTCTGTCCTCGGGGTGACTCCCCGCTGCTTAAGGAACTGGGACACCTCGGGGCGCATCTGCAGCGCCTCGGGGGCGATGAACGTGATCTCGACGTCGAAGTTGGAGAGGGCGTAGGCCAGAGATGAGGACGTCCTCCCGTACCGGAGGTCTCCCAACATCCCCACTTTGAGCCCGTCGATCCGCCCGAACGCCTTGTGGATGGCGTATAGGTCCACCATCGCCTGGGTGGGGTGCTCCCTGCTCCCGTCACCTGCGCTTATCACAGGGACGTCGGTGTTCTCAGCGGCGAACCTCGCGGCGCCCATCTTGGAGTGCCTGATGATGAATACGTCCGCCCCATACCCCTCGAACATCCTGACCGTGTCGTGGAGCGTTTCCCCCTTCGTTATCGACGACCCCGTAGGCCCGGCGAACCCGGACACCCGCATCCCCAGCTTCTCTGCCGCTATCTGGAAGCTCGAATATGTCCGCGTGGACGGCTCGAAGAACAGGAGGGCCGCCAGCTTCCCTCTGAGGGCCCCGTCCAGGCTCCCCCTGTTGCTCTCAAGGTCGTCCACGGCGTGAAGGACCTTCTCGAACTGGTCGCGCTTGAAGTCCCGGGCGCTCACCACATCCCTCCCCAGGAAGTCGAGGTTCGGCGCCATCAAGCGAAGCCTCCGGGTTGATGGTTAATGACAGTTCCTGACCGAGCCGGAATCAGGGTTGAGGGCAAATACAAGTGGACGACTCTCATCCAAATGCCTCACTTGGGCGTTCTAAGCAGTAGCATAAATTAGTGCTCCTCTATTGTCGTCTGCTATGAGATTGGTCGCCAAGGCAGCGATCTGCCTCACTGTGGCTATCGTGTTGGCGGTCTTCTTCATGGCTCCTATAGCCTATCAGGAAACGGCTACCTGTTCCCCCCTCGTCTGCCCCGTCCACGCGCAGAGCTACCAGGTCTTTCAGTCACTGGGATGTGAAACCATAGGGATTGGAACGATCTATTCGCCTCAATGGTTTGGACTGAGTTTCGGATGCAACCCAAGCGAATACTCCTCCCCTACCGGCGGTTCGCTACACTACTGAATTCGTCAACCGCGTTCTGACACCTGGACGATTGCCCCTTCTCAACCGAGGATCTGACGGGCGGGTGTTCGCAGGGGCCGAGGAGAAGGAAAGCCACGGCCATGTCCATGTACGCGGCGTCGGATCTGCATGAGAAGTCGATACAGTGCGTCCTGAAGGCCGATACCGGGAGGGGAGTATGGCGAGGCTCCGCGCGTTGCTGAAGAACAAGGTCCACGCGGAGGTTGCGACCAGGCGGGTCAAGCACGAAGGAGACCTGTTCGCATAAGAGGGGAGAGCCTCCCTCGGGCCTCTCCATCGCGGCGGTCGACGGCTACCTGGACACCATCGAGTTCCTCAGCAGGAAGATACGCGACATCGACGAGAAGGTCGGGCCCCTCGCGGACTCTGACAGGCACGCCAAGCTCCTCATGGCTATACCGGGCGTGGGGCATTGCTCGGCCTTCCTGATCTCCAGCGAGAACCGTGGCCAACCTTAAATCGCCTAGAGCCTCCTGATGCGTGTTTGACCGAGTTCGCCTATTTTGGACCTACCGAAAAGCACAGCATGCCCAAGGGCGGATTCTGCATCTCCGCCTTCGCCGTCGCCAAGGAGAACGACCGGGTTCTGCTCCTGAAGCCGAGGGATCATCCCAGGTGGGCGGAGGAGTGGGCACCAAACTGGAGGCGCTACAGCCCGGAGACGCTCCTGCACGAGTACGGGTCATGGCGTTTCCCAAGCTCCTACGTCAAGGAGGGCGAGTCCCCCGAGGAGACCCTCGCAAGGATCATACGGGAGCAGCTGGAGCTGCGGAGCTATGAAATCATGTCAAGCAGGCTGCTCAACTTCTACGAGCCAAGCCGAAGCTTCCCCGGGACCATGCATTGGGACTACTGTTTCGTCTACGGAGTCAGGTTGAACGAGCGGGCGTCATCGAAACCCTGGTGCACGGCCGTGGAGTACGTGGTGACGACTGGGTTGAAGCCGGGAGACTTCG
>JAKACC010000113.1 GCA_021796515.1 archaeon | reverse complement strand
GGGCTCTACGCAAAGGCGCGAAGGGGGGAGGTCGACAGCATGACAGGCGTCCAGGACCCGTACGAGGAGCCCACCGGACCAGACCTTGCCATCGACGCCGGCGAGTCTGACCCGGAGGCGAGCTGCGGCGAGCTTGTGGCTGGGCTGCGGCGCCCCGGAAAGCCGTAGCAAGAGCAACCACGGACGCCGAGGCAGGCTCCGGGATCCTTTGCCCTTCTGGGCCCGGCCCGTCACCACCGCTTCGGCCCTCGCAGCGTGCTCGCAGTACCCCCAGTCCAGGGCTAGTGAGCCGAACGTCTCCAACCTGTGCGTAACGCAACTCACAGCGCTCCCTCGCAGCAGGTCGTTGAACGCAGTCCTCTTCGCGGAAGAGTATCTCGCCATGAGGCCGTCGACATCCCGCTTCTCTTCAGCGGGCGCAAGGATCTCGCCGTACTCGAACGTGAAATGCACGTCGGTAGGTACTTCCAGTAACCAGGGTTGCCTTTTCCTGATAGGGCCCAACCATTCGCGGACGATACGTGACGATATGCAGAATCAGAACTAGTCCGAAGGCTGTCAGAGGAGCGCGAACTCCCAGGCGGGGATCGCCTCCGCCCCTTCGACCGTTCCGCGCTCCATCGTGACGAGCAGCTTCCGCTTGACCCTCCCGCCGAACTTCCTGCCGAAGAGCCTGAGCTGCCTCGCGTCGGTCCCTCTTTCCTTCACCTCGACGGCCGTGAGGCCCTCCCCGTCCGCGAGGACGAAGTCCACCTCGAACCCGTCCCTGTAGAAGAACCTCGCATCGGTCTTCATGAGCACGAAGTTTTCGAGGAGCTTCGATGCCTTCTCCTCCCCGGAGGCCAGGTTGGGCGTACCGAGATAGACCTTCTTCGCCTTCCGGGCGCTGGCGATGGGGCTCCCCCGGTAGTTGTAGACTGACCTCGTGAGAAGGCCGTATTCCAGGTATCCGAAGTAGTCGGAGACCGTCCGCTGGTCCCTTCCGAGGTCCTTCGAGACCTCTCTGTAGCTTGTTATCGCCCCCGGACTCGCAGCCACGATGTTGAAGAGCGCCCTCAGAAGCTCGACGTCCCGGAGTCCGAACTCCGACGGCAGGTCCCTGTAGATCACCCTCTCGACTATGCCGTCCCTGATATAGCTCCTGGCGCGCTCTTCGTCCTCCTCGCCGACGAGCTCGGGGAATGAGCCGTATCTGAGATACCTATGGAAGAGCGGGGCCAGCTCCCTGTCCCAGAGCCTGGGGTCTTTCTTGATGGCTTCCACGGGCTTCCCTGAAAGCTCAAGGAACTCCTCGAACGAGAGCGGCTCGACCAGAAGAGAGAACATCCTCCCGGCCATGCTCTCCCTCGACCTCCTGCGGAGCTGGACCGACGCGGACCCGGTCAGGACGAACTTCACGCCGGGGTAAAGGTCGTAATGCAGCTTGACTTTGTTCTCCCAGTCGTCCGCCTTCTGGATCTCGTCGAAGAACACGTAGATGCGGCCGGATGATGACTCGAAGGTCCTGTTCAACGCCTCCCTCTGGTAGGCCTCAAGGACGGCGTCGACGCTCGAGGAGGCTTCGTCGAACGAAAAATAGAGGATGTTCTTGGGGCTCGTCCCCCCCTTGAGGAGCTTGTCGATCAACTGGTAGGTCAGGACCGTCTTGCCCATCCTCCTCATCCCCCAGATGAGGGTCGCCTGCCGCCTTTCGAGCTCCTTCTCCGCCGCGTAGTACGCCTTCCTTTTGAATCGCTCGAGCAGCGCTTCCCTCACCCTCCCTGTCGTCCACCAGGGGTTGAACCGGGCGAGCTCTGAGAGTTCCATTCCATAGCAATCTAATGCTATGACTACTTAAGAGTTATGACATTATGATGTCATACTTCTGACGCAGCCGTCCCCTCGTCTTTTCCACCATTAGCCCCCTGCTTCGTCCCGCGTAACTCAAAGGAGGGACCGTGCGCTGGCACGTATGCCCAGCCGCATGCTGCCTGGACGCTGGTCGGAGCTCGCTAGGGGCTCGGCGGCTTGAGAGGGCGCCACCTTCACCATGGCCAGGTCGTAGAGGGTTCTACCTTGTGGGGGCCGGCGCCGCACGCGCGCCCGTCTTCAAGCGCCCCAAGAGCTCTTTGCTCGTCACGACCCTCGTCCCCTTTGCGGCGTCCGATTTCAGGAGGTCCTCCCTTGGCGCTCTGTCCCCTGTGACCGCGTAATCAGGCACCGCGTGGAGGGGCCGTGAAGCCTTGGCGGGAGATGTAGCAGGCATCTGGTCGGACTCTGGGCGTCTTCGTTCCTCTTCGACAGGCTCCTTGACCTCCCCTCTGTCCTCGCCCCCTCCCACAAGCAAGAGTTCCGGGCGGACCTTGTGCCTCGCAACTGGTCCGTGCATGGGGCGAGTTAGGCGGTGGCCTGACCAGCCTCCTCTAAAGGAGGCTTGCGAACTCCTCGACAGTGAGCCCCGAGTCTCGTATGATCGCCTTCAACGTCCCCTTGGCCAGTTCGGTGTGTCTTGGTACAGTCACTCTGCGATGAGGTTCTTCCTTCTGCCGCATGATGATGTGGGAACCGGTCTGATGGTCGACTTCGAACCCCACCTTGGATAGAACCCTGACACACCTGATTCCTGAGATAACCGGGAGCCTAGGCACCGACTTCGACCAGTTCTTCCTCGACGGGGGGAGGGACGGGCTCGTCGTGCTTCTTCAGGCTGGCGATGTACCTTCCTCTGTTCGCTGTCTGACGGCAAACCTTGGAATCCTTAATAATACGTGTA
>JAKACC010000037.1 GCA_021796515.1 archaeon | reverse complement strand
CACCCTGCGGGAGCTTTGTTCCGCAGTTCCTGCAGACAGAAATCGTTCTGTCCACTTTGAAGTAGGGGAGCTTGGGGGTCGCGTTGAGTATCAGATTGTAAATCCCTCTGACTTCTTCCGCCGACCCGTCGAGCGCCACCGACATCCCCCCATGAAGGCCAGCTGCCAACTTCGCCATGTAGTCCACCTTCTCGGGGACCTCCAAGTCCGCTAGTTGGAGCCTGGGAGCTTGGGTGTACGCTCCTTTCATGAGGGGCTGAATGTTGGCTTTCCCGTACTTTTCAGCGTCTAGGCTCGCCAGCCTGGACGCGCCATCCAGATCGAGCGCGGCCGCCCCGAGCCTGTCTATCTTGGTGGACTTGTCTTCTGCAACCTGGGTCGCCGTCCCAACTATCTTCTCGGCAAGGTCGTACCTTGAAGCCGTGGTCGGATCCCGTATCAGACTGGCCAGGGTCTCGTCGAGCCCTACCATGTTCATGATGAGAGGCATGGTGTCGGATGTGACTCCATCGGATCCCGACGCGAGCGAAGGGAGCAGTCCCCTCTTGAGGGTCCTCTCAATCAGCCTCCTCCTCGTTGAGAGGGCGTCCGATGCTACCCCGATGAGAAGGGCGAGCTTCGCCCTGAAGTAGGTCTCGTCCTGGTTGGAATCGTAGGCGAGCCTTGGGAGATTCAGGCTGAGCCCATACAGGACGCTTACATTGTCCGCCTGAGACTCCGGAGACAGGACGTTGGCGTTCAGTCCTAGGAAGCTCCTCCTCTGGTCGGTGGAGAAGAATGCTATCCTCCCGCCGTTGAAGATTATCGAAGCGGCATCTTTCAGGGTCTGGGTCTCGTCGACCCTGTTCGGCTTAGCGAGCAGGAGCCTGACTTCCGGCCTGGGGGTTTCTTCGACGTAGGCCCTGTAGGCGCCCAGAGCCGCATCCACGACCTTGTCCATGACCTCACGGCCGACATCGTCGTGTTTGTAGGGGTTCAGGTCAAGACTGATGGCTGGACCAACGGCACCCGCCACCGGAGACCCGACTGTCTCGAAGAACCGCAGCAGCAGCGACTCCAGTTCTCTCTTCCCCCTCGATTTGCAGAACGGACCCACATACTGGAGGAAGTTCCTGAAGGCCACTTCGTCGGAGACCTCTCGGGTGAGCATGGAGGCGAGGTTGAGAACTATGCCCAGGGCCCTCTCGGCATTCTCTGGGCTAGGGATCATCGAAGCATTGGCAATCTTTCCCTTAGGGTTGAGCCCAGCCGGCTTCATCGAAAGGAGGTCCACAAAGACTGTGTCGGGAGTGAGCCCCCAAGAACCCGCATTCGTGATATGGATGTCACCTGAAAGGTGAGCATCGGCCACGTCCCTGGGGAGCTGTTCCAACAGAAGGTACTCTGAGAAGACCTGTTTCCCGGTCTGATGGACGAGCGCTTCCACGTTCCCGCCATCGTCTCCCACCTTCCCCAGGAGCTGGGTGACGTCGTAGATCGGCATCCCCAGTCTGGTGAGCTTGTGCCTGTACTCTTCCATGCTATGCTCGACCAGAAGAGCGTTGACTATCTCACGGATAAGGGGGGCCGTGAGGTACTGGGTCTGGAACTTGTAGAGCCTCGACTCGGTCTCGCTGGTTATCTTCTGGGCCAGCTCCACCGGCATCCCGGCCTCCTTCACCAGCGACTGTAGTATCTTGTTTGCGTTGAACTCTTCCATGGTCTGATGAGATGTCCTGACGTAGAGTTTCCCGCTTTCTACCAGCGATTGCTCCTCTATCTGCCTCGTCAGGTTGAGGACCAGCCTCCCCAGGTTGGTGACCGTGTACTTGCGCTCTTGCCGGTTCAGCTGTATGAGCAGCTGTTTCACCAACTTCCTGAGATGGTAGGCGAACTTCCCCGACTCCTTTTTCGACTTGAACCCGGCCAGGGTCTTCAGGGCGCTGTAGGTAAGAGGCCCTTTGATGTTGAGAATCCTTAGAATCTCAAGTCTCTGTGGAGAAGCGATTACGCTGTAAATGGTCTTGACTCGGCGGGGCGCAGCCTGCAACCCATTCAGCTTGGCGAGAGTAACTATATCAACCTATGTGGACAGATGGTCAAAAGATTTTCTGCTGTCAAGTGGAGATGCCCGACTCATGTCGCGTCGGCTCTTCTTTGTAACCAAGGTCTTCTGTTTTATGTCGATGTCGGTGACGGCATAGTCAGCATCAAAGTCCAGGAAGGCTCGGCCGAAGTCGCATGCGCTTCGACTCGTGGAGGGTGGTGGGGCTAACCGGTGGGCACCCGACGATACAAAGAGTGCCGAAGCTTTTGGGTGTCTTTCAGTGGGGTCGCCCGGATTTGAACCGGGGATCTCAAGCGGACTCGGCCCGCATAGGCACCCAAGGCTTGAAGCCTAGACCAGACTAGCCGACGACCCCACATTTTTTGCTCCAAGTCCGAGTTAGTTATGGGTTCTGGGGGCGCCCGCCGGCCGCCCTCTTGAGACGAACCTGCTCCCCTCCAAGAAGAACCGCCAGTGGTTCGACTTCCCTGCCGACACGCCGACCCTGGAGCTCGCCATTATGGACGCCCCCGGCCTGCCGCTCTCGACGAACAGCCTGTCAGATGTCACGAAGTCTTCCCCGTTGAGGCTCCTGTCGATCGCCATCGCCTTCGTCAGGTTGCCAGGCCCCGACGCGAGCCTTTGGACGTCCGCGACCCCCCTGTTCTTGGCCATCAGTTCCATCCCCGCGGTGGGTTCGATTGCCCTCAGGAGGACAGCAGCCGCTTTCCCCGCAGGTTCGGTGGTTATATTGAGGCAGTAGTGCATCCCCATCGTGAAATAGACATAGGCGTGGCCCGGAGGCCCGAACATGGTTTCGTTTCTGGGGCTTCTGCCTCTATAGGCGTGGCTCGCGGGGTCTTCCCGCCCTCGATAAGCTTCCGTTTCGACGATCATGCCTGAGAGGGTCTCTCCGTCTATGTTTCTTACGAGCAGGCATCCTATCAGCTCCTTCGCCACGGTCGGAGTGTACCTTTGGAAGAATCTTCGTCCTACGCGTCCCAAAGTCCCACCAATAGTGAGGTTTCGCGTCGGGCCCCATTAATTAACCGGAGAAGGAGAGCCGCGAGCGAACCGCCGTTGAAGACAGACACGCTCGAGGCATTGGCAGTCGAGGTGAGGAGCTGCCACCTCTGCCCTCTGGCCAAGGGAAGGACCAACGCGGTTCCCGGCGAGGGATCCGGACGGTCCAAGATAGTCTTGGTGGGGGAGGCGCCGGGGAGGGAAGAAGACCTCAGTGGCAGGCCGTTCGTGGGTAGAGGGGGAAGGGTGTTGCGTTCGGCCCTCGGCTCGGTCGGGGTGGCGAGCGCGCAGGTTTACATCTCAAACGTCGTGAAGTGCAGGCCCCCGAAGAACAGGCTTCCGACCAGGAGTGAAATCGACATCTGCAGAGGCGCATACCTCTCCCGGGAGATCGAGCTCGTCGACCCCGACCTCGTTGTCCTTCTGGGAAGGACAGCGGCAAGAGCCCTATTGGGGGTTGACTCTTTGGGGAGCGTCAGAGGAAAGGTCGTAAAGATGAAAGGGAGGCGATACCTCAGCGCCTACCATCCGGCAGCGGTCCTCCGTAACCCTGGCCTCAAAGGCGCATTCCGGCGCGACCTCCGGAAGATACGAAACGCCCGGGCAGCAAGCAACCAGACCTAATCCAGAGCGCGCCGGCTCGGTCCCCCCGCGTCTTCGGGGAAACGGCCTCCAGGGTCGCTAAGGTATGTATGGCATGTTCGGCATCGGGGGATATGGCCGGGGCCCCTTCCCCATCCTAGAGTAGATGGGGAGCACCGCGAGGTAGAACCCGAGGAAGATCGCATACCCGATCCAGTTGTGCACTCCCCAGAACGCGGCCGAACCGTCCACGTAGCCGATCCACATCAACACCATTATCCTGACAGCGTTGAGGAGGGTCAGTACCGCTATCCCTGCGAGGGCCAAGGTCGCAGTAGAGCGGAGGTCCTTCTTCATGTCCAGGTGCATGAGGGCCAGCAGCCCCAGGAAGGTAGTGACGGAGATGATACTGGAGCACCCGGGGGCAACGACCCCGCTTATCACGTCCCCGGTCCTGGAGACGAACTGGAACTCTGTCCCCTGCCACGCCACAGGCAGACCCAAGACGTCGACGAGCCTAGAAGAGATGGCTGAAGATAGGTAGGCGAGCGGCTCCCCAAAGGCCCATTGGAGGACAGTGGGCGCACCTACTCCGACAGCGTATATCGCGGTGTAAGGGAGGAGGAACCGTCTCGTAAGAGGGTTGACGGCCAGAGATGCCGCGTAGACGGTAAGGACTACCGCTATCCCTGCGGTCGCCACATTTTGGCCCGTGAAGGGCTCAGAGAGGGCAAGCGCGACGATGGTTCCGACCCCGACCACCCGCGTAGTAGCCTCGGACTTCCAGCCTCCCTCATTCAGGAGGATGTCCCGTAGCTCTCCCCACCTCAGGGCGAGGATGAGGAGCAGGAGCGCGGCGAAAGGGATGGCGGGGAAGACGCTGCCGAAAGTGTCTCCGAGCGACTGCCCAAGCAGGCGGGGGAAGTTCGGCGCCGTAAGAAGTAAAGCTGCGAGACCAGCGGCGATCCAGGCGGAGAACCTGCTGGCGGGCCTCAAACTGGGTGACTTACCTGGCCTCTGCCGTTCTTTTCCCGGCTGAAAATCCATTCGGTGCGCAAGTTGGGTGGTGGGGGTAGTCGGATTTGAACCGACGGTCTACAGGTCTCTTCGGCAGCTCCAATGTCAAGTCATCCACGTTTCCGTGTCAGCCATTGGTCTCACTGGAGCCTGTCGCCCTGCCTGGCTGCCCGAGTATACACTTGCATGGATACCGTCTGGGCTATACCCCCATCACGGCCTCCGGGGCGACCCACTGGTGGCTTTAGGGTTTCTTGGGCGTTTTCAGGAGGCGTCACAGGCTCCAGGGCTTTCCCCCGTGGACCACGTTCTCCGGGAGCTTCAGGCTCCACCTCTCTAAGAACGCGAGGTCTTCCTCCCTGTTCCTCAGGCTGTCTGGGAGCATGACTGGGATTTCGTCCATTATGGGATAGTACCTCCCGCACTGGGAGCAGGTGAGGACACCGTCGACGATCACATCTCCGCCCCTAAGGCTGAACTCGAGCATATCAAGCGGATAATGCTTGTCTATAGGGCAGGCCAAGATGTCTATGAGCTTCCTCTGCATGGTTCTCTGGGCCTAACACGCGTTTTCTTAAGGGCTTCATCGATGGCCGCATCTTCCCAGAGTCGTTACACGGTGACGCCGAACCGTCCCGTACCTAGGCCCGCGGCGAACCCGTTCCCATGGCCACAGAGCAGGCAGTCCTCTCAGATAACGGCATCTTACACGGGACGGCTGAAACAGTTAAATCCCCAGCGAAAACAGAGTCATCTAGCCGGCCATAGCGCGTGGGTCCGACCTGGACTCGTTCCGAACCCAGACTCGCAAGAGGGGGAGAAGTCAAACCGCGCGTCGCCCCGGTGCTACTGACTTCCGAGAGGAGTCGGGAAGCCGAGGTGCCGGCGCCTTTCACAATCAGCGAATCGGACAATTCATCCAGAACATTTAAGTCCGGGTTCGCGGCTTCGATTTTTGAAAGTCCAGTGTTCGTCCCTTCCAGCGACGTCCTACAGGCGGTCCCAGGGTTCGACACCTCGTCTCTGGTCACTCTGATCTGGATTGCCTTCTTCGCGTTGACGTTCCTCTACCAGACCAGGATCCAATCATATCTGGCGCTCAGCGAAATCAGCAGGGGGCTGAACAAGCTCAAGGTGATGAAAGACAAGGCGAGGAAGGACGCCATCGACTACCTGGTGAACGTGGGGAAGGCTCCCAATGACCCGACCCAGAGGGTCGACCAGTTTCTGGACTACGTCACAATAATGCCGGTGGACATGGACCCGAACGGCCTTGTCGGCAAGGTGGATCACGTAGTCACCATCAACAACGACCGGGTCAGGGCAGAGGTGGGGGCGCTCCTCAACCAGAACAACCCGGTGACCGTATCTATCTCGGAGAACCTCCTCGAGGTCGCCACATCGCTGAACCAGATACACAAGATCGTCCGCCACTTCTACCTGCTCGGGAAGAAGACCAACTCGTACTTCACGCTCGTACAGCTCCAGATGCTGATGCCGATGATAATCCAGGAAGCCGACGCGCTGCTCAACGCCACCGACTCGTTCAAGATGGGGCAGCCCGTCGGTGACGGCATCGGGCCAGTCGTTGTCTCCAGGCTAATGGCCGGCAAGGACAAGAGAGTCATAGCCAAGGACACGGTGATGGCGGTCACCGAGTACAAGGGGAGGAACCTCTACGTGTTGAAGGCAGACGGACCCATGGCCTATGTGGGCCAGCCCGGGGTGGCCATACAGAAGATTGTCGGTGAGATGGGAGTGAAGCCGAGCGCCATAGTGATGATCGACGCTGCTCTCAAGCTGGAAGGGGAGAAGACAGGCGAGATAGCGGAAGGGGTGGGAGCTGCAATCGGAGGAATCGGGGTCGAGAAGTTCCAGATTGAAGAGGCAGCCACCAAGGCAAAGGTCCCCCTGTATGCCATCCTCGTGAAGCAGAGCCTACTTGAAGCGATTACAGTGATGAGGAAGGAGATAGCGGAAGCCGCCGACAAGGTCACCCAAGTCCTCAACAGGGTGATAGAAGAGAAGACGAAGGAAGGCGACGACGTCGTCGTCGCGGGCATTGGCAACACCCTCGGTGTCGCACAATGATGAGCCCTGTTCCCGGTCCTGACAAGAAGACCAAGCTATTGGTCTACACAATTGAAGAGTGCCCCGCCTGCGGTCAAAAGACCAAGAGGGCCTTCGCGGTCGGCGACTACGTCACCAAGGAGGCGGCGAAGTGTTCGAAGTGCGGCAACTCGACCAGGGTCAGCCTGGTCTACGCCGAGGGACAAAAGCCATCAGGTTAGTACTGTAAGGCCCCCGTCGTCGAGGGCCATGGTGTGCTCGAACTGCGCCACGGGGCACCCCGAAGCTTCCACCAGAGCGGGGTACGCCTTGGCAATCCTCTTGGCCACCAACCTGTCGATGATTCCCGGGAGCTTCCCGCTCCCGTACTCTTCGGCATACCAGCTGGGGGTGAAGGGGAGCGTCTTGCGCTCAGCCCAGACCCTGTCAGCGAACCCGTCGAGCTCTGGTATCCCGGTCTTCTTCCTTGCCACTATCGAGAAAATCGTCTTCGAATCTCCGTCGACAACGTACCCCGCCGCCGAGCCCAGCGTGAGGAATGGCTCGATGGCGAAGACGTCGCCCTTCTTGAGGGACTGCATGCCCGGCATGTACAGGTTAGGGATGCTCTTCCCCGCGTGGACCACCCATCTGTCCACAGTGTGCCCTGTCAGATTCTCTATGGTCTTGAACCCGAACCTGGCAGCCTCTCGGTGGATCTCTCTTCCGATCTCGCTTGTCCTCTGTTCCCGCCTCGCGGTAGCCACGGCCGCCTCGAGGGACCTCTCCGTCGCTTCCAGGAGAAGGTTGTACTCTGGGTTGAAAGTCACGCTCACAGATGTGTCGGTCACGTAACCGTCTATGTGGACGCCGAAGTCCACCTTGACCAGGTCCCCCTCCCTGACGGTCGATGAGTCTCCGTTCTGGGGCGCGTAGTGAGCCGTCATCTCGTTGACTCCTATCCCAGTGGGGAATGCCAGGCTCCCTCCTCTCGACTCGACCTCTGTCTTCACCAAGTCGCAAATCTCAAGAAATCCCACTCCGGGCTTCACAGCCGACCTGACCACGGCCTTCACCTGGCTCGTGATCCGACCAGATTTCCTGTACTCTTCGGGGACTAGTGTCATTCTCTCACAAATCCTTTATGGTGTTCGAGTCAGCAGCAGCGCCTGTGCTATTTCAACTGATTTGTGGAGAGGGGCGGAGGCGTTGAAGTTCAAGACGGTGGCTACCGGAGGGACGTTCGACCATCTCCATCGTGGCCACCTGGCCCTGATTGCCAAGAGCTTCGAGGTAGGGGAGCGAGTGGTCATCGGGGTGACCTCGGACGAATTCGCCCGAAGTGAAGGGAAGACTCCGGACGAGGACTACGAGGAAAGGGTGAAGGCGCTAGAGGCGCTCATCAGCCAGATGTTCCCAGGAAGGCAGCACCTGGTAGCGAAGCTTGACGACTATTTCGGGCCGGGGATAGCCTCCCCAGAGGTGGAGGCAATCGTGGTCAGCAGGGAAACTGCCAAGAGGGTCTCCTTGGCAAACGCGCTTCGCAGGGAGAAGGGGTTCCCTCCCCTTGAGGTGGTGGTCGTGGACTACGTGATGGCTGAAGACTCCAAGCCAATATCTTCAACGAGGATAAGGAAGGGCGAGATTGACCCCCAGGGAAGGGTCACCGGGAACCTAGCCGGTTGAAGGGGGCCTCCAAGGAGTGGTTATATCCGAAGGCGGCCAGGCGAAAGTAGTGTGGAGAAGGAAAGGCTCGACCCATGGGGGACAGGTTCGGTCAAGGATTATGCCAGACTTCAATCCGAGTTCGGGATCGAGCCGGTAGCTTCACTCCTCCCACGCTTCAGGACCCCCAGCCCTCACCTCAGCCGCGGAATCGATTTCGGCCAGCGGGACCTTGCCAGAGTCCTCGACGCCGTCGACGCCCACAAGCCCTACGCCGTGATGAGCGGCATCAAGCCTACAGGGGATTTCCACCTCGGAACGAAGATGACAGCCGACGACATGGTGTACTTCCAGTCCCTGTCGAAAAAGGGGATGGTCTACTACGCCATCGCCGACGTCGAAGCATACGCAGACAACGGGCTTTCGTTCCAGCAGACCTCCAAGATCGCCATCAGGAACGTGGCCGATATACTCGCACTCGGCCTTGACCCTGACAGGGCAGTGGTCTACCTCCAGAGCGAGAACCTGAAAGTGCTGCAGCTCGGGACCGTGTTCTCGAAGGGGGTCACCAACAACATGCTCAGGGCCATCTACGGCGAGAGGCAGATAGGACTCTACATGTCAGCGCTGTACCAAGCGGGAGACATTTTGATGCCGCAGCTCCCCGAACTGGGCGGGCCCAAACCAGTACTGGTCCCGGTCGGGGCTGACCAGGACCCTCACATCAGGCTCTCGAGGGATCTTGCTGCGAGGTATCACGAAGAGTACGGCTTCGTCCCTCCTTCATCGATCTACCACCGCCTTATGCTGAGCCTCAACGGCTCCGAGAAGATGTCCAAGCGGGCGGCCGACTCCCTCATCACACTGGAAAGCAGGCCAAATGACGCTTCCAAGAAGATCTTGACCGCGTTCACCGGCGGGAGGGACACGGTCGAGGAGCAGCGCCGCCTGGGCGGCAGGCCTGACATCTGCCCGGTCTACGACCTCTACCGCTTCCATTTCGCGAAGGACGACCGTCACGTGGAGACCGTCAACCACGAGTGCTCCGGAGGGGTTCGGCTCTGCGGAGAGTGCAAGCAGGAGGTCACAGGCCTCGTCAAGACATACCTGGAAGAGCACCACAGGAAGCGAGACGCCATGACCAAGGACGCCGAGGACCTTCTTGCGAAGAGCAGGGACTACTTATCTTCGAAGGGGAGGTAACAACAAGTGTCGAGCGCCCTCCACCCCCTCGAGAGGAAGATTCTGTCTGTCCTGGCTCCTCTCTCGTCAGCCCCCTTCGAAGTGATCGTCAGCGCCGCTTCGCTGAACGAGGACCAGGTGAGGAGGGCCCTCCAGTGGCTCTCTTCCAAGGAGTTGGTCACCATCGGGAACACTGTTGAACGGAAACTGGAGGTCGAAAAGGAACCCCCGGAACTCGAGCTTGTCCGGAAAGTGAGCGAGTCTACAGGTTTGCTGACCTTAGAGGACCTCAAGGGCGCCTTCGCCTCCCCCGAAGAGTTCTCGGCCGCTCTCGGAAGGGCCAGGGGGAGCGGATGGGTCAGGGTGGGCGGAGAAACTGTCCCCGCGGTGTGGATTGGAGACCCAGAGGGACCCAAGACTCTCCGTTCCCTCTTGGCGTCGTTGAAGGAGGGGAGGCCCGAGGGAGAGCTTTCGCCGGACCAAGCTTCGCTCCTTCCTGATTTACTCAGGCGCGGGATAGTCAGGCGCGTGGAGAACCGAACCACGAGGGTGGCCATCACCGACGAAGGCAGACGCGCCTCCGCAGCCGACGCTGGTGGCGAGTTCATAGACCGGCTGACCACGGAAGCCCTGACCACGGGGTCCTGGAAGAAGAAGAAGCTCAGACCCATCGACGTGGAAGCCAAGGCGCCGCGTTTCTATCCGGGTCGGAGACACCCTGTAAGGGACTTCATCAGGGAAGTCAGGGAGGCTTACATCTCGATGGGGTTCACCGAGCTCGAAGGGGGGAGCGTCTATCCGGCTTTCTGGAACTTCGACGCGCTCTTCATTCCGCAGGACCATCCAGGCAGAGAGATGCAGGATACCTTCTACCTCGCTGGGCTGTCAGACAAAGGTCTCGAGAGGAAGGGCCTGGTCGCCAACGTCGCGGCTACTCATGAAGATGGATGGAAGACGGGGAGCAGAGGCTGGGGCTACAGTTGGCGTATTGACGAGGCGAGGCGCCTAGTCCTCAGGACTCACAACACGGTTCTGACTGTCAAGGCCCTTTCGGAGTCGAAAGAAAGGGAGACTCGGGTCTTTGCCGTTTCAAAGGTTTACAGAAATGAAAACCTCGACTACAAACACCTCGCCGAGTTCCACCACATGGACGGGATCATGGTGGGCAAGGGGCTCAACGTCAGGCATCTGATGGGGTTCCTCACAGAGTTCTACAAGAAGCTGGGGATGACTGACGTGAAACTATGGCCCACATACTTTCCCTACACCGAGCCCTCGTTGCAGGTGATGGGTTACTCTAGGGCTTTCAAGAGCTGGATTGAGCTGGGGGGGTCAGGGGTCTTCCGCCCAGAGGTCACAGTCCCTCTGGGGGTAAGAGTGCCTGTCCTGGCCTGGGGACCTGGGATAGAACGGCTGATGTTGATGAGGTACGGCCTGGACGACATGAGGGCCCTGTACGGGTCTGACCTTTCATGGCTCAGGAACAGGAGAGAGCTTGCCGGTAGTTAGGATAGAGTTCCCCCGATTTTCGAAGATGGTCGGGGAGGACCGGAGGAAGATAGTCGACCGCCTCCCCTACATCGGCCTGGACATCGAAGGGGTCGGGAAGGACTTCGTCAGGGTGGAGTACAGCCCAAACAGGCCCGACCTGGGTACGGACTTCGGAGTCGCACGGGCCATGAGGGGGTTGCTTGGTAAGGACGTGGGGTTACCTGTGTTCCGCACCAAGCCGTCTGGGGTCCGCATGAACGTAGATCGGAGACTCTCGTCCGTAAGACCATACATCGCTTGTTGCGTCGCTTCGGGTCTGGAGCTAGACGACGAGGATATCAGGCAGGTAATCTCGCTCCAAGAGGACCTACACAACGGTCTCGGGAGGAGGCGGAAGAGGGTGGCTATCGGCCTCCACGACATGGACGCGATTTCCCCGCCACTGTATTACAGGGGGGTACCCGCTTCTTTCGAGTTCGTCCCCTTGGGAGCAAAGGAACCATCGTCGATAGCCTCGATACTGGCAGGCACCCGTGAGGGGCGGGCATACGGGTCAACCCTCGTGGGGAGGAAGACCTTCCCAGTAATCTATGACTCAAAGGGGACGGTCCTCTCCTTCCCTCCGATTGTCAACGGAAACGCGACGAAGGTTACGACCAAGACGAAACACCTTTTCGTGGACGTCACGAGCACGGACTTGGCTGCGGGGGATGACGCGCTAGCTGTCATGGCGACCACCTTGGCGGAGGCGGGCGGAAACCTGAAGACCGTCTTGGTGAAGTACGAGAGCGGAGCGAGAGCAACCCCAGACCTCACCCCCATAGGGGTCCCCCTGGACCTGGATCTGGTCAGGTCTGTCCTGGGCCTCGACCTGTCTCGCAAGGAGATACTTCGCGCTCTGGCGAAGAGCAGGATGGGCGTGCGCGGAGGGAAAGCCTTGGGGCCGAGGTACAGAGTCGACCTCCTACACCGGGTAGACATCACCGAAGAGGTCGCCCTGGGTTATGGGGTGGACAGGATAGCGCCGGTGTATCCGCCGAGCGGGCAACCAGGCACCTTCAACCCCTTCGAAGAATTCCTCGACGCGGTGTCCACCGTCATGGCGGGGGAGGGGATGGTAGAGCTCATGACCTACGAACTGGTCGACGAGAAGTCACTTTACTCCGCGTTCCAGAGACCTTCCTCCGACAAGGTTGCTGTCCAGGACCCCAAGAGCCTGGATCATTCTCTGCTAAGGGACTCGATCATCCCCTCGCTTATGGCCGCGCTCACTGGGAACGCGAAGTCCGACTACCCTCAGAGGGTCTACGAAGTCGGCAGGACCTACTCAAGGTCCGAAAGCGGCGTCGCCGAGTCTTGGCACCTGGGATGCCTGGTGGCGCACTCTCAGTCGTCGTTCACCGAAGCCAAGATGTACCTGGAGGCGCTCTGCCGCCTCGTCTCAGAAAGGGAAATAGTGACCCCGGCAGGAGACCACTGGGCCTTCGCCCAAGGAAGGTGCGCTGGAATCAGGGTGGGGGAGAAGGAGCTCGGTTTCGTAGGGGAGCTGAAGCCCGAAGCCGTTGAAGCCTTCGGGATGGGGGTCCCGGTCTCAGGGTTCGAGCTAGACCTTTCGGCGCTGTACGAACTCCTAAAATAGCGCCGGGGGCCTTCCGTCGCAGACGGCTTTCGTTCTAAAGCGCGGCAAACGGCCACCTGCGAAGGCGGAGACGCTTTGATGAGCGGATGGTTTACCCAGCCGCGCGACAGGCGGGAGCCGTTTGCCCGTTGAAGAGGCTCGGTGATGCTCCCCGCTGAAAGCTGGGACATGATCCGGGCTCGTCAGAGACGGGCAACACTCTCCAAAAGGTGAACCGGGTGATCGACAGGCGAGAAAGGGTCTACCGAGTCTTCAAAGCTTTCCTCTCAGAGTTTGTCAGGTATCTCAACGACAGATCTGAAGAGGGGTGGGCCATACTGGTAGAGGGACAGAGAGACAGCAGGGCACTGAGGAAGCTGGGATACGGCGGCCAGGTGGTCACCGTCTCCCTCCTTGGCAGAAGCGGGCCGTGGGCCCTGAAAGGCGCGATGAAGGTCATCATCCTAACCGACCTGGACAGTGAGGGCGCAAGCTTGGCGTCGAAGTATGCGAAGAAACTGGGTCGCGAGGGAGTGGTTACCTCCCTGAGCGAGCGCAAATGGCTGAAGGCGGCTTCAAGAGGCGTCTTCCTCCACATCGAGAACCTTGGCAGGTTCGCGAAGGCCGACGACCTCGAATGGAATGGGGTGTCCGGCGGCCCCTATGGGGCTGGGTAGACGGGGTCCCGCGGGCGGGGAGACAGCGCCAGACTCGGCCGTTTCATTAACGGCACGCAAAGAAAACACGAAGTTTATATCCCCGATAAAATTCGGGGTGATTCAATTAACGATTAACACCGTTAAGCACGAGTGAAACAGAAAGTGAACGGAGAGAAGGGAGTTGCCAGATTCAGGTATAGTAAAGTATCTAGTAAGACTCAGGTTTGAAGTAGACGGCGTCGTCGAAAGAGCTGACGTAATCGGCGCGATTTTCGGCCAGACTGAAGGTCTCTTCGGCCCTGAGATGAACCTCAACGAGCTCCAGAAGAGCTGGAAGGTTGGCAGGATAGAAATCAACCTAGAGTCCAAGAACGACAGGACCAGGGGAGATGTCATAATCCCGATGTCCACCGACATAGGAACGGCCGCTTTAATCGCGGCGGCGGTGGAGAGCGTAGACAAGGTCGGGCCGTGCAGCGCTCGTTTCACCGTCGGGAACATCGAGGATGTGAGAGCAGTCAAGAGGAAGCAGATAGTAGACAGGGCCAAGCTCATAGTGAGAGACTGGAGTTCCAAGACCTCCAGCGAGGGGGAGAACCTCCTGAAGGACGTCACGGAGTCCACCAGGAGGGCTAAGGTCATCAACTACGGACTGGAGAACCTACCTGCCGGACCAGGGGTCTACTCCTCTGAGTTGGTCTATCTAGTGGAAGGACGGGCGGACGTAGTGCTTTTCCTGAGGGCCGGGATAGAGAATGTCGTGGCGCTCGAGGGGACCAGCATCCCAGACTCGATCATAGAACTGGGGAAGAAGAAGCGGCTGATAGCGGTGCTCGACGGCGACAGGGGAGGGGAACTCATCGAGAAAGAGCTCGCCCAAGTCATGCATGTAGAGGAAGTCCTACACGCTCCTGCGGGGAAAGAGGTCGAGGACCTCACTCCTATCGACGTAATCAACCTCCTGAAGACGGAAAAGGTCGAGCCGCAAGCTCCCCAGAGAAGGCAGAGGGGGGGAACGACAGAAGCCCCGCCCCCGAGGGCCCAAGACGAGCCCGAGGAGCCTGTAGTGGTCAAGGCGCGCGAAATCTATCCGAACCTCAACGGGACTCTGGAAGCCATACTCCTTGATACCGGGCTCCAAGAAATCGGGAGGTTCCCCATCAGCGAGCTCGTCCAGAAGATGGAAGGGACCGGCGGTGCCCAGTACCTAATCTTCGACGGAATTGTGACCCAGAGGCTTGTGGAGTCGGCCGCCAGGGTCGGCGTGAAGGGGATAATCGGCCATCGGACTGGCGAACTGAACTCGGTCCCAGACGACGTCAGAATCGGGACTTTCAGAGACCTCGGGCTCGAGTAACCTGGCCGTTGTGGCCGGAACCTACTGGAACACTACAATAGACAGCCCATTCAAAATGCGCCGCGGGTTCGAAGTCCGTCTCACAGATAAGTAGCAGGAAGCAAGGTTGGTCTAGATGGGTGTGAAGGCATTCAGCTTCAGGAAGTGCATGATTTCACTGGCCGTGACCAAAGACTCGACAGCGGTGGGCGATGGCTCGTGGAAATACGTTACGGGGAACTCGGTTGCGCAGCTGACCGACGAGTTAGACCG
>JAKACC010000112.1 GCA_021796515.1 archaeon | reverse complement strand
GAAGACTTGCCTGCCCCGTTGGGACCGACTATCAGGTTCAGCCCTTCACGCAGGGGGATCCTGGCATATTCGTAACTCATGAAGTTCTCAAGGATGATCTCCTTGACGGTCGTGAGATGGGACGGCCTCTCCTGGGAGACCTCTTTGACGCTGCGGGACAAGCTTACAGGCTGCGCGAACCCTGGGCGCATTTAGACGTTGCTGACTCCGAAGTCGATATTCACTTTCGGCCACCCCTCTCTCGCTACTCCTTAAATCGGCTGGAGCCTTCTGGAAGGTGTTTGCCCAACGAGACGGCGTTCGAGTCCCTCGCGCCGGCTGTGAGGGGGTTTCTGGTTGACACCGACATCAGGGAGCCGACCCCCCCACAGGTGAAGGCGTGGCCACTCATCGGCAGAGGGGAGGATGTACTGGTAGTGGCCCCGACCGGGTCGGGGAAGACCGAAGCGGCCCTCCTCCCGCTGCTGAGCAGGCTGGTTCTCGAGGGGCACGGGGAGGGCATCTCTCTCCTCTACATCACGCCTATGAGGGCCCTGAACAGGGACATGCTGAAGAGACTCCAGGGATGGTGTATGAAGCTCGGGCTGACGGTGGACATAAGGCACGGCGATACCCCCCAGGCGCAGAGGGCGAGGCAATCGGCGCACCCTCCTGACGTGTTGGTAACGACACCCGAGACCCTTCAGGCCGTCCTCCCCGGAAGAAGGATGAGGGAGAACCTCTCCCACCTGAAGGCCGTCGTCGTCGACGAGCTGCACAATCTTGTAGAGAGCAAGCGGGGGGTCCAACTCTGTGTGGGTCTTCAGCGGCTCAGGAAGGTCTCGCCTGACTTCCAGCTCGTCGCGCTTTCTGCTACGATTGGAACCCCCGATGTAGCAGCCGCCTTCCTCTTCGGAGACAGGCCTAGGACTCTGGTGAAGGCGGACGCCCCGAAGGAGTTCTCATACGCCATCGAATACCCCGTCCCCGATCAGTCGAGCCAGTCGGCCGCGAAGGAGACGTACTCCGCTCCCGACCTCGCGGCAAGGCTCTCCAGGATAAACTCCCTGATCGACGGGCACACATCGACCCTGATCTTCGTCAACAGCAGGACCCTGGCCGAGATGATGGGGGAGAAGCTCGCGAGGCTGAGGAGCGACGTAGGGGTACACCACGGCTCGCTTCCAAGGGAGGAGCGAGAAAGGGTCGAACAGGCATTCAAGTCTGGCGAACTGAAGGCGCTCGTCTGCACCAGCACCATGGAGCTCGGCATAGACGTCGGCTCGGTCGACCTGGTGGTGCAGTACATGTCTCCGAGGCAGGTGACAAGCCTGGTCCAGCGCGTCGGCAGGAGCGGCCACAGGCTCGGAAAGGTGTCGAAGGGGGTCCTGGTGACCGTGTCGGCGGACGACATACTGGAGTCATCGGCCGGCATAAACTCGGCAAGCAGGGGGAGGATCGAACCGACCCGCCCTTACGTGAACTCCCTGGACGTGCTGGCGCACCAGATCGCAGGCTACCTCATGGACTTCGAGGCCATGGAGCCAGACAGGATGCTGGCCGAGATCAGGAAGGCGGCCCCGTTCAGGGGCCTGACTGAGGACGCGTTCCTCCGCACGGCGAGCTATCTCTCCGAGCTCAGGAAGATCAGGTTCGACGGCAAGACACTCGTAAGGACGAGGCTCACCCGGGAATACTACTACGAGAACCTCTCCATGATCCCGGACGAGACCCGTTACCTGGTGGTCGACGTCTCCACCAACCAGACCGTCGGGATACTCGGCGAGGAGTTCGTCCTCCTCAGGGCGAAGGTGGGAGTCCATTTCATCATCAAGGGCAAGGTCTGGCAGATAGAGCAGATAGCTGACGACAGGAAGATCTACGTCACCCCCGTCGAAGACCCCCTTGCTGCCGTGCCGGGGTGGGACGGGGAGATGCTGCCGATACCATACGAACTTGCGGCCGAGACAGGGCGGTTGAGGAGGGAGATTTCAGAAGCCCTGAACCGGGGGAACGAGGCCGTGGAATCGGTCGAGAAGAAGATCCCTGGAGAGGCGGCTGCCCGGGCGCTGGTGGTCGACCAGATCGCCGAGCACAAGAAGATGGGAGCCCCGGTACCGTCGGACAAGCTGGTGCTCTTCGAAGGGTTCGGGAAGTACCTAATCGTCCACCTCTGCTTCGGAGAGTCGGTGAACCGGACGTTCGCCTACGTGTTCGAGGAAGTGCTTTCGAGGCGGGGGCTGGTCAGGGTCTGGTGGCTCGACGGCTATCGGCTGCTGATGGAGCTCACGACGGACACCGAGGAGCTCGACCTCAAGGCGATGGCGAAGGAGCTGATGGGGCTGACCCCGGAACAGCTGGAAAGGACCTACGCGGTGGCCGCACAGAGGAACTTCCCGTTCCCGGTCAGGGTGAAGTTCGTGGCAGAGCGATTCGGCGCCCTGAAACGGGGAAAGCTCATCGCACACCCGAACCTGTGCTCACTCCCGACGAGGTTCGAGAAGACCCCCATCTTCGAGGAGGCGTTGCAGGAGACAGGGAGAGACCTCATCGACATTGAAAGGGGGAAGCAGATCCTGTTGGAGGTCGCCAACGGGGAGATAGCGGTGGATACCTATCAGGCGGGGGACAGGCCGACCCCCATCGCCTACAACCTCCTCTACAGGTACCTTGAGGTCCCGGAGGCGGTCGCCCCCGACTCCCTCGGCAGGTCGTCATACCAGAGGATGAAGGCGAGCATATTCGGCACCGAGGTGAGCCTCCTATGTGTGAAGTGCG
>JAKACC010000111.1 GCA_021796515.1 archaeon | reverse complement strand
GACGGAGAGCACCGGGACCTGACGTCGCAAACTACAACGGCTAAATACGGTGCCAGATCGGCTCAGCTTCGTTGCGTTTTAGCGGCAGTGGGGTCCGCCTTCTTTCAATCGCGGTCCTTCTCGTCTTCGCCCTTTCGGCCTTGACGGCTCCGGCGTCCTTCGCCTTCAGCGCGAGCCAGTCCCCGAGCGTGGTACTCAACCACAGCAACTACTCGCTGACGTTCGACTCGCACGGCGACCTCTGGGTGTCTGACGGCCCGGCGGACACCATCCTGGAGTATGTGGCGCCCGTGACAAGCTCCAGCGTCCCCTCCTTCACCCTGAACCTCGCGTTCTCCCCGAACGGCATCGCGTTCGACTCGTCGGGGAACCTGCTGGTCGCAGACTACGCAGGGAGCAAAGTCTACGGGTTCACCCCGCCGTTCAGCTCTTCCGAATCCCCGTCGAGCAGCTTCGCGCTTAACTCGGCCAACGGCCTGAACTTCGGCCCCGCAGGGATCCTCTACATATCGAGCACGTTGGTGGACCAGCTGGTGGGCATATCGAACCCGATGACCTCCCCGGCCGTGACTCTGCTGAGGTCGGTGAGCGCGAGTCCCACCGACGTCGCCTTCGACAGCAGCGGGAACATGTGGGTGAGCCTCTATTCCGCCAACTCGATACAGGAGTTCGCTTACCCCTACACGGGCGCGCCCGTCAGGACAATCACAGGAGTCTCCACGCCGAACTCCCTCGCCTTCGACCCCAGCGGCAACCTCTGGGTCGTCGAGAACGCCGCGGGCGCGGTGGCAGAGATCGCACCCCCCTACACAAGGGTGACCTTGTCCCTGACCAACGGCGTCGGCAGCGACGTCACCGGGGTGGCCGTCGACGGCAGCGGGAACGTCTGGGTCGCTGACAGGGGGACCGCTCAGGTCTTGGAGTACATATCGCCGGCCAGCACCGGCACCGCGGTGTCCTGCTCGCCCTCGACTGTCTCGCTCGGGTCGGGCGTGTCCTGCAAGGCGACAGTATCCGGCTCGTCCCCGACGGGGACGGTCACATTTTCGACGAAAGGGGGCGGGACGTTCGCACCCTCCAGCGGGTGCACGCTCTCGTCAGGGAGCTGCTCCGTGGCCTACATGCCCTCGTCCGTCGGGACCCAGACGATAACCGCCTCCTATAGCGGCGATGCGTACAACCAGGCGAGCTCCGGGAGCGCCATCCTGACGGTGGAGGTGCCGGTGACCGGCGTGGACCTGACCCTGTCGAGCCTCACAGCCCAGGCGGGGACGGTAGGCGGGGCAGGGAACGGCTACGTGGCCGGCATGGGACACCGGGTGTGCATCGGACAGTGTCCCTTCACCGAGTTCTACGTCCCTGTGGTCCTCTATGACGGGACCGGGAACGTCGTCACGGGCTCCGAGACATCCCAGACGGTCCTCTCCTTGCTGGACGTCGTGTCGTCCACCCCAGGGGTGGTGGGCGCGTGCGAGTATATCCCACAGCTCGCGACGCCGGCGGCGTACTGCAGCGTGTGGGTGTATGCGCCCTTCACCGGCACGGCGACCTTCTTCGTCCAGATCCCCGGAGGGGTGGAGTCGAACAACGTCACCCTCACCGTGACGGGCGCCGGCTGAGCGCGCCCCGGAAGGTTCTGAGGAGACCATCGCCTGACGGGGCCCTCGCGGCGGGTCCCCCGTCCCTACGGCTGCAGCCTCTCCGGGTCTCTGGGGAAGAGGACCGCTTCCTTGACGTTCTCTATCCCCAGGAGCCTCGCGGTGAACCGCTCTATGCCGAAGGAGAACCCGCCGTGGGGCGGGACGCCGTAGCGGAAGGGCTCCGTGAACCAGGCGAGCGACTTCGCGTCCATCCCCTTCTCCTTGATCTGGGCCATGATCTTCTCGTGCCTGTGCTCGCGCTGCCCCCCCGAGGACAGCTCGAGGCTCCCGAAGAAGAAGTCCGTCGACCTGGCAAACTCCGGGTCGTCGTCGTACCTCATGATGTAGAATGGCTTCGGCTTCGATGGGAACCGGCTCACGAAGAAGAAGTCGGTCCCGAACTTCTCCCTGGCGTAGGCGGCGAGGAGGTCCTTCGACTCCTCGTCGAGGTCCTCGCCTCTGGGGAGCTCCTTTCCCTTCGACTGCAGTATGCCGTAGACCTCCGGGAAGTCGACCTCCGGAAAGGGCGTCTTCGGCAGCGGGAGCTCGCGCTTGAGGACGGCCAGCTCGTTCGGGCACCTCTTGGACGCCTTCTCGATCCCGTGGACCAGCATCTCCTCTTCGACGCGCATCACGTCCCTCTCGTCGGCGATGAAGCCGATCTCCGGGGCTATGGTCCTGTGCTCGCTGAGGTGGCGCGGGGTGTGCGAGAGCTCGGCCCTCCAGTTGGTGCCGAGGTCGTAGATCCGGTCGAACCCGCCTGCGATTGTCAGCTGCCGGTGGAGCTGGGGGTCCTGCCTGAGGAACGCCTCCCTTCCATAGTAGTCGATCTTGAAGACCTCCGAACCGCCCTCGGACACCCCGCCGATTATGCTCGGCGTGAAAGCCCTGATGAACCCCGACCCCTGGAGGTACTCTTCGAACCCCTGGACGAGGGCGTTCTCGATGTTGAACACCGCCGTGGTCTCTGGGCGCCTGAGCTCCAGCGACCTCCACTCGAGTCGCGTGTCGAGAGCCGCCGGGGTCACCCCCCTGGGGTCCAGGGGGAGCGGGGCCGCGGACCTGGCGATCACCTCCACCGACCTGGGGACGACCTCGAACCCCTGGCGGGCGGCCTTGCTCTCCTTGACCTCTCCCACGCATGAAATCACGTCCTCCTGTCGGAGCCCCGACACCGTGGCGTAGACCTCGGGATTCACCGTCTTC
>JAKACC010000036.1 GCA_021796515.1 archaeon | reverse complement strand
CGCCGAAGCAGCATCACAGAACGTGGCCGCGACACAGACGCATGCCCTAAGAGAGAGGATTCTGCGGTCGAATTCCAAGTATTTCGGCCACAGGTATCTTTTCGGAATCAACACTCTCGGGGGTGTGCGCTATGACCTGGCCAAGGAAGAGCGCACTCAGCTCGTCAGTGAAATCAGGACGGTTGCAGGAGAGTTCTCTAAGCTTGTTGAGTACTTCCTTTCCTCGAGGATCTTCCTCGACAGGCTTCAGGGCACGGCGAAGCTTTCGAGAGGCGACGCAATCGTACTCGGTTCCGTCGGCCCCGCAGCTCGCGGGTCGGGCCTGCAGTGGGACGACAGACTGACCTACCCCATCGAGCCGTACAGGGACATCTACGTCAACCTGGAGACCGAGTCGGGTGAGGACACCATGGCTAGGACTATGGTGAGGGTGAAGGAAATCGAATCCAGCACCATAGCTTTGAGGGAACTCCTCGACAGGATGCCGGGTGACGGACCAGGGCCACGGACTAGTCCTAAACGGTCCTCCCAGGATAGACTTCCGGAGGATTTCGCCTTCTGCAGGATTGAAAGTCCCAGCGGCGACTTGATACAGGTGGTTCAGGTTGACAACCGAGGCAGGATAAGCAATCTGCACATCCGCCCTCCTTCCCTGGTGAATTGGCTCCCGTTCGCCAAGAGCCTCCAAGGGAACGTCTTCACGGACTTCCAGTTCGCTTACGAAAGCTTCGGCCTTTCATTCGCCGATTCAGACAGGTGAGAGTCGAAGATGCCAAAGATTTGGGTCCTCCGCGGGTTGAAGAAAGGTGTCCTCACTACGAGATATCCTAGGACACCCCCCACAAGTGAAGAGATTCCTCAAAGCTCTCAGCCACCCATGGCCACTCAACATGCAGATTGGCCGGGGGGCGAGAAGGGCTGTCCAACGAGCGCAATCAACTCGCAAGAGAGGAAGATAGACCTTGGAATGTGCGTCTACTGCCGCCTTTGCTCATCGGCAGGGTTCTCATTCGAAGATGGAAACAACGACAAGACCCGGGCCCTCCAGGCAAGTGTCGTCCTGCAAAATGTGAGGAGTGCGAGGCAGATTTTTGGAAGGTCGCTCCAAGCCCTAATGATAGACGTCGGGTCGTGCAACGCCTGCAATTTAGAGGTGCTGAACCTTTCCAATCCATACTATGACCTTACGAGGCTCGGAATCTCGCTGACAAACTCCCCCAAGCATGCCGACGCCCTGCTGGTGGTCGGAGCCCTCAATCCAGCGATGGTGGATGTCCTCAAGAGGACGTACGAAAGCATGCCAGAACCAAAGCTAGTCATTTCGGTAGGAGCCTGTGCCATCAGCGGCGGCATCTTCAGAGGGACTGAAGGGTTTGTCTCATCAGTGAGGGAGGTGATTCCGGTTGATGTCACCGTCCCTGGATGCCCGCCTTCTCCTGTTCAGATCCTGGAGGGGTTGCTTCTGGCCGCTGGGAGGCTGAGGAAGGAGGCGCCGCCATGACCGCGGTTGGCGTAGTGGCAGGGCTCCTCTTTGGGACTTTGGTGACCTTCGGTGCGGGTTTCTTCCTCGGGCTGATTTCGAAGAGGGCGGCATATCTCCTGGGGGTTGTGGGCTCTGCGTTGAGCACAATACTCTCGCTCACCGTCCTAATCTCTGGAGGGACGACTTCCATCGACCTTTGGAAGGTCACATCATCGAGCTTCGCCCAACTGCAGGTCTCCCAATTCAACTCGTACTTCCTCCTGATCTCCTCACTTGTCTGGCTCGGGACATGCTTGTACTCGGTAAAGTACGATGACGACTACCCCAAGTCGCTCTCGTCTCTCCTGCTACTCACCATCCTGTCGATGGTCTTCGTGCTGGTAAGCGGCGACGCCATCACGTTTCTGATAGGTTGGGAGTCGATGACAATCGCCTCCTTCTTCATGATACTGCAGGGGAAAGGCGACAGGGAAGGTGTGAGAAATGCTGCCTACCTCTTCCTCGCCTTCGGGGAAGGGAGCAGCGTGTTCATCATGCTTGCATTCTCCGGACTCTTCTCAGCAGCAGGCACCTTCGACTTCATGGGACCCGACGTAGCGAGAATCATCTCACCACTGGGCTCTTGGATCTTCGTCACTGCGCTTGTCGGATTCGGCCTGAAGATGGGATTGGCTCCCTTCCATATGAGCGAGTGGCTCCCTATCGCCCACTCTAGCGCCCCGTCGAACGCCTCTGCACTCCTATCCGCGACGCTCACATTGATGGGGGTCTACGGCATCATCGACGTCGTGTCCCAGCTCGGACAGTACGAGCTCTGGTGGGGGTGGCTGGCCCTGACCATCGGCGGGGTCTCAGCCCTCCTTGGAGCGCTCTTCAGCTCGGTCTCGGAACACTCGAAAGGTTTGCCCGCCTACAGCACGATAGAAAACAACGGGATGATCGTAGTGGCCATAGGGTCGTACATGGTCGCCTCCTACTACAACCTGACCTTGCTCGCGGACTTCGCCCTTGTTGCCGCCCTTTTCCATGCCTTCGCCCACTCTATTGCCAAGGCGTCGCTTTTCCTCACCAACGGGTGGGTCAGCAAGCTGAGGGGAAGCTTCGACCTGGGCAGCAGTAATCCATTGCCACCTGACGAGAGGCCATCTCTTGGTTTCACAAGCATATTCACGGCCTTGTCCTTGGCCGCCGTGCCTCCGCTTGCGGGGTTCGTCTCAGAATGGATGATCCTAGAGGCGCTTTTCCAATCCTTCAGGTTCGGGGACCTGACGAGCCAGATTGTCGGGACCCTGGTGGGCGCGGTGGTCGCGCTGGCAGCAGGGATAATCGTTGTTACAATGACGAAAGCCTACGGGTTCGGGATACTGTGGCCACGGAAGTTGGCGACCGCTAGTGGGAAACATGGCACCAACGGGGGTCTCTCGATTATGGGCAGCCTTGTGTACTTCGCTGCGTTAATCATCGCGACGGGTGTCGCAGCTCCAGGGGTGTTCCTACTCGCCTCAGATGCTGTGTCCCAGGCCCTAGGGACAAACCCGTTCGGTACGTTCGTCACCGGCCTACTGGGGGTGCCTTCACCCTTCGTGATACTGTCAGGAAGCCCGTTCGGAGGCTTCTCCCCGACGTTCACGGCCGTGGCGTTCGTTCTCGTTCTGCTGGGCGTTGTGCTTGTCGCCGGGGGCGTGAGGATCAGGCCCCTTGGCTTGGGGCCGAAGGTTCGGCGCACAGAAGGTTGGTTCGCAGGGTCAGCTCAGTCCAGCGATGGGACGGGACTCTACAACTCCTTCGGCTACAGTACCCCCATCCGCATAATGCTTAGGTTCCTTTTCAGGACCAAAGAGACTGTGGTCCAGGTTGGCGGAGTTCAGCGCCCAATCATCAGGTCGCCAGAAGAGTACGTCGTGGACCTCGAAGTCTTAGATGTCTTCAAGAAGTTCTACGACGTCCTCGCCAGGTGGGCATTGTGGTTGTCGGCTTACACTAGCAAGAAGGTAATGCCAGGAAAGCTCGGTCTCTATTTGATTTACATCATGGCTGCCTTTGTCTTCGTACTCATCTACATCCTACTCGCTGTTGGCTGACCCGAATCAGGGAACAATAAGGACCGGGTAGGCCCGGGACTTCAGGAAATGCGAAGACACGGTCCCCAAAAGCCTCTCTGACGCGGAGTGCCGGAGGGTCCCGAGCACTACCAGATCTGGGTTCAACCTGCTGGCGAGTTCCATGAGCTTCTCCCCAGGATTCCCCATTTCAAGATAGATTATAGCGTCAATCAGGTTCTTCTTGACCACTCGCTCAGCGTTCACAAGCGTTTCTTTCCCTGATTTCCTTAACGATTCCAGCAATTCGTCGGGGATGGGATCGGGGGCTCCCGCTGGTTTCTGGACCACATACGCAATGTGAATCTCGGAGCCTTCGTTCTGTGAGGCGATGCCAACGACGAAATCAAGCGCACGCCCGGCCTGTGCTGACCCATCGTATCCGACCAAGAATTTGCTGACCAAGGCTCTCTTCTCTTGTGGAATTGTGCAGGTGCCAACAAGGGGTCGTATTAAAGTAACTACAGTTACACCCAACGAAACTCCTTGAATTTCTTCCTAACAGGTCGCTTCGATTGTTCGTCTTCAGTTGCGGATGGCGCTCCTGAATAGGATTCCACCCCCATGCGAAGCGGGTTCGTTGGCCAGCTTATGCGTACTTTCCTATGAACCAAACAGCAGAGACGGAAAGTGTTCCGTTAGGAACTCCACCAAACGTTTCCGTACGAAGTCACCATTCCAACGCTCTGAAAGGAGGGGTTGACCGAAAACGTCATAGTCCCTCGCGGGGCGACCATCACAACCTGGGCGAGAGCCACGACCTGTTGCTGACCGCCGCCGTTGACAGCCAGGTAATACGAAATCGCAGCAGTGGTCGGGGAGCCGCGCCCGGTGTTCTCGTACCATCTCCGGAAGTTCTCGTCTTCTTCCAGCAGGTGGGCGTACGGGGACCGGCTCGGGAACATGATGACCCGGTTCCTGGGGCGATATAACGGAGGGTTCCAAACTCCAGGGATAGTGGACCGGGGGGGATTTGGACCCCCGACCTCTCCCAGTCTGGATTTCTTTGCCAAGGGACTGGACGCGCTCCGCTGTATCCTACCAGACTAGACGACCGGCCCTCTTGGGCCCTGCCTGGGAACCTGCAGTTAAAAGAATTGAAGCCCTACCCCAGACGCCCTTAGCCCTTCAGTTCCTTCAGGGCTTGGCCGTATCTGTACCAGGCTTCCTTCGGGCCCTCCTTCTCGTCTATCAGCCCGAAATGGTTTTCCTGCGGCGGGAACGAAGACCAGGAGGTGTCGAGGTACCTCCAGATGCCTATACCCGTGACTCCCTCCAGCGAGAAGGCCTCTCTCATGACCCTTTGGACGTAGTCCGCCTGCTTCTTCTCGCTGTAACCAAGCAGCGACGGGCCGCTCGGATATCCTGTCTCCGCGATCATCACCGGCTTGCCAGTCTCCTTGGACACGTCCTGAGCCCTCCTGATCACGGCCGCGTCGACGGGTTCCGAAGCCTTGTAGTTCGGGTAGAAGTCGAGTCCCACGATGTCGCAGTATTTCGCGAACTCCGCTACCTCCAGCTTCTCCTCGTCAGCCTCGAGGTTGGTCATGGTCCTGGCCTGCGGGTCCTCTTCGTGGACCGCATCGTTGAGGACTTTGAGGAGCGCGTCCCTGAAGCCCGGCCCCTCGAGCCAGGACGCCCCCGTGCGCCACCCTCCCACCTCGTGCATCGCCCACCAGTTGGGCTCGTTCTCTATCTGCCAGGTGCTGATCTTCCCCCTGTAGTGCCTGACCAGCGCCCTCGCATGTGTCTCGGCCCTCTTCAGGTACTCTTCTTCTCCCGCGTCCGGGCTCAGCCCGTGCGGCAGCATGCGCTCGTAACCACAGGCGAGTACGGGCAGGACGGATATGCCCTGTTCAACGAGAGCCCTGACCAACCCGTCAGTCGGCCATCTCTCGTACCCCGAGTCAAGCAGCGAGCCAAGGTCGGCCTCGGGGACGGGGACCGGTTCAAAGAACCTCCATGGGAACCAGCATCTGACGAAGTCAGCGCCTATGGACCGAAGGCTGTCAGCGAGGGCGAGCGAAGCCCTGTCGGCTTCGTCCTGAGGTATCGCCTGGTTGCGCAGCTTGATGGTGGCTTCCTCTACCTTCTCGAATCTGCCTCTTTCTCTAAGGCTCAGGGAAAGCAGGTGCGGAAAGATAATCGACTTCGGCTCAGACACCCCCGAATACCTCCAGGTGTCGTCGAGATTCACCCCGAACGAGAACCTCCGTATAAGGTCCATGCTCAACTCAGGGTTCAGTTTCTCTTACGTATTTCGTTCCGCGAAAAGGCGTATTACCCGTCTCCGGGCCTGCGCTTCCATGTCAGTGACAGTCAGCACGGGGAGCGCGGTGGACCTCACCCAGACCATCGAAAACGGCATGACGTTCTACGTGGGCGACGCGGTCCCGAGGATCTCGAAGTACAAGACGCTCGCAAAGGACGGAGTCAACCTTTCTGTCATGAGGCTAGGGTCGCACACGGGGACGCACGTCGACGCTCCCGCCCACTTCGTCAAGGGAGGGAAGGCGCTAGACGAGCTTTCTGTCGAAAGCTTTGTAGGGGAAGCGGAGGTGGTCGACGTGTCCGACCTGCCCCCGGGGTCCGCCATAGCCGGCTCCGACCTCCAACGGCATGCTTCGTCAGCCCGGGCGGGGGACGTAGTCCTGATCTACACAGGATTCAGCAGGAGGTGGCGCGACCCCAAGGCGAGGCGGAGGTACACCTACCTCGGAGGGGACGCCGCCGACTGGCTGGTGAAGAAGGGGGTCAAGGCGGTCGGGATCGACTATCTTTCGGTCGAGGGGTTCGGTGCTCCCCGCCCGGTGGCGCACCTGACCCTTCTGTCGCACGGGATACCTATCATCGAGTCGCTCGCCGAAGGGCTTGCGGGGCTGGTGGGAAGGCGCGTCTTCTTCGTCTGCCTCCCCATAAAGATCGGGGGGTGCGACGGGGCTCCTGCCAGGGCCATGGCGTACCCTCTATAGGAGATGATGGGCGCTGGCGCTTGAGCTCCGCGGCATCTGGTCGCCCATGCCTACCCCGTTCGACAAGAACGGGGAGGTGGACGAAGGAAGACTACGTGAACTCACAGACTACCTCATCGATGGGGGGGTCGACGGCTTGTTCCCGCTGGGGACGACCGGAGAGTTCGCCCTCCTTGACAGGAGAGAGCGGAAGCGCATACTGGAGGTCGTCGTCGACAAAACGAACTCTAGGGTCCCCATCCTAGCGGGGATATCCGACCCTTCCCCCAGGAACGCCATAGCGTACGCCAAGGACGCAGCAGACGTGGGCGCCGACGGGGTCGTGGCCACAGCTCCGTACTACTACAGGGTGGACGAGGAAGGCCTGTTTCGGCATTTCGCGCTGATACACGGCGGGGTGACGCTCCCACTGGTGCTCTACAACATTCCAGAGTGGACCCACAACTTCGTCCCCCTTTCTGTCGTGTCGAGGCTGGCGGAGGACGAGATGATCGTCGGCATGAAGTACACAGAGTACAACATGCTCAACCTCGTGGCTTTCATCGAGGCCGTCGGACAGAAGGTGGCGGTGTTCACCGGGTCTGACGCCATGGCATACTCCTGCCTGGAGGCAGGAGGGAAGGGCGCGGTCATCAGCATCTCCAACATAGCCCCGAAGACCTCCTCGAGCATCTTCGACCTCTTCAGGAACGGACGACGGGATGACGCCCTTGGAGCCCAGAAGTCACTGCTCCCCCTCGTCAAAGCCGCCGGGACAGGCTACTTCCCCGCCGGGCTGAAGGCGGCCATGGGCGCAGCAGGGTTCCCCGTAGGCGAAGTGAGACCACCGCAGACCCCTCTGTCTGAGCTCGAGCGGCGCAAGGTCCGCGAGCTGGTAGAGAAGGCTGGGTTGAAATAGGGGACAGAGGAGAAAAGGCGGGCGCTCTGGTTGAAGATAACAGACTTCGAGATATTCACGCTCGGCGAACCCGCGAAGGCTGGCGGCGCAACCTGGGCGGGGATATCCATCGTCCTCAGGCTCACCACCTCCGATGGGATCGTCGGCTATGGCGAGGCTGTCCCGACCCTCCGGGTGAGGCCCGTGGTGGAGTCTCTCCGAGAGGTGGGGAGGCTCTACAAGGGGAAGGACCCCGCCGACGTGGAGCTGAACCAGCACGAGTGGCACAAGCATGACTTCTATCTCCCGGTGTCGTTCGAGTCGACCACCGCCCTCAGCGCCTTCGACATCGCCTGCTGGGACATCGTCGGGAAGAAGCTCGGCGAGCCGGTCCACAGGATCATCGGCGGGTCATTCAGGAAGTCTGTGAGGCTTTACGCCAACGGCTGGTACTCGGACTGCGTGACCCCCGCGCAGTTCGGGGCGAGGGCCAAGAAGTATGCGGCCATGGGGTACACGGCGCTGAAGTTCGACCCCTTCGGAAGGTATTACGACTGGATTGACGCCCCAGGGCTGGAGCTCGCGTACGAGCGGGTCAAGGCCGTCAAGGACGCCACCAGAGGGAAGGTGGAGCTGCTGATAGAGCACCACGGGCGGTTCAACCCGAACTCCGCGATATCGGCCGCAAGGAAACTCGAGCCTCTCGAGCCTCTTTTCGCAGAGGAGCCCATCCACCCCGACAACGTGGAAGGGCTAAGGAAGTACCGGGCTTCGACCCGGATAAGGGTGGCGCTGGGGGAACGGATACTCACCAAAGAGCACGCGGCATACGTCTGCTCGAACCACCTGACCGACTTCCTCCAGGCCGACATCACCAACATAGGAGGGATAACCCAGGCGAAGAAGGTGAGCGCCATAGCCGAAGCCTACGGCGTCGAGATGGCGTTCCACAACGCCTTCGGCCCCATCCAGAACGCGGCTACCCTTCAGGTCGATGCCGCCATCCCCAACTTCCTCGTGCAGGAGTCGTTCTACGACGTGTTCCCGGAGTGGAAGCGGAGGCTGGTGAAGGACGGAACGCCGGTGGTGAAGGGGCACTCCACCGTTCCCTCCAAGCCCGGGATCGGCGTGGACATAGATGAGAGAGTCCTGGAAGAGCACCTCTTCGAAGGACAGGAGACGTTCGACCCGGACGAGCCTGTCTGGGTCGTCAAGGACACCTGGAAGAAGTCCTAGGTCAACGGCGGATAGCCAGCATCACGTCATTGACGTTCGTCCCGGTGGGGCCCGTCACGACCAGGTCACCCAGCGACCTGAAGAAGGAGTGGGAGTCGTTATTCTCCAGCAGCGCGTTCGGGTCGAGCCCCATGGCCTTCGCCCTGTCGAATGAGCTCGAGTCAGCCAGCGCCCCGGCCGCGTCCGTCGGCCCGTCCACCCCGTCCGTCCCGAAAGAGGCAACCATGATGCCTGAAGTCCCCCTGAGCTCGATGGCGGCAGAGAGGGCCAGCTCTTGGTTCCTCCCTCCTGTCCCATCCCCTCTGACTGTCACGGTAGTCTCTCCGCCCCACACCGCCGCCCACCGTCCTGATCCTGGCGTCGTCCTAGCGAGCGCAGCGAGCCTCTTCCCGACGTCTCTGGCCTCCCCCCTGACGGAGGAAGCGCGGGTGACCATGTAGCCGCGGGCCCTGAGCGCTTCGCTCGCCGCACCGGTAGCCACGTCGTTGGACCCGACGAGGACGTTCGTCACCCTCCTGAACGCCCTGTCGCCTGGCTTCGGGGTCTCGGCGGTCGACCCTTCTGCCCCTTTCTGGACTGCACCCCTGACCGACGGAGGGATTCTGCTCCAGATTCCGCGGTTCGTCAGGATGCGCCTGGCCTCAGAGAACGTGGTGGGGTCCGGGACCGTAAGGCCGGAGGCCACCGAACTCAGGTCGTCCCCGACGACGTCCGAGATGAGCAGCGCCAGGACTTTCGCGCCGTTCGTCTTCTCGACCAGCCTCCCGCCCGCTATCTCCGAAAGGTGCTTTCTGACGCAGTTGACCTCCCCGATCTCCGCCCCGGCCTTCAGGAGGAGGCTCGTGGTGACTTCGAGCTCTTTGAGCGTGACCCCTGCTATGGGGGCGGGCATGAGAGCTGAGCCTCCACCCGAGACCAGGACGACGACAAGGTCCCCGGCGCCGACGCCGCTCAGGAACCCGAGCATCTCCCTGACGGCCCTCGCTCCCTTCTCCGAGGGGAGAGGGTGGGTCGACTTCGCGAACCTCACTTTGCGGAGCCTGGGAAACGGACGCTGATATTCGGGCACTATCACGACCCCCCCGTCGAGCCAGGTGCCGAGGACCCTCTCGACCCCGGCAGCCATCATCGCCGAGGCCTTCCCCCCGCCTACGACCACCACGCGCCGGTACCCATCAAGCGCTCCGCTGAACCGGCCCGCCGTCAGAACGCCCCCTTCGGCCGAAAGCTCCCTCAGAACGAGGCGGCGGGGATCAGCCGCGCCGATGGCGGCCCTGACAGCGGCCAGGGCGTCCTTCCTCAGGTCGCCCCGAACTGCTGACTCCCTGAACGCGCTGCCCAACCAGAAGCTCCCTCCTTCAGGCACCTGAAGCCAAGATGTAAATACGCTAGGCGCTCCTTGGGTACCACGGTCATGTCTGCGCCTCGCACCGAGCTGATGTACATAGACGGGGAATGGGTCAGAGGATCATCCGAAGAGACCATCAGGGTCGCGAACCCCACGACGGAGAGCGTCATCGCGACCGTCCCAAAAGGGACGAGGGAAGACGCGAAGAAGGCCCTGGACTCGGCCGCCAAGGCCCAGAAGAAGTGGGAGGAGCTCCCTCCCCTCGAGCGCGCTTCATTCATGCTGAAGATGGCCCATATGATCAGGGAGCGGAAGGAGGAGCTTGCTAGAGTGCTGACGACGGAGCAGGGCAAGCCGCTCTTCGAGTCTAGGCTGGAGGTGGAGGGGTCGGCGTCTCACTTCGAGTATTTCGCCGAATTCGCCCGCAGGATAGAAGGAGATGTCCTCCCGAGCGACAACCCGCGGCAGACCGTCATGATACTCAAGCTCCCCATAGGGGTGGTGGCGGCCATCACCCCCTGGAACTTCCCTTCGGCCATGGTGGCCAGGAAGCTCGCTCCCGCCCTCATAACCGGCAACTCTGTCGTTGTGAAGCCATCCAGCAACACCCCGCTCAGCGCCGTGGAGATGGTGAAGATAGCCGAAGAAGCCGGCATCCCGAAGGGGGTGGTGAACCTGGTGACGGGGGATGGGTCGGAGGTCGGCGACGAGCTCTGCGGGAACAAGGCAACGGGGTTGGTCACCATGACGGGGAGCACTGAAGCGGGCCGCAAGATAATGCAGAGCGCTTCGAACCAGCTAGGGAAGCTCATACTGGAGCTGGGCGGAAAGGCACCGTTCATCGTCTGGCGGGACGCGGACATGGAGTGGGCGCTGAAGTGCGCCGTGTGGGCCAGGTACTGGAACTGCGGCCAGACCTGCATAAGCTCGGAGCGGATGTACCTCGACCGGTCGGTCAAGGGACGTTTTCTCACGAAGTTCGTCGAGATGTCGAAGGCGCTCAGGATCGGGGACCCTCTTTCCAAAGGGACGGACCTGGGGCCGATGGTCAGCATGAGAGAAAGGGAGACCAGCGAGCGGTTCGTCGAGCTTGCCGGAGGGGAGGGGTCGAAGGTAATCCTCGGCGGGCGCCGCCCTACTTCGATGAAAAAGGGGTGGTATCTAGAACCCACGGTGATCGACGGGGTCCAGCAGGACTCTCCTCTCGTACAGAAGGAGATATTCGGGCCAGTGGTCCCCGTCTTGGAGGTGGACTCTTTTGACCAGGCCATCGACATGGCGAACGACTCTGATTATGGGCTCGCCTCCTACGTCTTCACCAAGGACAACGGGAACGTCATGAAAGCGATGCACAAGATAAGGTTCGGGGAGACCTACGTCAACCAGGTGGGTCCGGAGCAGCTCCAGGGAGCGCACACGGGCTTCAGGATGTCGGGCCTCGGGGCCGAAGGCTCGAGGTACGGGCTCGAGCTCTACACCCAGCTGAAGACATGCTACATCGACTGGAGCGACAGGCCTGGGCTCCCTTACCTGTTCCCCTACAACTGAGTGATTCCCGTGAAGGCGATAACCGTCGTCCCAGGGTCATCCAACTCTCTTTCGTTGAGGGAGGCGCCCGAGCCCTCCCCCAAGCGCGGCGAGCTCCTCCTCCGGGTCCATCGGGTGGGGGTGTGTGGCACGGACATGGACATCATCTCTGGGTTCTACGGAGAAGCTCCGGCAGGGTCGCCGTATCTGACCATCGGCCACGAGTCCCTTTCGAGAGTGGAGAGGGTGGGCCCGGGCTCCAGGGGGTTCGAGGCGGGGGACCTGGTGGTCCCGACGGTCAGGAGGAACTGCCCGGAGAACTGCCTCAACTGCAGGAGCGGTGAGTCTGACATGTGTCTGACGGGCCATTACAGCGAACACGGGATCAAGGGGCTGCACGGGTTCGCCAGCGAGCTCGCGGTCACAGACTCGCGCTTCGTCGTCAAGCTCCCCGAGGCGCTGTCCGAGCTGGGGGTGCTCCTCGAGCCGCTGACCATAGTAGAAAAGGGGCTAAACCAGGCTTTCGGGATGCAGGCGGGGCGGATGAAGTGGAGGCCTCAGAACGCCCTGGTGCTCGGCGCCGGCCCCGTAGGGCTGCTGGCGACAGCGCTGCTCAGGATGAAAGGGCTCAAAGTGACCACGGTGGCAAGGAAGCCTCCGGGGAGCCTGAAGGCGAGGCTCACGGTGTCCACAGGCGCGGCCTACGTCGACGTCGGGGATGTCCCTCTCTCTTCCATGGAAGACAGATTCGACCTCGTCCTCGAGGCTACCGGGTCCACGGCGGTCGCCCTCGAAGCGCAGAACCTTTCCGGAACCAACGGCGTCGTCTCATACATCGGGATATACAGGTCTCAGGTCGGCACCGAGGACGCAGGCAAGGTCTTCACCAACCTCGTCTTGGGGAACAGGGTCTACTTCGGGTCGGTGAACGCCAATATCTCTTACTTCAGGAAAGGAGTCGCGGACCTGGTCCGCATCAAGAGGCGCTTTCCTGGATTCCTCGAGCAGCTTATCACGGACAAGGTCCCGCTGTCCAGATGGAACGACGCCTATTCGGCCAAGGGCGGGGACTCGGTGAAGACAGTGCTTCAGTTGCAGCAGGACAGGCATTGACCGACCCCCTGAAGACCCCTAGTGAGGCTGCCACATGAGCGGGGAAGGTCCGAGCCAGAAGCCTGCGGGGAGGCGCTTCTCAGTCCCTTCTGTGGGGGAGTACAAGCCCGTCAGCGGCTATGGCGTGATCGGGAACACCAGGACGGTGGCCCTCGTCGGGTACGACGGTTCGATCGACTGGTGCTGCCTCCCTCGATTCGATTCGCCGTCAGTCTTCGCCGCCATACTGGACTCGGAGAAGGGCGGCCGCTGGCTGATTCAACCGACGGGTTCGTCGCTCTCCACCCAGTCCTATATGGACGAAACCAACATCCTCCGGACCGAGTTCAGGACGACAACGGCCCACATCCAACTGACAGACTTCATGCCGTGCTCTCACACCACTGACGCGTGGTCCACCCCTCCGGAGATACACCGCATCGCCTCATGCCTGAGCGGCTCCGCCCAGATGAGGTTCCTGTTCAAGCCCGCCTTCGACTACGGCATCCAGACGCCTGTCTTTTCGGCCAGCGAGCGGGGGCTTTCGATGCGGACCCGGAAACACGAGATGGTCATGTCCTGGTCGGTCCCTTTCGAGCTTTCCAAGGACGGGGTCGACTCCGCCTTCAGCATTGTCCAGGGGCAGAAGGCGACCTTCGTCTTGAGCTACGGTGAGGCTGCCCCGCGCGGCATAAACGACTACCATACGGAGCGGCAGCGCGCCCGGACCGAGCTCTTCTGGCTGGACTGGGCGTCCCAGTGCAGGTACAGAGGCCGGTGGAGGGCGCAGCTCCTGAGGTCCGCGCTCGCGCTGAAGCTACTGGTGTATTCCCCTACCGGTGCGGTTGTGGCTGCAGCTACCACCTCCCTTCCAGAAGCGCTCGGAGGGAACAGGAACTGGGACTATCGGTTTTCATGGATACGAGACTCGGCCAGTTCGCTCTGGGCTTTCGACGTGCTTGGGTTCAAGAGCGAGACAGAGAGGTACCTCCACTGGCTGGTGGACAACAACCCGGCCCTCGACCTTGACCTCAGGCTGATGTACGACGTCGACGGGGGGACGAACATGCCTGAAAGGGAGCTCAAGCACCTCAAGGGCTACAAGGGGTCGAAGCCGGCTAGGGTGGGGAACGCGGCATCGTCTCAGCTTCAGCTAGACGCGTATGGGTACATGCTTGACGCCCTCTACTTCTCTCACAGGCGGGGGGCCGCCGTGAACGAGGAGATGTACTACAGGTTCGTGAAGCCCCTGGCCAACTTCATAGTCGAACACTGGGACGAGGCCGGCAACGGGATCTGGGAGATAAGGAACAAGAGAGAGCACTTCGTGTACACCAAAGGGTGGTGCTTCGCAGGGCTCGACAGGGCGGTCAGGATCGCCAGGGCTACAGGCCACCAGGAGGACGTGCCTGAGTGGACCGCGACGAAGCAGAAGATACGGACGCAGGTGCTGAGGAAGGGGTGGAGCCCCAAGAAGGGCTCTTTCGTAATGTACTACGGAAGCAGCGACCTGGACGCTGCGAACCTGATGCTCCCCATCATGGGTTTCATGGACGCCGAAGATGAGAAGATGCGCCTCACGATAGAAGGGATCCAGAGAGAGCTCGCCAAGGGGGCGCTGGTGTACAGGTACAGGATCGACGACGGGCTGAAGGGGGACGAGGGGGCGTTCCTCCTCTGCGGGTTCTGGCTGGTCGCATGTCTCGCGAGGCTGGGGAAGGTCGAGGAGGCCGAGAAGAACTTCCAGGAGCTGCTGAGCCACTCGAACCACCTGGGGCTGTACTCGGAAGAGGTCGAGCCGGGGAGCGGCGAGGCGCTCGGTAACTTCCCCCAGGCGTTCAGCCACATGGGGTTGATACTGGCCGCGAAGGAGCTCGAAGCCGCCATTCAGAAGAAGCAGGAAGAGCCGCCGCCCGGTAACGACGCAGGACCGCACGGGTAGCCGCAAGAGAACATGACCCGAGACTCCCGACGCCCCAAGGTGGGCGTCCTGGCCCTGGATTTCGACGGAACGATCTACCCAGGGGACCGACCTGTCAGTCCAGCGCTGCTCCGCCTGCTTGCATCCGTGAAAGGGTCAGGTGTGAATCTCATCCTCGTCACAGGAAGGAGCCTCGCCGAGCTCAAGGGGCTGGTCGACTTGTCCTTGTTCGACGCGGTGGTCGCAGAGAACGGTGCACTGTTAGTGGTTGGAGGGAAGGAGACGGACCTTTCCCCTCCCGAGTGGCACGCTGTGAGGCGCAAGCTCCTGGAGAGGTTAGGAGGCGGGAAAGAGGAGGTCATCATCTCGCTCGCCAGAGAGGAGGAGGGCTCGGTGAAGAGCTGGCTGGGTCGGGAAGTCGAGGTCGAGTTCAACAAAGACCGCATGATGGTCATCCCTCCAGGCGTGGACAAGGGTGCTGGTCTGTCCCGAGCCATCGAAGCCCTGGCAGCAAGAGGAAGGCCTCTGATGTGCATCGGAGACGGGGAGAACGACGTCGCGATGTTCCGGATCGCCGACCTGAGGGTCGCCGTGAAGAACTCGTCGGACATCCTGGCACGCGAGGCAGACTACGTCTCCCGGAGGAGCGACGGCGCGGGAGCGTCCGAGGCGATAAAGAGGTTCATTAGCGTCCGGACCACGGGTCGGGCTTCTATGAAGCCCAGCAAGCGAGGGGAACCCCCATGGCTGGCTCCGAAAGGAAGGGATGCCCCTCACTCTTCCCAACGCCGACGAAGGCGGTGCTAGCGCTACGGACAAGCTCGGCATCTGCGTCAACACACAGACGCCCCTGGTCCAATTCGTCTCGCAGCTCCCAAAGAGGCGCATACGGGGGCGTGGGGTCCTCAGGCTCTCCGAGCTGAAGGAAGGCGTAGACTACCGATACTCCCCCGGAGGTGTGACGCGCATGGTGCTCCCTCTTCTGAGACACCTCAAGCAAGACGGCAGGGTCGAGGGGGTGCACTGGGTCTCCCTCAACCCCACTGGACCCAAGACCGTCGATGTCGACGGGATCATCTTGCACTCCGT
>JAKACC010000110.1 GCA_021796515.1 archaeon | reverse complement strand
AGGTTGAGGTCGACTGTCTGGTTGATTGACGCTGACGCGACTACGTTCTCTATGCTGACTATTGCCTTTGTCTGTGGCAATCCGTGTTGGGCGAATCCTGTAGGTATATAAAGGGTATAAATACTATTGAGAAGGGAACTGTTACGTTGGGTATGGACACCCGACCCCTCCGATTCTATCCACAGGGAGATAACAGATGAGCGAGGGTGACAAAGAGGAAAAAGCCATTCTCGAAAGGCTCGAAAAAAGGAGCCGGGCGCGATTCAGGGGGCTCCGGTCTCGTCTCCTGCACCTACTCCAGCTTTATGGTTACGTGGTATCTCTCGACCTCGTAATCACTGGCTTGACTCTTGGGACGGCATACAAATTGATTGACTGGACTCAAGTAATCTCAATCTTCGTGGCCGAACTCCCAATAGGTGGAGCACTTTGGATTCTCTTGGAACGCCGGGACAGAGAAAGGCAGCTCGTTCTTGACTCGGTAGAGATGGCGGAAGCGATGGATAAGTTCGGTCATCTCGTCATCATGTGCTCAGACGGGTGGGACCGTGCCGAGTATCCAGACTTGTTTGTCTACGTGGTCAACACGATTTCCCACAAGGCATACTTCGTTCCCCCTTACGTCAGACAACTCGCGAAGGCCAAGGTAGTGCCGTCTGAACCTCGGTTCAAGACCTTCGATGACCTCGTGGAGCGCTTCAAAGAGATGAGAGTAGTAATCGTTGACAGACTACCGAAGCCGGGCGAACTCAAAGAAGGCACGACTTAGTTTGACCTTGCGAGATGCTCGCTCAATATGTATCTTATCATCTCCGGTGTGGAGTCCAGACCCCTCTTCACGCGCTGACTCTCCAATCGCTTCTCCATCTCTTCCGTCATGGCGACGTTGTATCTCTTCGTCATCGGCTTCCCAATGATCGGGAACTACGCCGCGCCCGCGACGGCGTTGTGCTTCTTCGGAGCGCTCTGCGGCCCCTTCCGGGGCTTCTGGCCTTTCGCGGCCGCGGTGTTCCCCTCCGACCGTCCGGCCTTCCTGGTGATCAGCTCATCCAGCGAGTCGTAGAGCTCGAGCCTCTCCTCCATGATGCTCGCCTTCGCGTCCTTCACCCCGCGTATGCGCTTCACCTCCGCCTCGGCTGCCTCCGCCGCAGAGAGGTTGGGGAGGCTTATCGCATAGGCGCTGTACCTGGCCCACACGCCTGCGTAGAGAAGGCGGTCTTCCAGGGCCCTCAAGATCTCCGAGTCCACCGCCGACCTGTCCGCGCCCGGCTCGTAATTGACCACCAGGTTCGCCTCCAACGCCCCGTGGACTGCCCTGATTTCATGCAGCGCGACTGTGAACACCGCCCTTCCGGACACCATCCTGTCCAGCCTCCTCTTGACCGTCTTCGCCGACAGCCCTGTCTTCTTCCCAAGCACCCCATACGACTGCGACGCGTCAGGCCTCAGGGCGGCGAGTATCTCCCAGTCGGCCCTCTTGAGTTGGAGGTCGCATGCGGGGACGACCACCTCCGTGAATGCGCTGGATGTCGCCCCTGTCATCTCCTTTACCAGCTTCAGCTTCCTCTCCAAGGAAGCCCCTCCCTCGTGCATGAAGACCACGCCTATCATCCCGTCGAGGTGGGTGGCGACGACCATCATCCCCTCGACTAGGGCCAGGCTCCTAGCAAGCTTTGGCCTCGAAGTCCCGGGGGGGACGTAGAACCCGAACGCCGCCATCTGCGTCCCGAGGACCGCCGGGTTCGGCTGGGCGACGATCCCGTTCAGGACCCCTGTCTCGAATAGCCTGCGCATCCTGTTGCGGACAGTCTCGTCGGTCACCCCGAGCTTCTTCGAAAGGAGCTTGATGTTGGGACGGACCTCGGCCCTGAAGGGGGCAGTCATATGGCCCTGGAGGAACCAGCGCAGGATGCCGATGTCCACTCTGTCCAATCTGCAAACCAGGATTTTGCTAAATTCCCTATCTAAGCCTTTGTTTGTCGGTTCTTGATGGAAGGCCTTGGTGCTGGGTTATCTTGACTCGCCGGCTATCCCACGCGATTGCGGCCAGACCCCCCCATGGGCAGCGGGTGCCATGGGCCCGCTCAGTCCCCCCTTCCAATGCATGTCGCCCTTTCTGATTCTGCGTCGGACGGCGCCCGAAGATGACGAGGGTGAACATCCGGCGCCCCGCCCGCGCCCAGGCATTCGCCCTCGCAGCGCTCTTCATCGTCAGCACGATCTCCCCGCTCGTCTCCTCGGTCCCCGGCTCCGCCCGCCCGGCCCAGGCCAGCTCCGCCCCCGGCCCTGAGGCCGGTTCCGCCCAGTCGAAGCTATCCCCGCTCACCCAGGGCGCCACCAGCACCTCTGTCTCCTGTTCTCCGGGGACCACCCCTGTCCCGTCGGGCTCGACCGGCTCGGCCACGAACTGTCAGGCCGTCGTCTCTGGCAGCTCCCCCACGGGGACGGTGACATTCACCTCCTCGAGCTCCACGGGGACCTTCTCGTTCGGGGTCAGCTTCGGCTCGTCCCTGGCGTGCACCCTGTCCAGCGGGTCCTGTTCCGTGTCGTACTCTGATTCCGTCGCCGGGACCCCGACGATCACCGCCACCTACGGCGGCGACAGCAACAACCTGGCGAGCGCCGGGAACTTCGTCCTGACGGTGTCGGGGACCGTGGCCCTGACCCTGAGCCCCTCCTCAGGGCTGGCCGGCGCCACCGTGACAGTCAGCGGCTCCGGGTTCGCAGCGGGCGCACCGATTTCGGTCGACTTCGCCGGGAGCTCGGTCAGCACCAGCGGCAGCTGCATCACGAGCAGCACCAGCGGGAGCCTGGGAGTACTTCCTGCTTCCAACGGATGCTCCTTCGCGGTCCCGAGCACCGCCCAGACCCTCCCCGTCGTCACAGCCTTCGACGACGTCGGCGACGCCGTTTCTTCCA
>JAKACC010000035.1 GCA_021796515.1 archaeon | reverse complement strand
GGATGGAATTTCAACCAGTTCGTGGGCGGCTTCTACAACCTAGTCTACTACTCTCCAGTCACAATCTAAACTGTCCTGGGCCGGAAGGCTCGGGACCCCCCTTCTGTTTTTGAAGACCTCAGCGGATGCTGTGGACAACCTTTTGAACGCCCGGACGGAACGAGCATGTGTGCACATACCTGCCATCTTATCCGCGAGCGGACCGCTTGAACCGGGAGCATAGACTTGGCTAGGCGAAAGCCGAGGGCCGAAGAGGGAGCGTCCCAGCCGGCGATAGCGAGGATCTGGCATGGGGTCACGCCCAAATCGAAGCGGGACGAGTTCACCCACTACGTGGGTGCTACCGGGATGGAGGAGATGAAGAATTCAAAGGGGAACAGAGGGGCATATCTCTTCACGCGCGACATCGGAGACAACACCGAGTTCGTGCTCGTTTCCCTCTGGGACTCGGAGGAGTCCATCCAGAACTTCGCCGGGGCCGACATCAAGAAGGCAAAATACTACAGGAGGGATAGGGACTTCCTGGCCGAGCTGGAACCGGGGGTCGCCCACTTTCGCGTGGCGGGCAAGGTCTAAGCGGGCAGGGCGCTTCAGAGACGGAACTGCCGTGCGAGACGATGCCGGCCCTTCGTGACAAGGACCGTCGCGGGAAGGGGCCTCATGTTGTAGGTGCTTGCCATGGACGTGCCGTAGGCTCCGGCGTCGAGGACGGCCAGCAGGTCGCCCTGGGCGAGCTTCACCCCGAGTTTCCTCCCCGACCCGAACACGTCTGTCGTCTCGCACACCGGCCCGCCGATGTCGTATGACGCTCCTGACTCCGTACTGTCAGCCACCCGGGCTGGCACTATGTCGTGGTACGCCCCGTAGAGGGCAGGCCTGATGAAGTCGTTCATCCCGGCGTCCACGAGAGCCCATGGTGTCGTGCCCGCCATCTTCACGTAGTTCACCTTGGTGAGCATGACAGTGGAGTCGGCCACTATGGACCGCCCGAGCTCGAACACAAGCCTGGCATCCCTGTCGCCTCCTAGCCGAGAGAAGGTCCCTGCGGTAGCATCGGCGTAACCCTCGAAACCGAGGGCCCCGCCGCTTCCGGTGTAGTCGACCCCGAGGCCCCCGCCGAAGTTGAACTCTCCGATCCCGGTCCCGACCTTCCGGAGCTCGTCTGCCAAGCGGACGAGTTCTTCAGCCTCCTGCCTGAACACCTCTGTGTCGGCCACCTGGGACCCGACATGCGAATGCAGGCCGACGACCATGGCGTGCTTTAGCCTCGGCGCTGCTTCCGTGCAGAACCTCACCACTTCCTCTCTGGGGACGCCGAACTTGTGCGTGCTGCTGCCAGTCGCCAGCCCCGGGTGGGTCGGGGCGGCGATTCCGAAGTTGACCCTGAACCCCACCCTACAGCCGCTCACTCCCAGAGTTCCGCAGAGCGCGTCTATGTCCAGCACCTCCTGGGTCGACTCGGCGTTGATCATGCCGACCTTCCCCTTGATGGCAGCAGCCAGCTCCGCCTTCGACTTGCTCGGCCCGTCGAAGACCACGTTCTCATGGCTCACTCCGACGGCGCCAGACAGCTCGACCCCCGCGACGGAGACGACGGTCGCGCCAGCTCCGAGCCGGGCGAGCGACTCCACGACCTCTGGAGTGGAGTTCGACTTGTATGCGAAAGCGAGGAGGCACCGTCCATGCCTGGAAGCGAGCGCCCTGGCTGCGCTGCTGTACCTTTCCTGGACCCTGTCCAGGTCGGTCACGTAGAGGGGGGTGCCGTATTTCTCGGCCAGCTCCCCGGCGGAGACCCCTCCGACGCTCAGGGTCCCCCCTCCCATCCTGAGATGCGGCCGACGTTCTTCCAATCTCTGTCCCGCCTCCGCCGGGCGGCTTCGAACCTTAAGGGTTAAAACGGCTCCAGGCCTCTCGGGAGACGTGAAAGGGGTCGCCGTCGGGGTCGCGGACCTGAGGCGGAAGCCCAAGTTCCGTTCCGAGAGGACCTCCCAGCTGGTCTACGGAGAGGAGCTGAAGGTACTCGGGACCGAGGCAGGATACTGCCGGGTCGTGGGCGCGGACAAGCTCGAGGGGTACATGCAGGAGACCCTGTTAGGAGACCTCGAGGGAGACCGCGCGTACAAGGTCGCGAGCAGGCAGAGGGCCGACGGCCTCCTCCTCCCCTTCGGCTCATACGTGAGCGAGGGGGAAGCGGGACGATACAAGCTCCCGGCCAGGGCGCTGGTCCCCATAGAGAAGAGGTTCGAACCCGCAAGCCTGAGCAAGCGGTTCCTGGGGGTCCCGTACCTCTGGGGCGGGACCTCTGATTTCGGCTACGACTGCTCGGGTTTCACCCAGAGGCTCTTCCGCTACTCAGGGAAGGAGCTTCCGAGGAACTCGAGCTGGCAGAGGGACGCCGGGGCGAAGGTGAAGGACTTCGACCACGCGAAGCGGGGGGACCTGGTCTTCTTCAGCGGCCACGTAGCGATGCACCTCGGGAACCAGGTGATAATACACGCGAACCTGAGCCACGGAGGGGTGTCGATAACCGACCTTGCTGACGGGAGCGGCTACTCGCGCCGCCTGATGACGGCGTTCCAAGGGATCAGGCGCTTCGAAGGGGACGACTTCACCGGCTGACCTGCCGCAGGACCGACGGGTCCAGGGCGGAGACTCCCGTCTTGACCAGCCCCCGGGTGACCCTGACCCAGTTCCTGTCTTCCGCACAAACTTCCTTGAGCATCCTGACCCCTCTGGCCCTGTCCTTCCCAGACGACACGAGGCCGATGGCCACCCAGTACTTCAGCTCGAGCACCTCTGGCACGAGCTTCATCCCTTTGCTGTAAGCGGTGAGCGCGTCGTCCATCTTCCCTGAGCTCAACCTGTCGTCCCCCTGGTCCACCCACGCGTACCCCTCGTGGTAGCGGAGGAGCCTCCTCAGCTCCTTCAGCGGGTCTGGGTGGTCCTCTACCCTCAGGTCGACGAGCCTCCCCTCCCACCGGTTCGGAGACGCCTTCGGACCGACCACGACCATGGCAGCCGACTGCCTCCCGCGAAGGTCGCCCCCGGCGGCCTCCCCCGCATCGAGGGCACCCATCAGCCGCTCCTTCAGGGAGAGGGCAGGGCTCCTCTCGAAGGCGCGGAGCATCTCCGTCCAGACCTTCCTGCTCCTCATTATGTTCGCCTGGCAGCTGACCCCTCCCCCGACGGCGGACCCGGCCTCCGGTATGCACTTCTTCCCAGTGTGGGAGGCGACCCGCCCCTTGGAGTCCACCATCGCGACCTGCCTGTACTCGGGCTTCCCGTCGGCGGCAAGCAGGGCCCGAAGGGCACCCGGGGCGCTCATCCCTGCAGCCATGAGCTCCAACCCCAGCGGCCCGTATTTCACGTCGAGCATCGCCTGGGTGGCGACCGCCCCGACACCTGCCCGCGCCCAAGAAACCACCGAGCCTACAGAGAAGTAATGAGACTGGACTGCGACCCCCATCTCGCCGGTCCTCCCGTCTCTGGCGACGATGGAATAGGTCAGCGCTCTTCACCGCGCAGTTCGGGGAACTGATTATAAAACGTCGGCGCCGGCCGCCCTCACCATGGTCAAGGTCGTACTCTGCGGCATGGGGGCAATCGGAACCGAGATTCTGAAGCATCTGACGGAAAGAGGGCACGAAGTTGTCGCCGTAGTCGACCCCGACCCGGCCAAGGCGGAGAAGACGGTCGCGGAGCTGACGGGACTCCCCCTCGGGGTAAGGGTGCATCCTTCGATACAGCAAGCCCCCCTCGACGGTGCAGAGGTGGCCGTGTACTCGGCGAGGTCAAGGGTGGGAGACGTCGCGGCAGACATCGGGGCGCTCCTTTCCGCGGGGCTCGACGTGGTCACGACCTCAGAGGAGATGGCGTACCCGAGCCACGCAGGGGCTGACGAAGCGGCGAAGCTCGACGCGCTCGCCAAGGGGAAGGGGGTCACCCTGGTGGGGGTGGGCGTCAACCCGGGGTTCGTCATGGACTGGGTCCCGGCCGTAGTGGCTTCGGCTTCGAAGAGCCCGACGAAGATACACATAGTTAGGAGCGTCGACGTCTCTCGGCGGCGCTCGCAGCTCCAGAGGAAGGTGGGGGTCGGGCTCAGCCGCTCGGAGTTCGACAAGAGGCTCGCAGAGGGGAAGCTCGGCCACATAGGGCTCGCAGAATCAGCCCACCTGGTGGCTCTCTCGCTCGGGGAGGAGCTGAAGGACATCAAAGAAGGGGTCTTCCCGGTCCTCGGCTCGGAGGACTACGTCATGGGGGTGCGGCAGTTCGCTGAAGGGAGGGGAGGGAAGTGCCAGATCCGCCTCGACCTCGAGATGACGACCACCTCGGCAGACTTCGACGTGATAGAAGTCACGGGGGACCCGTCCATCAAGGTCAGGTTCGAGAAGGGGGTCTTCGGGGACTCGGCGACGGTAGCCATGGTGGCGCACGGCGTCGAGAGGATCGGGAAGGCCCCGGCTGGGCTCATCACCGTCCTCGACCTGCCGCTGTCGGGCCGCTGACCTGTTCCAGCGGCACGGCTCAAGCAAGCGCCCTCTCCTTCTAATGCCTTCAGGACATCTGGACCTTCCCGTAACTCTGTTAAGTCATCGAGGGCACGGCCACGGCAGCGCGTCGCCTCTTAAACCCACCAGGAGCCCTGGAGGGGAGTGGCCCCTTTCTAGTAGATCACACCGAGCCCCACGGACTCGTCCAACCGACGGACGGCCCTGTTGCTCGTGGGGGTGATGACGAACTCCAGCAGGGGGGACACGGTCGCCGACACTACGTGGCCCCCTATCACCGACATGTCTCTCCTCGCGAAGGTCCCGTGCAGGTGCAGGAATGGCCCGCCGTCCCTTACGGTGATGTCCCCCAGGAGGCTGGTGACCTCGAGCTCCTCTCGGAAGTCGTGCTCTTCGTACTTCTTGGTCTCCTGGTTGAAGTATGCCAGCTTCACCTCTCTGACCCCCCCGATGCCGCTGACGAGCGCCGTCTTGATTCTCTCGCGCGCCGCGGCCGATACGATATCATCAGGGATCCTGGACCCCGCCCTGACGCTGTATATCTTGGCCAACGGGGCCCCGTCCCCGGGCGCCGATAAAAGGGCAGACACTTTCGCCCGACCCCCCTGGAGCGGGATTCGGCTGGGGCAACGCTTTCATACTTAGTTCCGCGCCAATCCGTTTCACGGGAGCAATTGCAGACATTGGAGGTGAAGCCGGCGGACGGTGGGCCTGCGAAGTGGGCTGTCTCAGTGACGGGGCTTACTCGGGAGTATGTCACCCGGAACTTCTTCGGCGGGGCCTCCAAGAAGACCTGGGCGCTTTCCGGCGTTGACTTCCAGGTCGCCCCTGGCGAGCTCTTCGGGCTCATAGGACCTAACGGCGCCGGCAAGACGACGACCATCAAGATACTCACCACCCTGCTCACCCCGACCGGCGGGGAGGCGAAGGTCTTCGGGCTCGACGTGAAGAAAGACCTGTACGAGATCAGGCGCAGGATCGGGATCGTCTTCGGAGGCGAGCGGGGGCTGTACAACAGGGTGTCAGCGGTCGACAACCTGCGATACTTCTCGGACCTCTACGGCGTGGACCCCTCGGTCGCGAGGAAGCGCATCCCCGAGCTCCTGGAGGTCGTCGGGCTTGCGGACAGGGCAGGCGAGAAGGTGGAGAAGTACTCGAGGGGGATGAAGCAGCGGCTCCACATCGCGAAGGCGCTGGTGCACGACCCCGAGCTCATCTTCCTCGACGAACCCACCATAGGGCTCGACCCGGCGGGGGCGAGGGACATCCGCAACATGGTCACGGAGCTGAAGAGGCAGGGGAAGACGATACTGCTCACGACCCACTACATGTTCGAAGCCGAGGAGCTATGCCAGAGGATAGCGGTGATATCGAAGGGGAAGATAGTGGCGCTCGACACCCCCTCGGAGCTCAAGAACCTGGTGAGGGACGTGTCAGTGATAGAGCTGAGGACATACGGCGCGACCAACGAGTACGTCGAAGCGCTGAAGACGCTCCCAGAGGTCGGCAGGGTGACCGCGGACCTGGACTCCGAGGTCCAGGACATCCGCATCCAGACCCCGCTCGGCGCAGACCTCCTGTCCAAGGTCGTGGCAGCCCTCCCGCCGGGGGCGAAGATGATCGACCGGACCATCAAGGAGCCTACGCTGGAGGACGCTTACCTGAGGCTGGTGGAAGAGTAGTTGGTCACCATGGACGAGGTCACCCCGGGGAAGATGACCGAGGGTTACCTGGCGAAGAGGGTCCAGGTGTTGAAGGCCTCGGCGTTCCTGACCAGCAAGCTCTTCTTCGCCGACCCTCAGTGGCTGATCCCCAACATAATAGCGCCTTTCATCTTCACCCTCGTGGCGTTCTTCCTCTTCCAGGGCCAGACCTCGGGGCCCGACTTCCTCCTCTACCTCGTCCTCGGGTCGGGGCTGATGGGGATGTGGGGGACGACCATCTATGCGTCAGCCAACTCGATAGGGTTCGACAGGTGGAACGGGACGATGGAGTCGACACTGGCGGCTCCCATGCCGCTCTCCTGGATAGCCCTCGGCCGGGTCCTCTTCAACACGCTCCAGGGGGTGCTGACCGCCGTCTTCATACTGGTGATAGGACTGGCCTGGTTCAGGACCGGCTTCGCCATTGTCAACCCTCCTGCCTTCCTCCTCGCGTCGGTCGCGACCTTCCTCTCCCTGTCGTTCTTCGGCCTCCTGATGACGACGGTGCTCCTGCTCTCCAGGAAGGGGGGATTCATCACCAACTCCATGGAGATCCCCGTCTATATCGCCACGGGGACAATGTTCCCGGTGATATTGCTCCCCATCGTCTACCTGCCGTTCTCCTTCCTGCTCGCCCCCACCTGGGGTATCGACGCCATCAGGCTGGCGGCCCTCCCAGGTTACGTCGGGCTCCCGACCACCTACTGGGAGGACATCGCGATCATGGTCGTCGAGACGGTGGCATACATGGCGCTTGCCTTCTTCCTCTTTAGGAGGGTGGAGGCCTACGCCAAGAGGATCGGGACCCTTGAAGAGTACTGAGGCGGGTACGGGAAGGAGCCTCAGCGCTGGGTCAAGGCTCCAGATGGCGTACAGGGTGTTCAAAGGAGCGTTCTTCTTCGGAAGGAAGGGTCTCGTCATCTGGGACAGCTGGGAGATGTGGGTCATGCAGATCTTCATCACCCCGATCGCCCAGATGGGGTTCTTCGCGTTCCTCTCCGTCTATCTGAGATACCCGCTGTCGGAGACGCAGTTCATCGTCATCGGCAACGCGCTTCAGGCGATGTCGTTCTCCGCTGTCTTCGCCGTGGCCAACATCACGTCCCAGGACAAGTGGCAGGGGACCCTCCCTAGCACCATGGTGACCCCCGCCAACAGGGTCGCCCTCTTCATAGGGCGGGCGTGGTTCCAGGTTCTCCTCTCGGCGCTCATCGCGGCCGCGGGACTCCTCTATGCGGCGACCATATTCGGGGTCAGCTTCGCCAACGCCGACTACCTTGGGATTGCGGCCGTCGTCATGCTCACCGCCATCGCCATGACCACCTTCGGGCTCCTCATCAGCGCCGTGGGTCTCTACATGAGGACGGCGCTGATCGTGGCCAACGTCTTCCTCTTCGTCACCCTCCTCCTCAGCGGGGTCAACTTCCCCGTGTCGGTCCTCCCCGGGTGGCTCCAACCGGTGTCTTGGGCCATCCCCCTGACCTACGGGACAGAGGCCGTGAGGGAGGCGATCGCCGGGACCTCGCTGCTGGGGCTGCTCCCGTTGCTTGGCTGGGAGGCGCTGGACGCCCTCCTCGTGATGGTCGCCGGGTATGCGGTGTTCGCAGGGTTCGAGTCCCTCGCACGCAGGACCGGAAGGTTCGAGGAGTACTAGGCCCTACCGATGAGGCTCCACCTCGAGAAGCCCGGGATCAGGGCCCTGGGGGTGGCGGAGAGCTTCAGGCAGGGGGAGAAAAGGTCCGTCCTCGCCGGTGTGGTGATGAGGAGCGACTTCGTGATCGACGGGGTCTCCCTCGGACGGACAGAGGTCGGCGGCGACGACGCCACGAAGTCTATCGCCTCCCTCTTCAGGAAGCTCGGCAGGAACGATGTCAACCTGATCCTTGTGTCGGGGGCCGTCCTTAGCCTCTACAACATCTTAGACGTCGACCTCCTTTCGGCGAAGACGCGTCTCCCGGTCGTCTGCCTCACCTACAAGGAGACGTCAGGGATAGAAGCGTCGATCCGGCGCCACTTCCCCCAAGGGGCCGAGGAGAAGCTGGCCGCATACAGGAAGCTGGGGAGGAGGACCGGGGTGGCGCTGCGCACGGGGCACAGGGTCTACGTCAGGGTCGCGGGGGTGGAGGCCGCAGAGGCGAAAGCCGTCCTCAACGCGTTCACCCTTCAGGGTTCGGTCCCTGAGCCTGTCCGCGTGGCCAAGCTCGTGGCCCGCGGGGCGCTCGCCTGGCGATCCTGACCCCGGGTCGAAGGCCCGGTCTGAGGTCGAAGCCGCCCTCGCGCCGCTAAGCTGGCGGCTATGTCGAGGTGGAAGTCGAGCCGGTGCCGGCGAGCACCACGACCTCGCCCTGCATCCATGGGTGATACCCGCAGTAGTAGAAGTACGTCCCCGGAGTGGTGAACGTGAACTGGTATGTCCCGCCCTGGGTGGCCAGGGGCCCCCCGATGGCGGAGTTGAAGACAGGCGGGGTGGAAGCGGAAGTCACGGTGTGGGGCGCGGCGTCGTTGTTGACCCAGTACACGGTGTTGTTGACGCCTATGACCACGACAATCTTGTCTGGGGCGTAGCCGTAGGTCGTGGTCTGTCCCGAAGACCATCCCGAGGGAGGGGTCGAAGCCCCGCTGGGTATCGTGACGTTCGCGCACGCCGCCGACGGGCAGGTGACCGCCGGCGCCGTCGAGACGGTGGACGAGCTCGTGTTGACCTCACCGGGCGCCACGACCACCTGGTAGTACCCGATAGAGCCGACGGCCCCGATGATCAATATCGCCACTATGATCCCGACGGCGGTAGAACCCTGTTTGCTGCTCAAAGACTGTCTTCGTTGGCTCAAAGCCGGACTCGTTTTAAATATTTTCGACTGCCACGAGTCTCAGGACATTCCATCCCTGAAAACCGAAGCCTAAAAAACGCCTCTCAGCACCCCGGGGCTGGTAACAAATTGCCGGAGGATTCTGGCGAGAAGCCGCCTGCCCAGCAGCCCGCTACAGCCGAGAAAAAGCCCGCGCCCCCCGGTCAGGCGCCCGCCGCGGCTCCGAGGCAGGCCGTTCCCGCTGCAGCCCCTCAGGCTCCGAGGCCAGCCCCACAGCAGTCGAGGCCGGCCGCTTCCCCGCCTCCAGCCGCTCCCAAGCCCCCTGTGAAGGACCCGGGGCGGCGGGCTTTCGTGAGAGCCGCCTTGCTCGTGGGCGCCGTCCTGTCGATGGTCCCATTTGTACCTTGGGGGACGTTCCTCTCGTCGACGGTAAAGACAGGCTCTTCCACACAGTACCTGTATCAGAAGGTGACGATCGACGACCTGCCGGCGGAGTACGGGGCGGCGGCGGGCCAGGTGGCGAACATCAACGACCTGACCACCTTCCCACCGAACAAGTCGTGGGTCTTCACGTATCCGACTTCAGGCGACCCGGTCACCGACGCCCAGAACCCCGACACGTTCCAGAAGTTCGCGCTCATCAGGATGCCGGTCGAGCTTGGTGGGGACAGCAAGAAGGCTACCGACTTCGTCGCCTTCAGCAAGGTATGCGTGCACCTCTGGTGCAGCCCGAACTACAACCCTGAGAACACCACCAACCCGGCGGACGAGACATACCAGTGCCCCTGTCACGGGAGCGTCTACAGGCTCCCAGACGGGCTGGCGATCGCAGGCCCGGCGGCGCTGCAGGCCTTCCCGCAGAACGCCATCCCGATGATGACGCTGCAGGCCGACGCCAGCGGCGACCTCTGGGTCTTCGCGCCGAACTACGACCCGGCGACAGGGAGCCCCGTGGCCGACTCCATCGAAGCCGACGGGGTGATAGGGTTCGGGCGCGACTACCAGAGCTACGAGAACTTCCTGAAGCCCACCGCCCTGAAGCCGGTCAACGTGAAGGATGAGACAGTGGTGTTGAGCGGGTGACCCAGGCCCCGGAGAAGAAGAACGTAATCTCGAGGCTCTACCGGTGGGTCTACAACGGCCTCGAAAGGACCGTCTGGATGGGTATCCAGTACACCTACCCCAGGCGCTTCGTCAGCCCGCTAGGGTATCTGGGGGTCTTGACAGGGATGACGTTCCTCGTCCTCGGAGTGACCGGCGGGTTCCTCATGATCTACTACCAGCCGACGCTCGCAGGATGCGGGAACGTCACCTGCGCCTACAACAGCGTCGCGAACATCAACAACTCAGTCCCCTTCGGCTACATGATACGGAACATCCACTATACGGCCTCCAACGCCATGGTGCTCCTGGCGATACTGCACCTGTACTACCAGTACTTCAGCGGCAGGTTCAAGATAAAGAACGAGATCCTCTGGGTGACCGGGATACTCCTCGGGATCATCACCGGGGTCGAGGCCTACAGCGGCTACGACCTGCTCTTCAACCAGAGGTCCGGGCTCGCGATAGAGATCGGGGCGTCGCTGACGAACGCCTCTCCCGTCATAGGGACTCAGCTCCGACTCGCGCTGTTCGGCTCAGGGTTCACCGACTTCATACTCCGGCTCTACTCGGCCCACGTGTTCATCCTCCCGATGATCATGCTCATCCTCGTCTTCATACACTTCCCGCGGTACCTCGTCTTCGACCTCCCCGTCATCGCGACCTTCGTGGGCGGCCTCTTCCTCGTGGCTGCCATATTCCCGGTGGCGCTGAACGTCCCGTACAGCCCGACCAACCCCCAGCTCACCATCCCCGAGTGGTACCTGGTGGGGATCTACGCCCTCCTCAGGACGTTCTACGACAAGTTCGTGATGGGGGGCCTCATCCCGGCGCTGTTCTTCCTCATGGCCATCGTCGTCCCATTCGTGGACACGTCCAAGAAGCTCAACTGGAGGGACAGGCCATTCTTCACCGCCCTCGGGATAACGACCATAGCCCAGGTGCTCATCACCACAGGGTGGGGGTTCTACATCAACCCCAATGTGAGCCTTACGACCCTCCAGAGGCTCTACGTCAACCCGACCTACTACTTCGCGTCCATGCTCGGCGTGACCGCGCTGAGCTTCATAGGGACGTACGCTTTCCTGCGCTACATCAAATCGAAGGAGCGTGTCAGGAAGGCGGTAGCCCCGATGGGGCTGGTCCTCTCGAGGAGGTGGGTCTACATAGTGTTCCTGCTGCTCATCTTCGCGCAGGTCGGGATGAACCTGCTTGCCGCCCAGGCAGTCGTCCTGAGCCTCAAGAACATGGTCCTGTTCGACACAGGGGCGATCCTCATCACCTTCGGCGTGATGGTCCACCTCTACAGGTACAGCCAGAGCCTGCCCTTCTAGGCCGCCCTGATGTCGGCGACCAGTTCCACCCATCTGGGGCCGACTGCCCTCACCCTGCGCGAGGCGAATCTAGACGTTCGTGGGAGGAGCCGCGCCAGCTCTTTCCGAAGGGCGAGCTCGGCCTCGTCCTCATCTTCTCCCAGGACGTGCCTGTAGTAGTGGATGGTCCCCCCCTTCTTCGCCATGGCCAGGGCGACAGGTAGAAACCTGTCCGCCTCGGACGGGTGGGGCATGATGACCCTGTCGAACTTTCCGTGCACCTTGCCGGGGAGGCCCGCGGCGTCCCCCTCGATCACTTCAACGAGCCCCTCGACCTTGTTGAGCCTGTTGTTCTCTTCGTGCAGCCTGGCGGCGACCGGGTTCGCCTCGCAGCTCGTCACCCTCGCCCCTGACGTCTTCGCTATGAGGATGGAGAAAGGTCCGACCCCGGCGAACATGTTCAGGACCTTCTCCTTCTTCTTCACCAGCCCCGCGACCCTCGACCTCTCCGTCCCCAGCCGGGGGGAGAAGTACGACTTCGCCAGGTCCACCCTGTAGGAGCACCCGTTCTCCCTGTGGAGCGTGACGGTCCTCCGCTCTCCCGCCAGGTGTTTCAGCTTCCGCAGCCTGAACTCCCCCTCTATCCCTCCTTCCTGCTCCATCACCACCCTGAGGTTCTTGGACTCTCCCAGCAGGGCCCTGGCGGCCCTCCTCTTCTCGGCGGGGGTGAACCCGGCGAGCCTGACCACGGCTATGTCCCCCACCACGTCGACGCCAGAAGAGACCCGTTCGGCGCCTCTTATCCCTGCCTTTTCGAGGGCGGCCCTAATCAGCCGGGGCACTCTCATCGCCCTGCGGGGCCACGTAGTAGTATGCCCCCTTCTCCTTCTGCTCCCTGTCCAGCTTGCTCCCGGGCTTGTTGACCCTCGGCCTCCCTGTGTTCACGTCCCGCCTGTAGGTCAGCCCCACCAGCTTCAGGAACTCGTTCATCCCGTCCTCTTTGGTCAGCGGCGGCGTCGCCCCCCCGGCCACGCCGGGCTCCCCGGAGAAGACGAGGAGCCTGTCCGACACGATGTCGACAACCTGCAGGTCGTGGTCGATCACCACCGCCGCCTTCCCCCTCGCCTTCACCATCCTGTTTATCGCCCTGGCTACCACGAACCTGTCCTCCACGTCCAGGAAGGCCGACGGCTCGTCCAGCGCGTACACCTCGGTGTCCTGCGCCATGGTGGCCACTATGGCGACCTTCTGCAGCTCCCCTCCGCTCAGTTCGCCCACCCTCCTGGCGAGCAGCTTCTCCAGCCTGAGCGGGACCACGAGGTTGTCCTGCAGCACCGGGTCGCTGTACTTCGTGCCGAGGGTCGTCATGAAGAACTCGTCCACCGTCCCGTCGAAGCCCGAGCTCAGGTACTGGGGCTTGTAGGCGACCTTCGCGTCCACATGGACGGTCCCCCTGGAGGGCTTCTCTTCCCCGGCCAGGATCTTCAGGAACGTCGTCTTGCCGAGGGCGTTAGCTCCCACCACCCCCACTATCGTGCCTCCCATGATCTCTCCGGCGTCCACCGCGAGCCTGAAGGACGGGTATGACTTGCTCAGCTTCGAGTAGCTCGCCACCACCTGCTCGCTCTCGACCGTCTCCCCGGCCGCCCTCACCCCGAAGGTCACCGCGTGGTCGCGGAACCTGACGTTCTCCTGGGGGAGGTACCCCTCGAGGAGGGCGTTGATCCCCGTCCTGGAGGCGTAGAGCCCGGAGACGACCCCGTACGCGCCCGGCTCCCCGTAGATCACCTGGACATAGTTGGCGACGTAGTCGAGGAACGCGATGTCGTGCTCTACCACGAGGACCGCCTTCCCCGAAGCCGCTATGCCTGTGATGAGCTTCGAAACCGCCAGTCGCTGGTACACGTCGTTGTAGGACGACGGCTCGTCGAAGAGGTAGAGGTCGGCGTCCTTGAGGGCGGCTGCCGCGACTGCTACCCTCTGCAGCTCCCCCCCGCTCAGGTCTGGGATCTTCTTGTCCAGGGTCGCTCCGAGGTTGAGCGCCTCCACCACCTCGCCCATCTTCTTCCTCTCGTCCATCCTTTCGAGGAGGAGCCTCGCCTCCTTCTTCCATGCTTCTGGGAGGAGGTAGACTGCCTGGGGCTTGAGCGAGACGCGCATCTCGCCGTCCGCTATCTTCTCGAAGTGCTCCTTCATCTCGCGGCCGCTCAGGTAGCCGAGAAACTTCTCCCAGCTCGCGCCCCCCTCGTAGTCCCCGAGGTTGGGGACCAGCTGCCCGGCCAGGATCTTGAGGGCCGTGGATTTGCCGATCCCGTTCCTCCCGACCAGGCCCACCACCTGCCCCTTCCTCACCGTGGGGATGCGGAAGAGCCTGAACGAGTTGACGCCGTACTGGTGGATCTTGTCGCTCTTCAGCTCCTCGCTCAGGTTGAGGATGCCTATGGCGTCGAAGGGGCAGACCTTGACGCAGATCCCGCACCCGATGCAGAGCTCCTCCGAGATCAGCGCGATCTTGCTTTCCGGGAGGGTGATGCACTCCTGGCCGTTGATGTTGACCGGGCACTCCTTGATGCACTCGAGCCCGCACTTCTTGCTCTGGCAGAGGTCCTGGTCTACGACTGCGACCCTGTGTACCAACCTTCTATCGCTCCGCGAGCCTCTTCGGGATGGGGCAGAAGGCGCAGATGGCGGGGTCCCCCCTCAGGGCGAGGCTCTCGGCGCTGTGCCTGGACTTCATCGAGTCCCAGACTGCTTTCTCGCTCACGACCCCCGTCAGGTGGATCGCTTCGTGCTCCTTGATCACCGGCAGGAGCCTGCACCTCACGCATATCGGCTTCACGAAAGCGGTCGGCCTCATAGAAGCGACGAGGGACGCCCCTCCGGCCGACCCCACGAACCAGACGGCGAGCGCGGCTGCGACCGGCCCCGCAGCCTCGTAGAGGATGAACCCCAGGAGGCCGGCTGCCGCCAAGAGCAGGGCGCCGACCAGCTTCCCCCCGCCGCCAGGGATGAGCGTCAGCCCCCGGGTGCTCTTCGAGAGCGAGGGGATCGCGAGCATCGGGACGAGGGCCTGGAGGGGTGCGGATAAAGTGACGACCCTCATCTCCTTGCCTATGCTCTTCCAGTCGGGATGGTCCCGCCCTTCGTTCTGCACCCGGGCCTCCTACCGCTGGCGGCGGGGCTTCCGGAGCTTCTGCTCCACCCTCTCCCTCAGCAGCGAAAGGTCCTTCGATATGGGGGCGGACATCTTCAGGGCCATCGGCGTGATGGAGACGTGCCTCTTGACCAGGACCGCCTCAGCGTCCGACTTCTCGGGGAACTCGGAGAGCCGCTCCCCGAAAAGCCAGTAGTATGCCCTCCCCCTCGGGTCCTTCCTCACCATCACCTTGTCGGTGTACTTCCTCCTCCCCAGGTCGGTGAGCTTGATCGGGGTGGACGGCAGGACCTTGCGCGGGAAGTTCACGTTCAGGACGTCCGCCCCTTCGGGCATCCCGTGCTCGAGGACGTCCCCGATTATCTCCGACGCTATGACCCCCGCGTTCGTGAAGTCAGGCTGGTCGTATTCCAGGGCGAACAAGCTCTCCCCGCTCACTTCCATCGAAAACGCTATCGCCGGTATCCCGGTTATCGCCGCTTCAAGGGCGGCAGCCACCGTCCCTGACGCCAGCACGTCCTGGAAAGTGTCGTTGTCCCCGATGTTTATCCCAGATACCACGAGGTCCGGGCGCCTCGGGAGGATCTTGTTGACCCCCACCATCACCGAGTCTCCCGGCGAGCCGGAGACCGCATAGCACTCGAAGCCGTCCCTCCTCACCCTCCCGACCCGGAGGGGCTTGTGGAAGGTCAGGCTGAGCGCCGTCGCGCTCTGTGGCTGCTCGGGGGCGACGATTATCGCCTCCGCGTGCTTCGCCGCCGCTCGGGCGAGCTCGACTATGCCGTTGCTCTGGACGCTGTCGTCGTTCGTCACCATGACGAGCTTCCTCTGTTCAGCCATTTTGTCTCGCCTTCGACAGGGCGCTCTCTAAAGCCCTTCTGTCCGTCACCCCGTAGTACCTTGACATCGCCTTCATCCCGTCCTCGGCCGTCTCCTCGGTGAGGAGGACGGTCAGGATCAGCTTCTCCTGGCTCTTGAGCTTCTTCACGTCGATCCCGTCCAACAGCGCCTGCTGGTCAGAGACCAGGACGTCGATCATCCTCCCGAGCCTCCTCGCCTGCTCACGGACCCTCCTCCTCTGGACTATCAGGTCCCCAGATAGGTCTTCCAGACTCTCTGCGCCCCTCTGCCCGGGCGGGGAAGGGACGCTGTCGGTCGACTTCACCACGACGAGATCTCCTGAAGAGTAGTCCCCGACCGTGACGGCCTTCGCGACGTACGCCCTCCTGGCTTTGGGGGTCCTGGGCTTGAGGACCACCTCCTCCACTATGCCCAGCTTCCTCAGTATCTTCAGATGCCTCAGCACCCCCTGGACGGAGATGCCTGTGAGATGCGAGAGCTCCCCCAGCGTCCTGGGGCGGACGGAGACGGCGCTCTGGATGGTCAGCCTCGCCCGTGACGAAAGGACTTCGCCGAGTGTGTCGGGGTCCAACGGCAAAAGGGGGGAAATGGTTTATTAAAGGGTTAACAAGACCGTAATTAACGGAACG
>JAKACC010000034.1 GCA_021796515.1 archaeon | reverse complement strand
CGCCGCTTCGACGCCGGGACGGAGCCGAGTAAAGACCGAGGACCATGGCACAGGGCGCCGGCCGCGGGCCGACCCATGCCAGGGGGCGGGTGAGCCGGAGCGTCGAAGAGTCCCTCTCGGTAGGCCTAAATACCAAGGCATCGCCTGTGCCGACTGATATGACTAAAGAATTCGCATGCAAAGACATAGGGATGAGCTGCGGCTTCAAGGCTAGCGCCAAGACCGAGGAGGAGCTGATGCCGAAGATAGTGCAGCACGCGAAGGAAGCGCACAAGCTGGACCCGATCCCCGCAGAGACGGCCCAGAAGGTCAAGGCGGCCATCAAAGAGAAGAAAGGCTGGTTCTGATCGGCCCGCGGCCAGCAGGCCCCGTCGCCATTCAGAAGCGCGCCCAAGAGCGCAGAGGCGTCCCGCCCACGGGAAGTTTACGCTCCCGACCGCGGAAGTAAGGACGAGCGGCGCCCCTTCATCGGCCCTGCCATACACCCATCGCGTGGAAGACGTCCCTCCGTTGGTACGCAGACGGGGCCGAGCCCTTCGCCAGCCCGACTGGTGGACCGTGCAGGGCACTCGGCCCTCTTGCTGCTGCGCGTGGGCTGCCAGATAGGATGCACATTCCTACACGAATAAGTTCGCCAACAAGGTATTTATCGCGTTACAGAAAGGCGCTTACTCCATGTCAGTCGGATATTCTCTCACCCGGCGCTCGCCCATGCTCCCCGAGGCAGTTGGCGCATCTACCCTGGAGCCAGACGGGGGGAAGGACGCCGGGGACGATGGGGGTTCGCGAGCGTCCGTGTGCGGGGACCTTTGCGCGCCTGCCAGGGCGCGGAGCCGCTCCTGCGGTCTCCCTATCGCTGAAGTGGCGGGCGCTCGGGCCAGGCGGGTCCCGTCCGAGGGTCTAGGCGGTTCAGGCCGTCACGCGTCGCCGTCGCCAGGGGACGCCGTCAGGGGCCCGTCGATATGAGCCACCATCTGTTCACTTCCGAAAGCGTCGCCGAGGGGCACCCTGACAAGGTCGCCGACCAGATCTCTGACGCCATACTCGACGACGTGCTGCGCCAGGACAAGAAAGCCAGGGTCGACGCCGAGACCCTGATAATGCAGGGGACCGTCATCGTCACGGGACAGATAACCACCGCAGCCTACGTCCACGTCAAGGACGTGGTCCGGGGGGTCCTCAGGGACATAGGCTTCAACAACGCCCGGGACGGCCTCGACTGGGAGACCTGCGGCGTCCTGACCTCGATCGAGGAGCAGTCCCCGGACATAGCCCTGGGGGTCAACAGGCCCGTCGAGGAGATCGGGGCCGGGGACCAGGGACTGGTGTTCGGCTACGCCACGAAGGAGACGAGCCAGCTCATGCCCCTCCCCATAGCGCTGTCGCACGGGATAGTGAAGGCCCTCGCTGACGCCAGGCACCAGGGGGTCCTCCCTTACCTCAGGCCGGACGGGAAGTCCCAGGTGACAGTGGAGTACGACGACGGGAGCCCCCGGCGCGTCGACGCCGTGGTGGTAGCGGCCCAGCACAACGAGAGCGTCGGCGAGGAGCAGGTGAAGAAGGACGTCGTCGAGAAGGTGGTGAAGAAGGTGGTCCCCAAGAACCTCATCGACGGCGACACGAAGTTCATAGTCAACGGGACGGGGCGCTTCGTGATAGGGGGGACCCTCGCCGACTCGGGGCTGACAGGGAGGAAGATCATAGTGGACACCTACGGGGGGATAGGGGCACACGGAGGTGGGTGCCTATCCGGCAAGGACCCGACCAAGGTCGACCGCTCCGGGAGCTACATGGCCAGGTACATAGCGAAGAACGTGGTGGCCGCGGGGCTCGCAGAAAGGTGCCAGGTGCAGATAGCCTACGCCATCGGCGTGGCCAAGCCCGTCTCCTTCATGGTGGACACCTTCGGGACGGGGAAGGCAGACGACGAGAAGATAACCGACGCCGCGAGCTTGGTCTTCGACATGCGGCCGGGGATGATAATCAAGGAGCTCGACCTGCTCAGGCCGATCTACAGGAAGACCGCCTGCTACGGCCACTTCGGCAGGGAAGACCCGGACTTCACCTGGGAGAGGACCGACAGGGCCGCCCTGCTCAAGAGGAAGCTCGCGTAGCCGCGCCCCCAGGACGGCCCCCCTCAGGGGAGGCGGATGAAGTGCGACAGCGGAGGGAGGACGAAGAACACGACTATCAGGAGCTCCGCGACGGTGAGCGCCGCCGCTGCGAGGGCGAGGTAGCGGCCTGTCTTGGTCACCCTTCCGACGGCGGACCGCGCCCCGATAAACCTTGGTCAGACGGGCCTTCTAGGTTCTTCGGGATTCGGAGGGGTCAGGCGTCGGCGGCCCTATCAGGGACGTCGGACGGTTCTTCCTGTGTCTTGAAGGGTGATCGTCCCGACGGCGGGACCGTTGTCGTCCCTGAACGCGGATCGGTCGCTCTGGGTCCTTATCACTGCGAAACCCTTGATTTGGACGCCCTCGTAGGCGTCCGCGAGCTTGTTAGCACTTGCGAGCATCATCGCACCCGACGTCACCACGTCGTCGACAAGAACGACTTGTTCAGGTGCACCGAGCCGGGTATCCACGGCCAGCGTGGCGTAGTGCTCTTCGGCGGTGGGTCTGTCCTCTGGAGCGCAGTAGGCCGACTTCCTGATCGGAGTCTCGCGTGCCAAGCAGGGAGAGACCCGGCCTCCCATTCCAGCCTCGCACATGGCCGCCGCGACCCTTTCGGAGACCCAGAGTTCATGGGCCATCCTCTTACCACTCTTGGGGACCGGGACCAGGGTCGTTTCAGGGGTGATGAAGCTCTTGAACGGGAGGTCCTCCCACCCCGCCTTCATTATTTCGGAAATCCTTACCGAAATCGGCACGTTCGTCCTTCCGTCGCTGCTCACGACCATGGCGTCGTTCTTCACTGCGTTCATCACAGCGTACGCCCGCCTCTCATCTCGGGTGGCGCCGGGTCGCTTCCCGTGAGGACAGTACGTCAAGAACGACCCATAATCAATGCAGATGATGTCCAGACTCAAGCGTCTCAGATGGTCAGGACGCGCTCCGAGGGCGGCAGTGCGTCCAATACCACGTCGAACTTCTCGAGTCTAATTGCACCGTAGTCGAGCATCCTCTTCGGCCATCTGAGGGCTCGATTCTCGAAGACCTTCTTCCAGATGAACAGAGGACGTCCAAGCCTGAGCGCCTCGACGGCCTGGTGGAGCGACCCACTCGTCTCGCCCGCCTCCACGACCACCGAAGCGTTTGCAATCAGAGCCATCGTGAGGTTCCTTTCAACGAAATTGCGCTTGTGCACCTCGCTCCGAGGCTGGAACTGCGATACCGCGCAGTGTTCTCTCATGATGAGGTTCTGGAGTGACGCATTCTTCGCTGGATATGCTCTGTCAAGCGGAGTCCCCAGCACTGCAATCGTACGCCCTGCCGCCTTGATCGTTCCCCAGTGTGCCGCAGTGTCGATCCCGTCGGCGAGCCCGCTGACCACGGTCACGCCGTTCTGCGCGAGATGACGTGCCAGTTGCCCCGCGGCTTCCAGGCCCTCTGGAGACGCTCTCCTTGACCCAACTAGCGCGACCCGTGGTCGAGGGAGTGGGGTTTCGAACTTCCCCGCCACGTACAGCGTGCGCGGGGCATAGCGACTCTCTACATCGTTCAACGGCCCCAAGAGCTGCGCTGGAGTGAGGACAGCGACTTTCTCGCTCATTCCCGTCTCCATCCTCTTCGCAGCGCGCATCGGAGTATTATTAGCCTTGTCCCTTGGAGAGAGGACGGCGAAACTGTCGTCCTCGCGGTTCGCCGTTCCACACTTCATTGACCCCGGAAGACCACGAATCTGGGGCGCCAGCGTCAGGCTCAAAGCGCGACCCCCCCACCGGGGGGTCAGGCCGTCCGACGGTCCGAGAGGAGGATGTCGGCGTTCCGTCCAGGTGCATCCCTGCATGATAATCACAGTTATTACTCAGACACTAACCTATATGGTCGTCCCAGGGCCTGACCCCTGCCGCCGCTTCGTCCCGCGCCGACGACCCTTAACTACATGTCCGGCGAAGACCCTCCGTTGGCCGGCGTAAGACCTCGGGGGCTCGACCCCCTGGCGGTAGGGGTCGCTACCGCGGGGGTGGTGACGTTCGTCAGCGCGGCGAGCTACCTACAGCAGATCTACGCCTTCACCTCCTCCCTCGGGCTCTCGCCCGTCGGCTTCCCTGACTTCTACTCCTACTTCGGCGCCCTCATGGTGGTCGGCGCGGCCGCTGTCCCGGTCGCTTACGGGGTCTGGAGGGGCGAGAAGTGGGGGCTGGCGGCGGGGACCTACTTCAGCGTCGCATACATGGTCTTCTACGTCGGCTTCGGCTCGTACTTCGTCGCGACATATGGGGACTACACGGAGCTGCAGGCCGGGCTCCTGTACGTCGTGGCCTCGGGGGCCCTGGTCTTCTACCTGGAGAGGGGGTCGGTCAAGGACTTCTTCCTGCACGAAGCCGTCCCGCCGGCCCAGGACACGCCCACATAGCGCGTCACCGGGGCGGGGGCGAGAGTGTCTCAGCCGCGCCTGGCCTTTCTGACGGTGAAGGTGAACGTCTCCGTCCCAGCGTCTTTCCGGACAGGCTCCGCCGCCATGTGCCCCTGCCCGTAGTGCTCCAGCATCCCGATTATCATCCCGACCACGAACCTCCCGGGCCCCTCCTCCTTCTTCCCTACCGGGGGGTGCTTCACGGACACCTCGTACCCCGTGGCTGTCTCCGTTATCCCCACGACCCCCCACCCCTGCGCCCTGAACAGGTCCTGGATGTTCCCCAGGTCCCACCGGGCGCCCACCTTCTCCATGTAACTTCCCAGGTCTGCGATGGTGGACTCGGCGTACGCCTTCCCCTGCTCGTATGCCATGGTCCCCCCGGCGGTCCCGAATATCTCCGTGAGCCTCTCCTCCATGTCCGCGAAGGCGCTCGCCCCCACGCTGAGGACCCTCCCGGCGAACATCGCCTTCAGGGGGAACATGAACTTCTCGTACATCCCTCCCTTCATGGGCTCCAGGCGGACCTCTGTGACGAAGGGGAGCTTCTCCACCCTCCTCTTCAGGTCCTCGGGGGACAGCTTCGCCCCTCCCATCGTGCAGAAGAAGGCGTTGGCGAACGTCTTCCCGTCCTCGTCCATCTGGCCGTGCGACGAGGTGAAGTTCACCCCTCCGTCGCTCAGGACGCCGGTGATCTTGTTCACCGCCCCGATGACGTCCGCCCCTCTCACGAAGAGCTCGTAGACGTCGTCCCCGGGGGGCACCGTAGCCATGATGAATCTGGATACAAACGGCTCCGACGACACTTTGCATGAGACTCCACGCAGGTTGATATAACGTTTCCTAACAGAATGGCCGGGTCCAGCGCTTTCAGTGCCCGATGAGCACCCTGAGCCAGACGGGGAGGAACGCCTTGTCCGGGAAGTACACCAGGAAGAAGACGAAGACGAACGCCAGATACACCCAGACCAGCCACTTCGGGAACCACTTCTTCGACAGCCAGTAGGCCGTCCCCATCGCCATGAACGGGACCGCGTCGATGATGTAGAAGGGGTAGGTGACCCTCCCCGCGAAGAAGAGGGCTACGTACGGGAGGAAGGTCCAGGCGAACATGGTGAGGGCCAAGCCCGCGAACTTCAGGTCCGGCGGTATCCCCTGCGCCGGGGGGACGCCCCCCTCCGCGACCACGAACTGGTCGAGGGTGGGGAGCCTCTCCTTGCGGCGGCGCCTGTAGAAGGCGTACGCGGCGATGGGGACCCAGACGTAGACTGTCCATGTCTCGAGCAGGTTGGTGACCCCGTAGTACCCCACAGACACGTAGTGCAGGTTCCCGGGGTTTATCGTCACGGAGACCAGGTAGTACCCGATGGGGGAGTAGTAGGTGATCCAGTTGAGGGGTGTGATGTACCCGCCCGTAAGGGCGTTGGTCCATCCGCAGGCCCAGGGGCACCCTCCGGTGAGGCTCGCCCCGTAGGAGAGGAGATACGCTACCTGCTGGGAGAAGAGCTGGTAGGACTGGGACGCGAGGGCGGAGTCGTAAGCCTGGAGCCCCGCCGAGAACACCACTATCACGACGAGCGCCACCTCCAGCACGGAGTACAGCCTCCTCAGCCTGACCCCGTCACCGAAGAGGAGGATGTAGGTGAGGAGCCCCATCAGGGGGAAGATCGCGGTCTCCTTGGCCAGCCCGGCGAGTCCCATGAGGATCCCTGCGAAGACGTACCTGTCGAACCTCCACCACTTCACCCCCGCCACGACCACGAAGAAGGCGGCGAGCTCGAAGAAAAGGGGCGGGATGTCGAGGAGGGCGGCGCTCGACTGCGAGAAGAACATGACGTCCAGGGCGAGGAGGGCGGCGGACAGCGCCGCTGTCTTCTTGCTCTCGGACACCTTCCACGCTATCCCGAATACGAGGGGGATGCTGAACGTCCCGAGGAGGGCGGGCATCACCCTCCAGCCTACCGTGTTGTATTCTCCGAAGACCGCCATCCCGGCGGCGACGAGCGCCTTCGTCAGGGGCGGGTGCTCCGGGTTGCAGTATCCGGGGTCGTTCCGGGGGACCCCCTGCTGGCACTGCGCGCCTGCGAGCATGTGCTGGGCCGCCGGGACATAGAAGACCTCGTCCATTATGCACCCGTAGACCTGACTAGATGTGTCGTAGCAGACCAGGGGGGCGTAGTCGACGGTCAGCTTGGTGAGGTTCTCCCCCGCGGGGACTGTCCAGTACCCTGACGTCGACTCGTTGGGCTGGAGGGGGGACGCGTAGGTGGGCCGCGGGGAGAACCCCCCGCCGGCCATGGGGGTCCCGTTGCCGAGGAGGGTGAGGTTCGCTATGGCGTCCCCCCCATCCTCCGCCTGGACGGTGACCTCGAGCCGTTGCCCCGCCACAGAGCTGGTGACGGACACCTTGCTGTCCCCGAAGGGGGTCCCTGGGGCCCCGCTCACTGCCCCCATCCCGGCCGCCGGGGGGGTGTTGATGATGTACGCGTGGGCCAACAGCGTCGCCAGAGTGATCCCCACCACGAAGAGCATCGCCCGCCTGTGCTGGCGGTACCTCTCCCAGGCGAACCATACCGCCGCAGCCACCGACGTCATGGCGTACCCCGCCAGGACAGCGGTCAGCACCGAAACGAGGGCCAGTGTCGAGGGCCCCGGGTAGTAGAAGTGGACGAAGACCAGGGCGACGGTGGCTGCCAGGGTCAGGACCGAAGCGGAGACGAAGATGCGGACGAGGGTCTCCGGGACCCTCCCCCCCTGGGTCGGTTCTATCTCCACGGTGCTCCTCCTTTAAGGGGGGTAAAAAACCGGCCATCGGGGCGCGCCGCAGCCTACGGTCCCCTTGGGGTCAGGGTGAACTCGCAGACCCGGTCCCCCTTGGCCGCGCAGAGTGTCTCCTTGCTCTCCATCGGCTTCCCGAGCCAGGCGGTGACCATCCCTTCGAGGTGCCCCCTGACGAAGTGGCTCCTGGGGACGCGCGACTCCACCCCCTCGCACTCGAAGCTCTCCGCGGCGTCGACGACGACCTTCCCCTCGGCGGGGTCGAACCTCACCTTCTCGACCCTGAACCACCCCAGGGCCTGGTAGAGCTTGACCACCTCTGCGAAGTTGGAGAGGATGAAATCAGCGCCGAGCTTGAGGAGGTACTCCTCTCCCAGGTCCTTGCCGTACGTCCTCCCCTCCTCGAAAAGTATCACGTTCCCTCCGGTCCCGAACTTCTCGTTGACGGTGCTCAGCATGTTGGCCAGCGACTTCGCGCCCATCATCACCGCCCTGGTCCCTGTGTTGAACGCCAGGGGGAAGTGGACCCCGTCGACAAGGAACCCCTGCCTGCTCTCGACCACCATGGCGTCGTGCACGAAGGGGGACGCCCCCAGCCTCTGCTTCAGGTCCCAGGCCGTGTGCTCGTCGTCCTCCACGAACCCGCTCCAGACCCCCAGCCTGGCCGAGCCGTCGACCGAGGAGAAGCTCCCGAGGACGTTCAGCCCGATGCCGTGCATCACCTCGAGGACGTTCCTGAGGGCCCCGGGGACGTTCTCCATCTCGATCACGATGTGGAAGTACTTCCTCGTCGGGTCGAAGAGGTAGACGTTGACATCCTTTCTCAGGCGCACGATGAGAAGGGCGCCGCACGGGGTTCTTAAGACGGGTGAAGAAGTTGTTCGCGCGCCGGGCGAGCTAACGCTGGAGGCCGAGCTTGGTGGCGATCCTGGCGATGGCGTCGATGGTGTTCTCAGGGGACCCCGCCTCGACCGTGGCCAGCAGTATGGCCCCCTCCCCGAGGGGGTAGGCTAGCATCCTGAGCTTCTCGAACACGAGGACCAGTATCTGCGGCTCTCCGAACGACGTGGGGGCGGCGCCGAACAGGCCGCTCATCAGGGTGACCCGCATGTCTGTCTTCTCCCGGTCCTCTCTTGACTCGATGGGCTGGACCCCCTCCCTCTGACCTCCCGCCAGCACCTCCCCGTCGGCGTTCCGGACGGCGCAGTACCTCACCCCGGGGACCTCCCCGAGCACCTCCCGGCAGAGGTCGTCGAAGCGCCCGGAGCCGACAAGTCTCGGCTGCCTGACGAGCCACTCCTTCAGCTGCGATATGTTCTCCTCCCCCTTCGTTGCCGTCCCCGAAAGGACCCCCGAATACTCCGAGAAGTTCCCCTTGACCTCGAACCCAGAGGAGGTGATCTCGTAGCGGCGGAGAGACCTGTCGTGGTCGCTCCCCCTCACCTTGAGCACCACGACCGCCCTCCTCAGGATCCCTTCGGCCTCGACCGGCTTCAGGAGTATGATGGCGTCCAGGAGGAAGCTCAGCCCCATGTCCGTGACGGAGAGGGACGGGCCGATGAGCTGGGACACCTCCCAGAGCATGACCGAGGTCAGCCCGTGCCTCTTCAGCAGCATTATCATCGAATAGATGCTGGTTCGGAGCTCCCCCTCCGGGGCGAAGGCGGCGAGATGGCTCAGAGAGTCGAAGACTATCCTCCTGGCTCCCGTCTCGGCTATCGCCCGGCCCAAGACCAGCTCCGCGGCGTCGGGGTCGAGGAGGACGCCGGGGGAGGTGCAGACCATCCTGAGGTGCCCCTCCTTCTCGAGCCTCTTCAGGTCCCATCCGAAGTTGGCCGAGTCGCGATATATCTGGTTGGGGAGCTCCTCGAAGGTCACGTAGATGCCGTTCTCTCCCTTCTTGGTCCCCTCCATCAGGAACTGGATCCCCAGGGTGGTCTTGCCGGACCCAGCCGACCCCGCGAGCAGGGCGGCGTCCCCCTTCACCAGCCCCCCTCCGAGGAGCTCGTCGAGGCCGGCGACCCCGAACCTGCTACGGATCATCTCTTTGGCGCCCGCCCCGCCTTTTTCGAGACCTTCTGGCCGACGAACTCTCCTAGCAGGGCGTCAGCCGCCCTGTCGTAGAAGAGCAGCCTGAACTTCCCCGCCTGCTCCTCCTTGAGGACCCCGACCCGCTTCATGGCCTCGACCTCCGGGGCGAACCTCCTGGCGGAGACGCCGAGCCGCCTCGCGACCGCCTCCTGGGTGTCCACGAGCCCAGGGTTGTTCCTGTACAGGGCGAGCGCGTCCGCGAGCAGGTCGGACGCCATGGTCCTGGCGAAGAAGGCGTCCATCCTCTCTCGGCTCATCGGTACCGTCCCTCCTCCTCCCAGAAGCGGCGCCTGACCTCCTCCACCCTCTGCTCGAAGTCCGCCCCTTCGGCCTCGAAGAGCCTCTCGTTCATCTTCTCCAGGAGCGCCTTGAGTATCTGCCTCTCGATGACCTGCGCCCCCGACTTCAAGAATATCGCCTCCAGCCTCACGTCGACCTTCCGGGGGTCCGTCGGCCTGGGGCCCAGGTCAAGGTGCTTGAGGGTCGCCCGGGTCGCGCTCTCCCCCAGGACGCCGTACAGCCCCGCCTCTACCGAGTCCGCGAAGACATCTTCGAAGCTCTCCTTCCCTACCAGCCGCCCCACCGCAGCCAAGGCAGTCCAATGCCCATCCCCTCACATAATAGTTTTCTGGGGACGGCGCGCGACGCGGTCCCCGGCATGAAACGCTGATGTGTGCCCTGCCGGAAGTTACACAACCTTAAGCAAAACCTCGGAAGGACTCGCACCATGAAAGCCCCTTCGGAGGGGACTCCGGGCAGGATCAGGCTCTGGGTCCTGGCCGCCGTGATTTGCTACCTCCTCGTCGAGACGGTCGCCCTGGCCGTCGCGGGGGTTCCCCGCCTCCCGATAGCCGTGCTCGCGGCAGACTACCTCGGGCTGGGCGCCGGATATGCCATGGTGGCGCTGGCCGCGGCCATGGCGGCGGCGGTGGCGATCGAAGGGATCGTCATCTCGTCGCTGAGGTCGGCGAAATCCGCCCTCCCGGTGCCGGCGGCCGCGCCTGTGAGGGGGATCGAGAGCTCGTCCATCAACACCCTGCTCAGCGACTCGGCGCGGAACTTCGTGGAGGTCTTCCCCCTGAGGACCGGCGCCCTCAACGTCTACGGGGCCATATCGAAGGAGGAAGGGGTGGAAGGGTACAGGTACATCGTGATAGAGCCGGAGCTGACCGCCCAGGAGCGGAAGCTGTTCGACCAGCTCAAGGGGCTGCTGATCGAGGAGATGGACGTCGACCTCAGGAGCATAGAGACCCGGGAGAAGGCGGAGGCGTTCCTCTCCGCCAGGGTGGCGAGGCTCGCCGACACCTACGGGCTCAACATCCCGAGGCCCAGCATGAGGAAGCTCCAGTACTACTTCACCAGGGACTTCATCCACCTGGGGAAGATCGAGCCCCTGATGCTCGACCCCCTGATAGAGGACATCTCGTGCGACGGAGCCAAGATCCCGATCTACGTCTGGCACAGGGACTACGAGTCCATCCCCACCAACGTCGCCTTCGCGTCCGACCAGGAGCTGGACACCTTCGTGTCCAAGCTCGCCTACGTGTCGGGGAAGCACATATCGCTCGCCCTCCCCATAGTAGACGCCTCGCTCGACGACGGGAGCAGGCTCCACCTCACCTACGGGAAGGAGATCACCCAGAAGGGGAGCACCTTCACAATCAGGAAGTTCAAGGCGGACCCGTTCACGATCGTCGACCTCGTCAAGTACGGCACGCTCAACGCCGAGGTCGCAGCCTACCTGTGGTACCTCGTGGAGAAGCGGCTCTCGCTGCTCGTGGCCGGTTCCACGGCATGCGGGAAGACCACCTCGCTGAACTGCTTCTCCATGTTCATCGCGCCAGGACAGAAGGTCATCTCGATCGAGGACTCGGTGACCGGGGACGCGGAGATCCTCCTGAGGGACCCGGACGGCGTCCACAGGGCGAAGATCGGCCAGTTCGTCGACTCGGCGGTCGCACGCGAGAGCCTGGTCACCGGCATGGGCCACGAGCTCGCGAGGCCAGAGAACCTCAGCGTGCTCACTGTCGGGGCTTCGGGTCGGGTGCTCTGGTCCCCCTGCACCGCCCTGATAAGGCACAGGGTGAAGAAGGAATTCGTGAAGGTGACCACCTACACTGGGAAGCGCATCGAGGTGACCGCGGACCACTCCCTGTTCACGGTGGGGGCAGAGGGGGAGATGGAGAGCGTGCCTGGGAGGGATGTCACCCCGGGGAGCTACCTCGCCACCCCTCGCATCCTGAGGGACCCCGGAAAGACCGTGACGTTCAGCCTCCAGGGGCCGGACGGGCCCTCCGGCTACCTGTTCAAGACATCGGAGGTCGCCAGCGGGGACGGGAAGATGGTGCAGCAGGTCGGGGTACGCGCGGTCAGCACCCCTCTTTCGGCTCCCTCCGTCATGGAGCTCGACGAGGACCTGGCGTTCCTTTCAGGGCTCTGGCTGGCGGACGGATTCTATGACAGGGTCTCAGTCGGGTTCTCCGCCGGGCATAAGAGGATCGAGCCAAGGCTGCGCGGCATCGCAGACAGGTACGGGGCCCGTGTGACCTATCACGGTGACGGGGTGTCCCTTCTGGTTGACTCCGCGCCGCTCAGGACCCTTTTCGAAAAGGTTCTGAAGTTGACGGGCGACGCCTATACCCGCCGGGTTCCGGAAATCTTCTTCGGGGCCTCTGAGGGCGCCGTCGCCTCCCTCCTGAGGGGGTACTTCACGGGGGGCGGCAATGCGAGCACGGGCGAAGTCTACGCCGATTCCGCATCGAGAGCGCTGCTGCTTGACCTTCAGACGCTCCTCCTTCGCTTCGGCGTCGTGATGAAGGTCGGGACGAAGCGGAGGGTCGTGACCCCCGGGGGGACGGGCGCATACAGGGCTTCCATAGCGGGGGCGAGCCAGGTCGCCCTGTTCGAGAGACTAGTCGGCTTCGAGCAGGATGGCCAGATGACGAGGCTGCCCGTCCGGGCGAAGGCTCCAGGGCGCTGCCTCGACCCCATCCCTCTGTCCCCCTCGATGAGGGCAGAGCTGGGGCGTCTGAGGTGGCACAAGAAGCTCAGCCCGCTTGGAAGGCGGGTGAAGGTAGGCATGCGCAGAGGGGTCGCGTCCAGGCAGACCGTCCTGGAGCTGGGGGAGGAGAGGCCGGAATTCAAATCGTCGAAGACCTACAAGCTGGCTTCGACCGACCTGTACTTCGACAGGGTGGTCTCCGTGGAGAGGGAGGTCAGGGAGGAGGACGTGTACGACCTGAGCGTCCCCGCGACCGGAAACTTCATAGCGAACAACGTCGTCTGCCACAACACCCCAGAGCTGTCTCTCCCCCAGGAGAACTGGATCCAGGAGGTCAGCCGATCCGAAGGGGGGGCAGGGGAGATCACCCTCTTCGACCTCGTAAGGAACGCCCTCAGGCAGAGGCCGGACGTCATCATCGTGGGGGAGGTCAGGGGGAAGGAGGCGTTCACCCTCTTCCAGGCGATCAGCACCGGCCACGGAGGCATGTCCACCATACATGCCGACTCCGTGGAGGCGGTCTTCAACAGGCTCACCACCGAGCCGATGAACATCCCCAGGAGCATGGTGGGGACCAGCCTCGACTGCATCGTCCTGCAGCTGAAGCTCAGGATAGGGGACAGGTCGGTGAGGCGGGTCGTGAGCGTCAACGAGATCCTGGGGTATGACAACAGGACCAACGAGATGGTGATGAACGAGGTGTACAGGTGGGACCCGGTCGCCGACAGGCTCTACGCCACGGGGAGGAGCAGGCTGGTGGAGAAGATCAACCAGAGGTACGGGCTCAGGCCCGACGAGATCAGGCGGGACATCGAGTCCAGGAAGATATTCCTCGAGTGGCTGGCGAGCAAGAACTACCGCTCGTACAAGGAGGTCAGCCAGTACGTCCACGAGTTCTACGGGAACCCGTACGCCATGGCCAGCAGGGCCGGGGCGGAGCTGGAGGGCGCGACGAGATGAAGGAGGGCTCCCGGAAGCCGGGGTTCTGGGGTACGTCTTACGTCCTGTACGCCCCCTACACGAAGACGTTCGAGCGCTTCTTCGCTGACACCAGGAAGGACCTGGCCATGAGCGGGATGAGGGTCACGTTCCGCGCCTACGTGGCGGGGGCGCTCTTCCTGTCGACCGTCTCCGGGGTCGCCGGCGCCCTCGCAGGGTTCAGCTGGGCCTTCTACGCGGGGTTGAGGCTGAGCTTCGTCCTGCTCCTCCCGGCGGGGTCGGGGGGGCTGGCCTTCGCGGGGTGCCTCGCCATGTTCTACTTCTACCCGAGCTCCAGGGCCCGCTCCAGGGGGCAGAAGCTCGACGCCCAGCTCCCCTATGCCGTCGGGCACATGTCTGTCCTTTCGACCGCGGGGGTCACCCCGGAGAGGATCTTCGACGTCCTCGCCAGAGAGGAGAGGGGAGGGGTGATCTCGGAGGAGTCGAGGATGATGGTCAGGGACATGGCCACCATGGGGATGGACCTCTCGCAGGCCGTGGAAGCCGAGATCAAGCGCTCCCCCTCGGACTCCTTCGGGGAGTTCCTGGACGGCTTCAGGTCGGCCTCGGTCACCGGGACCGACCTCAACAGCTACCTGCAGAGGGCGGCGTCGAACATGATGCTGAACAAGCGGCTCCAGGCGAAGGCGGTGGGGGAGAACGTCGGGATGGTGGCGGAGATCTACACGATCATGCTGGTGGTCGCGCCTCTCCTGCTTCTCATCATGTTCTCCGTGATGGGTGCGATCGTCGGGACCATCGGGGGGCTGAACATCGTCACCATGATGTACCTCATCGCCTACCTGTTCGTCCCCGTGGGCGGGCTCTTCAGCCTGATACTTGCGGACCAGACGGTCCGGAAGGAGGTGGACTGACGTGGGGGTCCGGGAGCTGCACGAGAAGAGGACGGAGGTCTACCTGGCTTCCTCCGCGGCCGCAGCCGCCGCGATGGGGTCGGTGGTCGCCCTGAACGTCTACGCGGGGGTGCCCCTCCCCTTCCCCCTGCTGTCGACGCTGCTGCTGGTGGGGGTGGCATCCATGGCGGTCCCCGGGGGGGTAGACTGGTGGTTCGGCAGGTGGAGGGAGAAGATAGACGACGCCCTCCCCACGTTCCTCTCAGACGTCACCAGCAACGCGAAGACAGGGTTCAGCCTCACCCGCTCCCTCGAGATGGCCGCGGACAACGACTACGGCCCCCTCTCCAAAGAGCTGCACCGGATGAGGGCCCAGCTCTCCTGGGGGATACCGTTCGAGGACGTCATCCGGTCGGAGCTGAGGCGGCTGGACTCCCGGATGGCGAGGAGAACCTTCGGTGTCCTTCTGGAGGCCAACAGGGCCGGGGGGAAGGTGGAGGACATGCTCGAGGCCATACAGAGGCACACGATGGAGCTCCACCAGATAGAGAAGGAGGTGAGGAGCACCCTCAAGCCGTACACCCTCACCACGTACATCGCCGTCTTCATCTTCCTCGGCATAGCCATAGTTATGCTGGACACGTTCTTCGCCGGGCTCATCAGCACACAGAGCTCGGCGGCCGGGGCGGCCGTGGCCTTCGCAGGGCTGGAGGGGATCAGCCTCTCGACCATCAAGAGCGCCTTCTTCCAGATCGCCCTGGTGGAGGCCGTGATAGGGGGGCTGGGCGCGGGGAAGCTCGGCGAGGCTTCCTTCGCCGCCGGGATCAAGCACGTAGTGATACTCGTGGTGGCCACGATACTGGCCTTCCAGGTCTTCGTAAGGTGAGATAGGAGTGCAAGCCCCCGGCCCGAGGATAGACGCGACGAGGCTCTACAGCGACCCCAACACCAGGGAGCTCCTCCGCCGCATGCTCACGGAGAACCTGCTCCTCGAGCCGAAGATCGGCCCTGACGGGAAGGCCCACTACCCGCTGGCGGACGAGGTCCTCGGTCTGGAGGTGGACGTGAACGGGTGGGTCAGGGAGATGCTGGAGCAGGCGATACTCCGGAAGGCCTCGAGCAGGGAGGTGGTCATGTGCCCGGTGCACCTGAGGGCCGACCCCATGGTGATGGTGGAGTGCGTGAAATGCAGGTCCAAGGTCTCCTCGAAGCGGTCCCTGATCGAACACGTCTACTGCGGCTACATAGGGGACGACTCGCGCTTCGACAAGGACGGGACCCTCCAGTGCCCCAACTGCGGCAGGCCCGTCAAGACCCAGGGCGAGCTCAGGGTGTCGGGCGTGTGGTACGAGTGCCAGAACTGCCTCTCCAAGACCAGCTCACCGAAGCTCGTCTTCATATGCAAGGAGGGCAACCACGAGTTCACGTCAGCTGACCTCACCCTGGTCAACATCGACACCTACGAGGTCAACGAGCGGGTCCTCGTGGAGCTCCGGAACACTCTCCTCCTCGACCCCGAGCTGGCCGCGATGCTCACCGAGATGGGGTACGAGGTGTCCGCCCCGGCCAAGGTGCAGGGCCAGTCGGGGTCGGTGCACTCCCTCGACGTGTACGCCAAGAAGGACGGGGAGACCGTGGCTCTGCAGGTGGCCGTGGACAGCAAGCCCGTGGACGCGAGCGCCGTGATAGCGTTCTTCGCCAAGACGTTCGACATAAAGCCGAACCGGTCGGTGCTGGTGACCATACCTGCCGCTTCGGAAGAAGCGAAGCGCCTGGAGGCCGGGTACGGGGTCTCGGTGGTGGAGGACTTCGACGGGTCCGGGGCGGTGAAGAAGGTGAAGGCGGTCATCGAAGCTACCGCGCGGCCCCGGTAGCGTTGGCGTTCAGGAAGGACAGCAGGGCGTCGTTGAAGGCGGCCGGCTGCGACACGTTGACCAGGTGGTCGGCGCCTCGTACGAGTATCCTGGACGACTTCGGTATCATCTGGTGGACCCTTTCGGCGAGGGTGATCTGGCCTGGGAAGTCGCTGTCCCCCCAGACGAGGAGGGTCGGCGCCCGGATCTCCCCGAGCCTCTTGAAGGCCGGGCGCGGCTTCGTCCGCCGCAGGTGCCAGAAGGGCTCGCTGAAGACGCGGTAGTTCTCCCTGGCTATGGACGCGACCCTGGGCCTGGCGCCCCCCAGCGCCTGTCCCATGATGGATAGGTGGATGTCGACAG
>JAKACC010000109.1 GCA_021796515.1 archaeon | reverse complement strand
CTGGACGGCGGCCAGATACTCGCGCACAGTGGCCTGCGGGAGGTGCGCGACGCCTGTCGCCCGCTCCACCAGTTCGACGGCCGCGAAGTAGATCCCGGGGAGCCCCGCCGTGGGCCTCGGCTTCTCCCCCTCGGGGGCGGGCTTCGCCTCTTCCAGGGGGGCCATGGACTGCGCCCGTGCGGGCGGACGCCTCCGCCTCACGACGAGCCCCAGCATCCCGAGGCTCCCCGCCGGGAAGACCAGGACAAGGGGGTTGAACACGAAGACCGTCACGCTGACGGGGGCCGCCGAGATCCAGCTCTGGGACGGATAGACCTCGACGGAGTAGGTCCATCCTCCGATGGGGGTGGTCAGAGGAGGGGTCACGGTGAAGGAGAACGAACCCCCGGCCGAGGTGTTGGTGTCGACAGGCGGGGCGGGGCTCGTGTTGAGGACCTGCGCGCCCGAGACCCCGGACCCGTTGACGGTGGCAGACCCTGATATGGTCAGGGGGAGCCCGGCGAGGGCGAATACGGGGGCGTGGGAGGTCACGTCGGGGGTCTCCTTGACGAGCAGGACCCCGACCGGGACTTTCAGCGGGCCGATGGTCCTGTTGCTCGACGTAGCCAGGTAGACCGTGTAGCTCCCTCCGCCGAGCCCGGACGAGGGGGTCAGGGAGAGGGAGAAGGACCCGTCTGCCGCGGTCAGGGCCGAGTCGGTCTCGCTCGGGGCGAAGGGGCCAGTGCTGAACCCGGAGAGGGAGACGCCGTACCCGGCGAGGGGGGACCCGTCGAGGGTGAGGGTCCCGTTGACCCCCATGGGCTGCCCGGCGTATGCGGCCCGGGGGGATGTGAACGAGAGCTTGGGGACGGTGAAGGAGACGGTCACGTCGGCCTCCGCGGAGGTGGAGGGGGCGTACACGAGGGAGTCGTTCCCCGCGGGGAGGAAGGAGGCGAACAGGGTGGCGTTCTGCCGGTAGTAGAACGGGGTGGCGAGGCGGGCCGAGTACGACCCGGACGGGCCGGTCAGGGCGGTGCCGATGGGGGCGCCTTCGAAGAAGACTGTGACGTTGCGGGATGGGAGGGGTGCGCCCGACGGGCCTGTCAGGGTCCCGCTGACGCTGACGTCGGAGCCGGCGACGATGCCGGCGGGGGAGACGGAGAGGGTCACCTCGGTGGCCTCGAGCTTTGCGAGCCCGGTGACGGCCGCGAGCAGGCGGGCCGCCTGGGCGCTGTCGCTCACGTAGAGCGCCTCGAGGGGGTGGAGCTTCTGCAGGAGGAGGGAGGAGGGGATCCCCGTGAGAGCCGCCAGCTGCGGCTCCGCCCCGAAGAGCTGGTCGAGGGTCTGGTTGGCGGTCCTGAGGTCGGCCACCGCCGCGGTCAGGTTCCCCTCCGCGAGGGCGACACGCCCGGTGGCGATGAAGTAAGAGGCGTTGACGAGCTCGGCGTTGACCGTGTCGAAGAGCCCCGCCGTGGAGTTGACGAGGGAGTCGAAGGTGTCGACGGCGTCGGATATCTCGGGGGGGACGTGGATGAAGGGGGTCTCCCGGAGGAGGGCGGTTGCGGCTGAGAAGTTCCCCCCGCTGATGGCGGCGACCACCGTGCCGTAGAAGAGGTAGAGCCCCTCCCCGTAGACCGGGTCGGCTGGGGCCGTGGCGGGGTCGACCTGCCTGGGGAACTGGATGGAGAGGGCGAGGGGCGCCGAGGCCAGGACGATGGCCACGAGGAAGAGGGCGATGAGCTTCCTCAAAGCGCGAGTATCGCCAGGACCCTGAGCGCGACGATGTAGGCGAAGACTATGAAGAGCGTCACCCCGACGAAGTCGAAGGTCAGCCGCCTCGGCCTGAATATGGTAGACGCGACAAAATAGCAGATGGTGAACATGCTGACGTAGACGTCGAGGGTGTATCCTCCGATCATCGAGAGGCCGGCGGCCGACAGCAGGAGGAGGGAGGCCAGAGACACCAGGTAGACGTTTTGCCTTTCCAACTTGCCGCCTCCGCGCCCTGCGCGTATTTTAGGATGCCAGGAGCCTCGCCAGCGATACAGCTACGCTTTCTGCCCTCGCCGTCGTCGCCTTGTTGGTGCCGGCAGCCTTCCTTAAGGTCGCGCCTGTCCTCGCCATCACTCAGGCAGCGCCCGTCCCAGGCGACATCGCGGTAGACTGCAGATGAACCAACGACCCCCGCTGACGAGAATCCGTTTCAGGGCGCCGTAACCCCTCGGCTGGTCCAATTGAAAAGCCCCGAAGAAGAACATATCCCCTAACAGGTTAGGCCATGCACCTTCTCGCGAAGACGTCCATTCTCTCCCTGATGCTTCCGACGTTGTTTGGTAGAAGGATCGGGGAGAACTCCTCGAACCCGGCTTCCACCAGGCCCTCGTACGCGGCCCGGACCTCGTCAGAGCAGCTTGAACGTGGCTATGGAGTCCTTGCCCTTCGTGTCTTCCGAGGCGAGGGTCAGCCCCCTCTTCAGGACGGCCGCCGCCGTGGAGGCAGCCAGGCTCGATGGTATGCTCCCGAGCGCCGAGAGGTACCTCGCCGCCTCCGTCTTCACCTTGATCCCCTTCATCTCCACGACCAGGGTGTCCCCCGTCACCACGGCCTTCGCCGACGAGCAGAGCTCGGTCACCTCTGTGAGGATGTACTGGATGGCGTCCTCCAGCCCAGAAGATTCAGAGAGCTCGGACGCCCTCACGAGCTCGGACCCCGGCGGGACGACGAGGAGGACGGGGACCCCGCCGGCCTCCGAGACAAGCCGCCTGGGTGCGTCGAGCATCGCCCCGTAGTCGGGTGCGTGCGGGTTGGTGGAGAGGGGGACGAAGGCCACGGACTGCCCGTCCTTCGGCGGGAGGTAGACGGCCTTCTCGCGGACGTCGAACTCTTCGAGGAGGGCCTCCACGTTCATCACGGAGGCGCGTATCACCCCCCTCACGGCGCCGCTGGGGACCGGGGACTCTGGGAGGGTGAGGGTCGCCCCCCCTAGGATGACGCAGGCGACCCCGAGGGCGGCGAAGGGGACGCTGAAGAGGAAGTAGAAGGAGATGACGGCGAGGAGCGCGCCGAAGGCGGCTATCCCCGCTCCGAACGAGAAGTACCTGGTCCCTGC
>JAKACC010000108.1 GCA_021796515.1 archaeon | reverse complement strand
AGTGCGCGCTCATAGGGCCGTCTGGGACGGGCAAGAGCGTCGTCGGCTCGGAGCGCCTGGACGTCATCTGCGGGGGGGAGCGGCTCGAGTCCACGTTCGACGACCTGTTCGCGCGCCTCGCCGCGCGGCGCCCCCCGATGGCCTCCGCCGACGGCTGGGAGTCGATCAGCATCAGGGATGGGGAGCTGATGGTCCTCTCCTTCGACGGAGGGGGCGGCGAGATCACCTGGCGCGCGCCGTCGTTCATCGCCAGGTCGCGCCACGAAGGGGAGGTGGCGGTCATAACCACGTCTTCAGGGAGGCGCGTAGCCGCCACCCCGGACCACTCCTTCGTGACAAGGAACGGGACGGTCAGCGCCTCGGAGCTCAGGCGCGGGGTCCTCCTCCCGGTCGCGAAGGAGGTGCCGCGGCTCGTCGGCGCCCCCACAGGCGGCGGGAGGTCGGTCACCATGAGCCTGGCTGCCGACGCCTCCTGGGAAGAAATCGCGGAGGTGGCATACGAGCGGTACAGCGGCTGGGTGTACGACTTCGAGGTGCCTGGGAACGAGACGTTCGTCGCCGGGGACGGGGTGGTGACCCACAACACCCACATCACGTACCTCGTCGCCGAGCTCGCGGGGCTCCCTCTCTGGGAGATCAACTGCGGGCTGCAGACGTCCGTGTACGACCTCTTCGGCAGGTTCGTCGGGCTCGGAAAGGAGAACTGGGTGGACGGCCAGATAGTGTCCTGGTGCAGGTACGGGGGGATACTCTACCTGGACGAGGCTAACATGATGAAGCAGGACATAGCCACGCGGCTCAACCCCATCCTCGACACCAGAGGGCACATGGTGCTCAACGAGAGGGACAACGAGGTGATCCCGAGGCACCCGAACGGGTACGTCATAATCAGCATGAACCCCTACTCGGCGGAGTTCGCGGGGACCAAGCCCCTCAACGCCGCCTTCAGGCGCAGGATGACCGTCTGGATAGACTTCGACTACCTGAGCGTCGGGAGCAAGGTCGCCCCCGACGAGGTGGAGATGATCGCCCAGAGGGCCAAGATCGATAACCCGGTCGCGGAGAAGCTCGTCAGGGTGGCGGCGGAGATAAGGCGCCAGTACAAGACCGGGGACCTCCCCTACGCCCCCTCGGTGGGAGACCTCATCAACTGGGGGACGCTCGTCGCCGACGGCCTTTCCCCTGCGGCGGCGGCGGAGGAGACCATCATCGCGCTAACGGCTGACGACCCCGAGGTCCAGAACAACGTGAGGAGGATCGTCAGGATGGTCGTCGGGGACGCCAAAGCCGGGGAAAAATGAACATCCTAGAGTACGCCTGGACGAACTTTTCCAGCGTCTCGGGGGTGGACCAGAGCAGGTTCAGGTTGATACTCAGCGAGTCGGCGCCGAGGCCTTCGGTCGGGCTCGAGGGGGACGGGTTCATCGTCAAGGTCCCGGTCCCCAGGAGGGAGAAGGAGGGGGTCATGTCAGTGCAGGGGCTCTTCGCAGACGCCGACGACCAGGGGTGGGCGACGCTCTGGCGCCTCTTCCGGGCCTCGCTCTACCATGCGGCGTTCCACGTCTCTTATGGGAACCTCAAGCCGCTGGCGAAGTGGGCGAAGGAGAAGGAGCGCTTCCCCGCGATATTCACAGTCTCGCTCCTCGAGGACTACCGCATCACCCTCGCCGCCCGGGACAGGTGGCCCGGGGTCATGACAGACGTGGCTTACGCCAACGCCGTAGGCGCCATGAGGATGCCCGACCTCGACGACGTCGAGAGCAGGGGGCTGAGGACCGCGGCCAAGCTCCTCGTCTCCCTCTGGGGGGTGTCCCCGGCGAAGGGAGGCCGGGTGGACGAAGACAGGGAGATACTCGCGCTCACCGAGAAGGCGCGGGGGATGGTGGAGAACTCGGTGGACAAGCCAGAGGACCCTCTGCTGCTGAAGGCTGCAGACCTCATCTACAAGCAGTTCGACAAAGCGGTCCTCCCCCAGATCCCCGCGTTTCCGCACACCGAGGCTCACTCGGGGGACTCCCTGTTCAGGGACCACCTCGAGGCGAAGAAGGGGAAGGGCGGGGCGAAGCTGACGGGGGCTCTGGCGGCCATCGGGGTCGAGGGCGGCGGGGCGGAGCTGCCGGACGAGCCGGAGTTCAAGGACACCTTCACGGCCCTCCAGGAGACCTACGCGAAGAGGCAGAAGGTCACGGACTACTACAGGAAGTTGCTTTCCAGCACCAGGCTCAACGGCGTGTCTTTCCCCGACGGGGACTACGCCGCCTTCCTCAGAGCGAGGGCGGAGCTGGCGGGGCCGATCCGGAACATCAAGAACCAGCTCCTCGCCATCAAGAACGTCACCGACGAGGAACCGGGGAAGCTGAGCGGTCAGGTGGACATGCCCATGGCGATGCAGGTGGTCGCTTCCGGGTCGCAGAGGTCGGACGTCTTCGTCAGGGAGGAGCCGATACTGAAGGACGAGGCCTGGGCGATCCTGGTGGACGCGAGCAAGAGCGTGTCGAGGTCGTCCATGGAGATACGCGGCATAACGACCTGCCTCGCGGAAGTGGCGTCCACCGTCATGAGGGAGAGGAGCAGATGGGGGCTCTACGGCTTCAACGACGCGCTGCAGGTGGTGAAGGACTTCGACGAGCCCTATTCCATCGAGGCGAAGTCAAGGATAGGGGGGCTCTCGCAGCAGGGGGGGACCTACCTCCCGGACGCCCTGGCGGTCGCGTCGAGGGCGCTGAACTCGAAGCCCATAGAGAGCAAGTACCTCGTGGTGGTGTCAGACGGCCGTCCGACGGGGTACGCGGGGATAGAAGATGCGCTGCTGGACAGGGTCAAGGAGACGGGGAAGATGGGGATAATGCTCGTCGGGATAGGGGTCGAGAGCCCCGAGATCAAGAAGTACTTCAAGGTCAACTCGGTCCTCAACACCCCGTACGAGATGATGAAGTTCTTCACCAAGGCGTACATGGAGCTCTCCGGGGTGGGGGAGGGGTGAGGGCGGGTGGGCTCCCGCGGCGGCTTGGGGTACGCACGGGCGGGGCGCTCCGCTTCTTATGCGATTCTGCCGGTCCCGACGTATGGATTACGGCTTCACAAACCTATT
>JAKACC010000033.1 GCA_021796515.1 archaeon | reverse complement strand
TACCCGCGCCCCGCCCTCCCTCTTCTCCGACGTCGTGCACCCCCCCACTATCACCCCGGCGCTCTTGAGCTTCAAGACCACCCTGGACACCAGCGTCGACTTGCCTACCCCCGGAGGGCCTGAGACCAGCCACAGCCTGGACAAGGGCTCTCCCTCCAGCCGGGCGGGTACAATAAGGTACCAGGCGCAGCCGGAACCGTTTAACACCTCTCTTCGGCGCGACGCAGGCGTTGAAGCTGATCAGGCACAAGGAAGGCGGGACCGTCCTCCTGGTCCCCGACGTTAGCCTCTCCCAGGACCCGCCCCCTACTTCGCCGGTCTTCTTCAACCCAGCCGCCTCCCTCAACAGGGACGTCTCGGTCGCGTTGGCCTCGGCATCTGGCGGGGGGACGTTCTGCGACTCCATGGCCGGGGTGGGGGCCAGAGGGGTCCGGGTGGCGAACGAGGTCAAGGGGGCGACAGAAGTGACCCTGGTCGACTTCAACGAGAAGGCCCTCGCCGCCGCGAGAAGGGCGGCCGCAGCCAACGCCGTGAGCCGCAAGCTCAGGTTTGCAGTCTCGGAAACCGGCTCGTTCCTCTTCTCCAGGTTCGGGAGGGGCCAGAAGTTCGACTTCGTGGACGTCGACCCCTTCGGCTCGCCCGCCCGGTACCTTCAGGCGGGGATCTCCGCCACCGCCGACGGCGGGATCCTCTCTGTGACCGCCACCGACACCGCCGTGCTCTGCGGCGTCCATCGGGCGACCTGCCTCAGGCGCTACGGTTCGGCTCCGCTCAACAACCGCTTCCACCACGAGACCGGGGTGAGGATACTGCTCGCGTCAATGGCCAGGCAGGGCGCCGCCATCGACGCAGGCATAGAGCCCGTGGCGGCCCATTCCACCCGCCATTACATCCGGATCTATGCCCGGGTCCGCGCCGGAGCGTCCGCGGCCGAGGCGTCGCTGGAGGGGGTCGGGACGATCTCCTGGTGCCCTGCCTGCGGGGACGCGCTGGCGCCGCACGACGGGGACCCTGCCTGCGGGGTCTGCGGAGGGAAGCTCAAGGTCGCAGGTCCTCTGTGGTCCGGGAAGGTGGTCGACGAGAAGTTGGTCGAGGACGCCCGCAAGGAAGCGGCGGCGAGGGGGCTCTACCGGGGGGCGGAGGTTCTGGGGTCGCTCGCCGGGGTCGACAACTTCCCTCCCTGGAGCTTCGACATCGCCGAGGTCTGCTCACGGTTGAAGGCCCCGACAGTCCCCGAGCTGGAGGTCGTCAGACGGCTGACTGGAGGGGGGTACCGGGTGATGAGGACCCCCTTCGAGGGGGAGGGGCTCAAGACAGACGCGCCGTACGGCGACGTCGTGGAGGCGGTGAAGAGCGCGTCGTCCGGGGCCGCGGCAGCCCGTCCCCGGAGCGCGTGAGCATCAGGGCGCCTCGGAACAGACCCCGCGTCAGGGTGCCCTTTGCTTCGGCCCCTGGCAGTGATAGTAGAGCTCCGAGCTCGCGTTCCTGCTGGCGGCTGGCTTGATGACACGGACCGAAGCGAACGTGGCCCTGAACCTGTCCCTGACATCCTGGGACCTTTCGCCCTCGAAGAGTTTGAAGAAGGCGGAACCGCCCTCCTTGAGGACAGCGCCGCAGATGTCTAGGACTTTCAGGGTGAGGTCCACCTGCCTCGTCTGGTCTAGCTCCCAGACCCCCGTCACCGTGGGGGCGATGTCGGACAGGACGACGTCCGCCCTCCCCTTGAGGAGGTCGAGGACCTTCGCCGGGACCCCCGGGTCCTCCACGTCCATCTTCAGGGCGGCCACGTTGGGGAGCTTCACCCGGATCGGCGCCCTGTCCACCCCGACTACGAACCCTTGCGGCCCGACCAGCTCCGAAGCGACCTGCGTCCATCCGCCGGGGGCTGCGCCGAAGTCGACGACCTTCGCCCCCGGACTGACGAAGTCGTAGCGCTCGTTCGCTTCGATGAGCTTGAAAGCCGCCCTGCTCTTGTACCCCTGCTCCCTGGCCAGGCGCCTGTAGAGGTCCCGCCGGGCTTCGTTGAGCCTCATCGCTTCGCGAGCCCAGCCGGGCGGAAGCGGTGCGGGAGGAGGGACTCGGCCGTCCCGTCCTCGGAGAAGCCGTCGATGCCGCGCATCAGCACCTTCATCCTGGGGTTGAACTCGACCATCACCTGCCTGCATGCCCCGCACGGGCGGGTGAACTCCTCTGACCCACCCACCACCGCGATGGCCACTATCTTCCTGTCCCCCCCGGCGACGGCGCTGAACAGGGCCGTCCTCTCGGCGCAGCAGGACAGGCCGTAAGAGACGTTCTCGACGTTCGCCCCGGTATGGATCGAACCGCCGGAAGAGAGCACGGCCGCGCCTATCTTCACCCCGGAGTATGGGGAGTACGCGCCCTCCCTGGCCCTCCGGGCGGCGCGCACGAGTCGCTGGAGGGAGTCTTTGCCGGCCATCGCGCGTTCCTTACCTTGCCGGGACCGCTTCGGCCTCGTCCGGCCTGCTCCCTGCGGCCATGGCCTCCTGGACCACCCAGGGCCCTATCCAGGGGCAGACGTATGGGCTTACCTCGCCCTCGATGGAGCACTTCGGCTCGTACTGGCAGACAATGCACGGCGCCTTCTCTATGGACGTCATGTCGGTCGGGAACCTGAGCGGGGTGAGCTTGTAGGTCCACCTCCCGTCTTCGAGCACCTTGACCCTCCCTATCAGCCCCCTCCTCTCGAGCCTGATCGCTAGCCTCGACCCGTCCCTGCTGGTCAGCCCGAGCTCCTTCCAGATCTCGCTCTGCAGCACCCCGTCCCGCCCCCTCTCCACGACGAGCTTGTACACCCGGGAGGTCAGGTCGACCAGCTCCTCCTCCGTCCGCTCGACGGGCTGGGACCCCTCGGACTCCTTCTTCTGCCTCGGTTGCCTCGGCTGCTTCTTGGCCGCCTTCGGTGGTTTCGCCTTCGCTTTCGTCATTTAGCCGGCATGAACTCCTGTCTTATGACGAAGTTGTCCAGGATCTCCCTGCACCTGTTCCTGACGGTGACCTCGGTGACCTCGGCGAACTCGGCGACCTCCCTCTGCGGGAGGTGCTCGCCCACCATCACAGAAGAGAGATAGACGTACGCCGCCGCGAGCCCGGCGGGCGCCTTGCCGCTGGAGATCTTCGAGTCGCTTGTCTTGCGGGAAAGGGTGAGGGCGAGTATCTCCACCTTCGGGTCGATCTTCGCCATGTTGACGAGCTTCGAGATGTACTTCTCGACGGACGGGGGAGGGATGTACTCCTTCTCCACTTCCTTGAGGACCAGCCTGAAGTACCTGGCTACACTCCCCTTCTCCATCCCTGCGGCCCTGGCCACCTCCTTGAGGGTCCTGGAGACCCCGCACTTCCTGCAGGCGAGGTAGACCGTCGCGGCCGTCATCCCAAGTATCGATTTGCTCTTCGCTACCTTCATCTTGGCCGACGTCCTGTAGATCTGGGCCGCGGTCTCGGCGACGTTGTCGGGGAGGTTGAGCGCCTCGCAGAGCTCACTTATCTTTGAAAGGACGTTGGAGAGGCCTCGCTCCTCGCTGTTGACCGTCCTCGTCCTGCTCTGCCACTTCCTCATCTTCTCCACGGTCGCCCTCATGGCCGGGTCGAGGTACTTGCCGTGGGAGTCCCGCATGGTCCTGCTGATCTCCGTGGACAGCCCCAGGTCGTGGAGCGCCAGGGTCGCGGGGGACCCTACCCTCACCCTGCGGTTCTTCTCCTCCAAGTCCATGGCCTTCCACTCGGGGCCCGAGTCGGCCGGTGCAACTGTCACGTACCCGCAGGTGGGGCAGACCTCCTCCCCCTTCTCCGAGTCCCCTATCAGCCTGTTACCGCACACCGGGCAGGATGTCCTGAACCCGTCGTCTCTCCCCTGGCTCCAGAGGCTCACTCGTCTATCCTTCCGCGAACGCCGGGTCCCCCGGCCTGCCGACTCTGCTGCTCACAACCGCAACCGACGCGTAAGGTGCCCTGACCGGGCCGATGAGCTCCACCACCTTCCCGAGCTTCCTCCTGCCGTCGTCGTAGATGAACGCCCCGGGCCTCACCTCTTTCGTCAGGCGGACAATCAGTCGGCCGCTCTTCGCCTGCAGAAGGATGGTGCCCACTTGAAACAAGAGAATTTTCTGGCCCCAATCTCACCTTTAAACCTTCGCGGTTCGTCGGCCTTTTGCCTCCGGCGCCGGTCACTTCTTGCGCTGCCCCCGCTGGGCGATCCCTCTGACGGTCGAGAGCTCCTTGGCTACCTTGAGGAGGAGCTCCTTCTTCTTCCCTGACTTCGCGATCGAGACGTATCCCGACTCGTGCGCCGGTCGCGAGGGGAACCGCGCCGCCTGGGGCTGGGGTTGCAGGTTGAGCCTCCGGCATGCCTCCCCCAGCTCGGGGAGCGTCGGGGACCTCGTGGCCGAGTTGAGCGGCACCCTCCTGCCGTCGCTCCTCTTCAGTTCCGAATCGAAGTAGTCTACCCAGAATATGTACCGGTCGTAGTCCTTCATTTCTTCGACGCGAGGACGGCGTTCACAACTCCGTCCGCGGTGGGCCTCGAAGTGACGACCGCTTCCCCTGCCTCGGTCTCGAGGACCGCCCCGAGCGTGATCACGCCCCTCCGTTCGTAGTCCCTGTTGGCCGGGCTGCTCTTCACGCTGAGTATCTTCGACTTCGTCGCCTTCCCTGAATTGTCGGAGACGTTGGCGTAAGTTGCGAAGACCACCCCGCTCGTGAACACGCCCCCGCGCCTCCGGGCCGTCCGGGACGACGCGTTGCCCACCAGGGGCTCTATGGCGTACCCGTCCCTCTCGAAGGCCCTCCTTCCCCTGTGAGGCCTGGACCTGCCTCCGGTCGGTTTCCGCTTCACCAGGTTCTCGATCGGGCGTGTCATTTCGCGAGTCTTTCAGCCGCCCCGCCGCTCGAGATGTTAAGCGTTTCGAGGCCCGGGGCCTATCATGCACATGGAGGGCAGGACGAGGACGAGGCCCCGTAGTGCGGGTTGACCAGGGTGCAGGTGGTCCCGGACTCCGCGATCGTCGCGTTGTAGTAGAGGGTGACCGTGCTGAGCGCGCCGACCGTCTCCGTCGTGGTATGGCTGACGGCTCCGACCGTCCCCCCGCCGACGAGGTAGGTGGTGTACGTGGAGTTCGTGGCCTCGACGACGCAGATTCCGTTGACGTACACTGGCTGTATCACCACGAGCTCGACCGAGTATGGGGACCCTGTCGCAGGATAGACGGTGAGCGTGGACGTCGCTGTCGTCGTCCGGACGTCCGTGGCGTAGGCGAAGGTCGAGTAGGCCAGCACGGCGATGGCTGCGACCGCCAGGACGGCGCCGACCTCGGCGAGCCTCATCAGGGGAGGCACCTTCCGCCGGCGATATTAGACTAGCGTGAAGAACGGCCCTACCTCAGGGCGAGGGTCCTGCTCTCCAGCTGCTTCTTCATGGCGGCGACGTCGGTGCTCAGCCCGAAGTACTCGGCGAATCGGTTGGTGGTCTTGAACGCCTTGCTCCGCCCTAGTCTCTCGCCTGCTATGAACCCGACCTCCTCCAGCTCCTTCAGGTGCTGATAGACGGCGGACCCGCGGCGGAGGACGAGCTCCGAGGAGGCTATGGGCTGGAAGAACGCGATGAAAGACAGGGTCCGCAGGGCCGCCCGAGAAAGCAGGGGCCGGGTGGCGAACCTCCTCGCGGTCTGGGTGTACTTCGCCTTCAGCTGCAGCGCGAACCTCGGCCCTGAATACTCGACGACCTCGAGGGCCTGGAGGTTCCCGTTGACCGCGCTGGCTATCTCCCTCGCGATGGCAGCGGCTTTCCTTTCCGAGACGGTCCCGGCCACATGGGCGATCTCCCCGGCGGAAAGTGGACGCCCCGCCGCATAAAGGGCCGCCTCGACCTTCGCCAGGACGTCCTTCGGGGTCGACCCGGGCTGGAGGTCGCTACTCAAGCTGACCCACCGACACCACCAGCGCGTCCGAGTCCGCCTCCCCCTGCTCGATGACGACGTCGCCGTCGTTGGCCGCGAAGAGGAGGAGTAGGAAGACGCGTGCGGCGTCGAGTGGGGAGAGGCCACGGAACAGCTCGGAGAGGAGCACCTTCCCCGTCCCGCTCAGCCTCTCGACGAGTATCTTCCTGAACTCCGAGAGGAGCGCCTGGAGGGACACCACGTAGTCTTCGAAGTTGGGAGGAGGGAGGTCGGCGATCGACAGCGGGTTCTCGCCTCCTCTGGCCTCGTCTATGACGATGTCCTGCAGGATCCTCCCGAGCTCGTTGAACAGCTCGTCTATGTTGGTGGAGTATATCTCGTAGCGGAAGGGCATCACTATGATCTGCGGCGGCTCGGACGGGTCCAGGGGCCTCTGCTGCATCCTGAGCCTCTCGAAGAGGAAGAGCGTCTCGACCTTCAGCCTGTAGATCGTCGCGGAGGAGAGGGCTGCGGTGCCTGCGGCTCTCATGTCGATGAGGTCGGTCTCTGAAATCACTTTCAGAAACAACCCCAGCAGCTCGGTCAGGTTGATCTCCCAGGGGCTTTTGCGCTTGGCCAGGGACGGGTCTATCAGGACGTTCAGCGGCGCCTTCCCCAGCAGAGGGGAACTAGGCACTCTTCGGCACCTCGGCGGGCTTGTAGTGTACCACCCTGGACGTCCCGCCTGCGGAGTAGACCCCGTAGGTCATGTCGCTCTCGGCCACGAAGACGTCCCTGAGGGTGATGGCGATGATCTGCGCCTCGGCCGACTTCTCCCTCAGGAAGCGGGCGAGGCTGTTGGAGTTCACCGCGTCCAGCGGGGCGTCGATCTCGTCGAAGAGGTAGAAGGGGTGCTGCTGGACCGCCTGCATGGCCAGGATCATCGAGACCCCTGTCACCGCCCTCTGGCCTCCGCTGTGCTGGGACGACTCACGGAGCCCGTTCCCGAAGTCGGCCCGCATTATCACCCCGCCGGTGAAGACCTCCTCCGGGTTCTCGAGGTCCAGCTGGGCGTTCCCTCCCGTTAGCTTCGCGAAGATGCCGCTGAACTCCGACCCGACCCTGTCGAAGGCAGACATGAAGACCTTCCTCTTCTCCGCCTCGACGCTTTCGATGAACCCGATTATCGAATTCCTCTCGTTCTCGAGCTCGTTGTGCCTGACAGAGAGGTTCTTGTAGCTCAGGTACATGTCGGTGTACTGCCTGTCCGCGGCCCTGTTGACCGACGCGACGGCCTGCTGGTACTCCTCTTGAAGCTCGGAAAGGAGCGACACGCTCGACTCGAAGAACTCCAGCTCCTCGGCGTATCCGAGCATCCTAAGGCTCCCCAGCGCCTCCTCGACCTTCTCCTGGGTCGCGGAGGACTGCCCCGCCAGCGCGAAAAGCTCCTTCTGGTTCCCCGCTATGGACCTCGAGAGCGCGTCCCTTTCCTCCTTCAGGCGCCTCGACCTGGCGTCGAACTCGTCCAGCACAGGCTGGCTCCTCCGGGAAGACTCCTTCAGCTTCGAGATCTGTTCCTCTAGGGAATTCTTCTGCTCCGAAAGCTCCCTGATCCTCTTCGGGGCGTCCTTCGTGAACTCTTTGTTTGACCGCAGATCTTCGGTCGCGTTGGCCAGATCGAGCTGGTTCTCCTCGAGCGCCCTCAGCAGGACGTTCTCCAAGTTCGCCTTCTCCCTGGTCAGGGTGAGGTTGAGGTCCTGGATCCTGTTCCTGATGTTGTCGATCTCGGCAGACACAGACTGCTTGGTCCCGTCCAGCTCCAGGAGGTGCGCGTCGAGCCCGAGCGCCTGGACGCCGGCCACCACCTGCTGGAGCGAGGCGATGCCCTTCGTCAGCCCTTCCTTCTTCTTTTGGCTGACATTCAGTTTCTCTTCCAGGCGGGCCACTGTGGCAGCCTGCTTCTGGTACTCGGCGTTCATCGCCTTGAAGATGCTCCTGTACCGCTTCGCGATCCGTGTGATCGTCGTAGCCTCGGCTTTCAGGCTGGTCGACGAGACTATCTTCTTGACCCGCTCCTTCGTGACAGAGTGAGACTCTGACTCGAGTGAGCTGAGCTCCGACCTCCTCCTCTCTATTGCCCCCTTCAGCGCACCCACGGCGTCCTCTACCTCGCTCATTCCCTCGATGTTCTCCAGCCCTTCCATCAGGTTGACCATGAGCTCCTGGTATCCGTAGCTGAACGCCCTCCCTCCCGGTTCGAAGGCCTCGCCGGTTTCAGTGACGGCCCTGACCCCTTCGGATGCCAGTATGTACCCGACGGCCTCGGACTCGACCAGGACCGAGTCCCCGGCGAGGAAGTTGACCAGCCCCTGGAACTCGTCCTCGCACTTTATGACGTCAGAGAGCCTCCCGATCACTCCGGCCGACCTCTCCACTTCGGCCGCCTTCACCGACTCGACCTCGCTGAGTGGGATCACGGCAAAGCTCTTCGCCTTCAACGACTTCGCTGCCTTGATCAGCTGGGTCATCCCCTTCAGGTCCTGCACCACGAACGCCCCCATCCACCTCCCCATCACGGCGTTGACTGCCTTCGAGTACTGCTGGGGGTACTTCACCAGCTGACCTAGTCGGCCGACGTATCCGGGGACCCCTCCCTGCTCGCAGAGGCGCTGGAGCTTCAGCTGCCCGCTCCGCTCCCCCGCGAGGCTCTCGGACATGTGCCTGAACGCCTCCTCCCTGGACATTTCAGCCGACGCCTTCTCCAGTATCTTGGAAGCCCCGGCGATCGAACCGACGAGCCTCTCCCTGGCCCTCTCCATCTCGGAGAGGTTCTCGTCGAGGGTGCTGAGCTCCTTGGTGGATGAGCCGTAAAGGTCGAAGAGCTGCTTCGTGTTCCCTTCGAGGTTTTCCAGCACCTCCGAGTAGCCGTCCACCCTGAGCTTCAGCTCGTCCAGGCGCTTCTTCTCCACTCCCAGGCTCGCGCTGGCCGCGTTTATCGCCAGGTCCACCTGGGTGAGCTTCTGCCCGAGGTCGGCGAGCTTCACCTGCACCTTTGATGTGAGCCTGGCCTTCTTCTCGATGGTCCGCCTCAGTTCCTCCCCGGCCTGGAAGAACTCCTTGAGCCTCTGCGCCAGCTCCGCGTGCCTTCCGTCGAGCTTCTCTATCTCTCCCGTCAGCTGCCTCACGGTGGAGGCGGCCGCGTTCGCTTCCTTCTGCTTCTCCGTCACCACCTGCTTGAGCTGGGGGACCGTCTCCCCTTCCAGCTCTAAGACGTTCGCCTGCGCGGTCTTGTAGTCCCCCTCCAGCGACTCAAGCTCGTCCCTCATCCCGGCGAGCTGGAACTGGAGCTCCACGTGGCTCGCCCCGCCACCCTGGATGACATCCACTATGAACTTCGTCTTGTCGTTCTCCACCTGCCCGATGCGGTTCTCGATCTCCACCAGCCTCGCACCGAGGTCCCCGAGCTTCCCGTTCAGCTCCTGCTCCTGCGACCGGAGGTCGGCGAGGTGCCCCTTCAGGTCGCCTATCTTCTTCGACGTGATGACGGCGTTGAGCCAGTTTATCTGCGACTCCAGCAGGTCGAACCTTACCATGTCCGTCCTCTGGGAGTCGAGAGACTCCAGGGTGCTCTTCATCTCTCCGATGCGCGCCATGGCGACCTCCAGCCTCTGGTCCGCCTGGCCCAGCTGCCTCTGAGCCTCCGCCTTGCGCTCGTCGAACTTCGAGATGCCGACGATGCTCTCGATGACCTTCCGCTTCTCCTCTGGGGTAAGGTCGGCCAACTTGGTGGCGGCTCCCTGGGCGACTATGTTGAACCCGCCGGACGCGAGCCCCGCTATGTCGATGATGTCGGTGAGCGAACCTCTCGGCGTCTTCCTGCCGTTGATGTAGTAGGTGTTTTCGCCGTCCTCCTTCAGCTCCCTGGTGATGGTCACCAGGTCGGAGTCCACCGGTATAGTGCGGTCGGAGTTGTCGAACTGCAGGGTCACCCTGCAGGCGCTCGGCTTCGTCGACGTAGCACCGTCTTCAGACCTCGGGTCGTAGATCAGCCCCGACAGCCTTCCGTTTGCTGCCCTCAGCGCTTTCGGAGAGTTCTCCCCGATGGCGAACGCGATTGCGTCGGCCAGGTTGGATTTGCCGCTCCCGTTAGGGCCCGTGATGACGGTGAACCCGCGCTCGAAGTTGACTACCACTGTCCGGGGGCCTGAGGACTTGAAACCGCGCATCTCCAGCCTTCGAATATGCGTCACAGGATTATTTGCCCCGTTGAGCACACGCTCACGAATGGATATAAGCGCTCTGTTTTGGAAGGCCTGAATGTTGACGGTTTACGCCCAAAGGCGCAAAAGGCTGCTTTCTATGGCAAAAGGGAAGCAGGTAGCGGTCTTTACCGCCCCCAATCTGTTCTATCTGACGGACTTCTTCGGGGGAGGCGCCGGGATAGTCCATCAGGACAAAACGGTCGTAGTCACCTCCCCGCTGGAGGCGGACAGGGCTGGCGAGGTGTGTAAGGAAGCCGAGATCGTGGTCGTGAAGCGCTGGAAGGACGTGGCGAAGGAGATCTCCCGCCAGCTTGAGAAGGGGAAGGTCGTCACGGACGCTGAGCAGGAGCAGCTGAAGGGGCGGGTCGAACCGAACCCCCAGCTCTTCCTCGAGGCCAGGAGGGTGAAGGACGAGTTGGAGCTCGAGAGGATAAGGAAGGCGTGCGCCAAGACGGACAAGACGTTCAGGGCTGTGGAGGGGACGCTGAAGCCGGGGAAGACAGAGTGGGAAGTGGCGGCCGAGGTGATGAGGGTAGCGACCGAAGCGGGGATGACCCCTTCAAACTCAGGCTCTTCACTCGGACCTGTGATCGTCGCCTCCGGGCCGCACGGGGCCTACGGCCACTCGGAGCTCTCAGGGAGGAAGGCGAAGGCCGGAGACTTCGTGGTGGCAGACCTGTTCTTCAGGTACGAGGGGTACAACTCGGACGAGACCAGGACCTTTGCCGTGGGGACGGTCAGCCCGGAGATGAAGAAGAACTACGCGATAGTCAGGGAGGCGCAGCAGGCGGCCATCGACGCGGTCAGGGACGGGGCCGAGTGCGGGAGCGTCAACAAGGCGGCGGTGGAGGTCCTCCGGAAGCACGGGCTCGCGAAGCACCTTAACCACAGCGTCGGGCACGGGGTCGGGATAGACATCCACGAGATGCCCGGGATATTCAGAGGGAACAAGGTGAAGCTCGTGAAGAACGACGTCATCACGGACGAGCCCGGGGTCTACTTCGTGGGGAAATACGGGATCAGGATCGAGGACACCCTCAGGGTGGACAGGAACCCCGAGCTGTTCACGAAGTACACGAAGGACCTGGTCACCTGCGGCTAGCCTTCAGGACAGACGCCCGCTTTCTCCCCACCCCGAACTCGTCCACGCGGACGTCGGGGGAGAGCGAACGGAGCGCCGAAGCCACCCTCCCGCTCCCTCCGTCGAAGACGAGGCTGTGGACAGAGTAACCTATCATGTTCTGGCTGGCGTACTCCGCCCCTGCGGCCTTCGCCGCAGCGATCATCTTCACGACCTCCGGGGACTCGAGGCCGAGCCGCCGGGAGAACCTCTCCCCCTCCGACGCCAGGTTTGCGAGGGTGGGGTCGGACACGAAGGACCTGAGGGATTCCCGGCCGAGGGCGTTTATGCGGTCGCTCACAGGCTTCGAGGAGAGGGCGTCCCTCTTGTCGAAGGGTGCGAGGAACCCTGTGACGATCCTGAGCCCTTTCGGGATCTTCACGCGGAGGAACTCCGACCTCCCCGGCTCTCCCGGGACCGTTATGGCCCCCGCGCCCACCCCGTCGTAGATGACGGAGACCGTGCCCAGGCCGGTCCGCTCCTCGACCTCGGCCCTGTAGGCGTAGGAGGCCAGGACGTCCTTCCGCCTGGCGATCCCGGCCGCCGAAGCGACGGCATAGACGGCCGACGTCGCCGCCGCGGCGCTCGCGCCGAACCCTCCCCCGATGGGGGTGTCTGAGGTCTGATCAAGCTCCACGGACACCCCCGGCGCCTGTTCCGAAAGGAGCGCCTTCGCCGCCCTCCTCGTGGTGCGCGCGTCGTACCCCGGGTCGCCGTTCACGACCGTCGCCACCCGTCCGCCGCCGTCCCTCGCCAGGGCCCTGGTCGTTGTCCCCTTCGTCAGGACATACCCGCCCCCCGTCGCTCCGGCCGAGCCGCCGCGAGCGTGGTAGCTTATCTCGAAGAAGTTGGTTATCGCCGAAGGTGCGAAGGCCTCGGACCGCCTAACCCGCACCCTTGGTCGCCCCCATCCTCCGTCCCGCCAGGAAGCTCGTCAGGGGACCGAATATGACGACGACGACAGCCGCGATGGCGAAGTATGTCGCCATCCCCGGCCAGTAGCCCAGAGCGGAGGGGGCGAAGAAGAATATGGCCCCGCCCAGAGCGACGAAGAGGAGGGAGAAGACGAGCGATATCGTCACCTGGCGCCTCCCAACCCCGGACCAGTCGGGGGAGTAGCGGAGGACCTTCGAGCGGCCTATCACGGGGCCCGTGGCGCGTATGAGTATCGGGACGCCGATCAGGATGGCGGGTATCGAGGTCATGTCCCAGAAGATCGTGAACCCGAGGATGTCTATCGCCTGAGGGAGCGGGGCAAGCCACCAGAGGAGCGCCGCGGCCATGAAGTTCCCGAAGGTCAGGAACCCGACGGAGGCGGCGACGAAGGAGGACCACGACCTGTACCTCTTTACGAAGAGCGCGATAAGGAGGGTGGCGACGAAGTTGGCGGGCGCGCCGACCGTGAGCGCGAAGAACGGCGTCGTCGCCCCCAGCGGGACGAGGAAAAGGACGTCCCCGAGGAAGGACCCGATCCCCGCTCCCAAGGCTGCCGGGAGAGGGTCGGCGGTCACGGCGAAGAAGACGGGGACGAACGAGGCGATGAAGAGCTCGCCGAGCCCCCATGGGGTCCGGATGTAGGCCGTGACCCCCTTGGCCACCGCGAAGAGCGCCGCGGAGATGGCTATCACGGTGACCTGGACGGTGGGGCTCGCCCGCGGAGACAGCAGCTGCCCGCTCACGTTCACGACTCCTCCTCCACCATATATCAGCTTGGTCTATAGTAAGTCTAGATTACTCTATAAACCTGGAAGGAGGGTAGCCCCTGGGGCGATCCTCGCGAAGGATTTAACCCACGGAACGAGAGGAGAACCAAGATGCAGAGGACATACATCGCGGGTGTTTCGGCGGCGCTGATGGCCGCCGGGGTTTTCATATCGTCTTACGCCTACCTGTCGCCAGAGGCGGCCCTGAACCCCTACGAGGCGGTGGGGTCGGTCGCGCTCTGGGGAGGGGCGTTCCTGCTCCTTACCGTGCTGTTCCTGTCGGGACCGTTCAGGCTCGCGGCGAAGTACGTCCGAACCAGGGCGGGAGCCGCGGTCGGCGCCGCGTACCTCACCGCCCACCTGCTGCTGTACGGGTTCCTCCTGGAGTGGATACTGGTGGAGGCCTACAAGATCCCGCCTTACGTGCCTTCGTCGTTCGCCCTCGTGACGACAGACGTCCTCTACCCCGCGACGCTCGCGAACGTGCTGCTCGGCGACGCGTTCAGCCCGAGCATCAGCTTCCAGTTCCCACCCATCTACGAAGCTTCGCTGTCGCTCTTCGCCATCTTCATGGCGGTCGTGATAGACGTGCTGATCCTGGCCAACGTGGCGAAGGTGAAAGAGATCGGGACGGGCTCCTGGATGGCGAGGTCGAGGGCGTACGCGGCGATGCCCCTCGCCGGGATCGTCCTAGGGGCCTCGTGCTGCATGTCGCTCCCGGCCCTGCTAGGCCTTGTCTCGCCGTCGCTGTCGGACGCGGCCAGCTCCTCCTGGGCGTTCTACGTAGCCTACTTCGCGTTCCCCCCGCTCGCAGTGGTCGTGCTGAAGCTCAACCTCGACCTCGCTTCGAGGATCGGCGCGGCCGTCAGAGAGACCCCGGCGCCCGTCCCGGTGGGGTGACCCCCGGTGATGGCGGAGGCGCTGTCCCTACGGCTCGCCGGCTGATGCGCCCTGGTTGGCACGCACGAGCGGCAGGTCGACGGCACGCGGGGTCTTCTTCCCCCGTCTTAGGCGGAGCCAGTGCCTCACGTCGAAGAAATACTCGTTCTCGTACGGGCAGGCGCTCACGCAGTCCCCGACCCCGATGCACTTCAGGCTCTTGAACTCCCCCGTGGCCATGAAGCTCCCGGGGAGGTCTGTGAGCCCCACCGGGCAGGCCTTGGCGCAGTCCTTTGTCTCGCAGGTCACGCAGACCCCCGGGTCCCTCACTTTGAGCCTGAAGAAGCCCAGCCTCCCGACGAGCTGGTTGAAGGTCCCCCAGTGACACCACCCCATGTTCACGCAGGCGTAAGTCCCGACGAAGGGGATGGTGACGAAGATGACGTACCAGAGGACCCCGAAGTAGAACAGGTAGAGGAGGTAGGCCGGGTCGGCGCCGAAGACAGTGAGCCTCAGCGCCCCGACCGAGTCGAGATAGGATACCAGGGCCGCCCCGATGAGGGAGACCCAGACGAGGGAGAAGGTCGCTTTGTACGCCCCTGAGAGCCTGCTGGTTAGCATCTTCCTCCCTACCCGGGAGGTCCGGTTGAAGGTCTTCATCGAGTCATAGAATGTCCCCTGATACATCAGGGCGGCCGTGCAGAACATCGAACAGACCTGCCTGGAGCCGAAGAGGAAAGAGAGGGCGCCGGAGACGAGATAGGTCCCGGCCAGGGCGACGATCGTCGCAGGTGCGACCGCCCCCGCCGTCCCTACCCCCATGCTCCACCCTACGAACGGGACCTTGGGGAGGAGAGAACCAGGGATCAGGAAGTCTGGGAGGAAGACCGCGTAGACAGAGTAGGCGACTATGACCAGGCAGAGCCTGACCTTGGTCTCGAGCTCCCTGACCTCCCTGACCCTGAAGACGACGAGAGCCCCCATCTCCGCCCCCATCATCGCCAGGAACCAGGGGGACAGGCTCACGACCCCGAAGAAGACCATGCCGTCGTATGCCGCCGCCCACAGGGCCGAGAGCCCTGCGCCCGCCACAGGGACCAGCCCCATCGACGCGATGAACGCGCGGGTGCCGTAGACCTGCGCATCGAGGAGGGCGCCCATGAAGAACTCCCCCACGAAGAGGGCCGAGAGGAGCCCGAGGACCCACCAGGGGTCAGACTGCCACCGCCACAGGGACGCGTCCCTCTTCCCCCCCAGCACCAGGTTCAGGTAGACACCCATCTCAAGGACGACGGAGAGAGCGAAGAGGGTCTCGGAGGCCGTCAGCTTCCAGACGAAGAGCCCTGCCATCATGAGGGCGTACGCCCCCACGAGCTTCAGCAGGTAGCCGGCGACGGCCTTCTCCGTCATCCCGTTCCTCGCCAGGTGCTCGAAGGCGAAGACGAAGAGGACGATCATCACCACGCTCATCCCGAACACGCTTACGTCGACCCACACTGGGTCCGCGACGGCGGTGGGAGAGAGGAACATCACGAGGGACTGCATCCCCACCAGGTAGAGGAAGGTGCGGCCGAGCTCCTTCCGGACGAAGTAGGTGGTCAGCGCCATCTCCAACGACATGGTGAAGAGGAACCAGTAGGACCCCACGACGGACGAGAACACCGCTACGGGGGTCCCGTTCCCGAGCGAAAGCGGCCCGGAGGAGGCCAGCTCGAAGGCCCACCCCATGAAGAATTCGTTCAGCAGGGCGAGACCGATGACGGTCCCCTCGACCAACGCGTCTCTGTGGGGGAAGCCCGCCCCTGCGGGCGGAGGGGCCGAGGGGTCCCCGTCCCCTCCCTGGCCAGGTTCGTGATCGGCAAGCAGGGCCCTGAACATCACGAAGACGAAAGGGAGGGCCCCCGCCCCCATCACGAGCATGTTCGCGACCACCAGCCCGATGAGCATGTTGATGGAGGGCGAGTAGAGGTAGACGACCGCGCTCACCACCATCGACAGCATCATCACCAGCAGGAACACCACGAAGGGGATCATGAGCGACCCCCTGACCCTGAAGTGCTGGACCGTCCACTTGAGGGCGTAGGACGTGGTGACGCCCATGGAGGCGGCGAGCCCCCACATGACCGCCTCGACCAGGGTTATGCTCAAGCTGGTCCCTCACCGCAAGGACAGGCTGCGGGCGAGGTCAGGGCGGGAAGCATGTGGTCGGGCACTCTCCAGGGCTAGTGCAGCAGGGCGGCGGCGTAGAGCAAGAGGAACCCGGCCAGCAGGGCGACGAAGACCCCCGTCCCGAGGCGCGACGGCCCCCGTTCGCGGAAGTCCGGGAGGATAGGCTCGGAGAGCCTCAGCAGGGCGTAGAACGCGGCGGTCACACCGAAGGCGAAGAAATAGGTCGTGTTGAAGGACGCGTAGTAACCGGCGATCGCCCCGACCACAGAAGGGCCTGCGAAGAGCGCTCCGAGCAGCGGGACCTGCCACCACCTCTCCTTCTCCGCTCCTTCCGCCCTCGAAACGTAGGCGGTATAGAGCACCGCGATGACCGACGCCTCGAGGAACTTGTGGATGGGATAAGAAACCAGCGCGGCGACGTCCCCGTAGGTGGCTATCAGCGCCTGCCATAGGCCGACCGACACGACCGGCCCCGACGAGACAGGGGAGACTGCGACCCACCCCTCTCCGAGCCCGTGGA
>JAKACC010000107.1 GCA_021796515.1 archaeon | reverse complement strand
TCGACCTCATGGCGGCGACCGTCAGGAGCAGGTGCACCACCCTGCTGGTGGCAGAGATGAGCGACCCGTCCCTGCAGCGCAGGTTCCAGTTCGAGGAGTTCGTGGTCGACGGCGTCCTGGTGCTGACCAGGGTGCTGAGCGGCCAGGCCTATACCAGGGTCTTCGCCGTGGAGAAGATGCGCGGGATAGACAACGACAGCCAGCCGCACCCGTACAGGATAGGCAAGGGCGGGATAGAGGTCTTTCCGACAGAACAGTTGTTCTAGGCGAAGGGGTCGACTTCCAGCCTCATCGCCCTGCTCTCGGGGAGCAGCGCCGGGGTCAGCATGGCTGTCAGGTTGCGATAAGAGTCCAAGAACACGGCCCCCTGCTTCGTCCCTATGTATGACACCCGCCCCTCCTCGTCCATCACGGTGTCCACCAGCCTGGTGTCCATCATCTGCGCGAGCATGTGCGTGGCGGTCACGGAGTTTACGTTGGCCCTGATCAGGATCGCGTTCTTCGTCGCCGGTCTGGAACAGGCGTCGAGGATGTCTGCCACGACGTCCAGCCTCCCGCGGTTCTTCGCCTGGGACGACAGCTTCGACCTCAGGTTTCCCTGGACCTGCTGCGCTGGCTCTTCGGTCTGGTATGCCGGGAGCATCCGCTTCAGGTCGACGGCCGGGGGATTAGAGGGGGTGTAAGCACGGAAGTGACATACAATGCCGCGCTGAGCGTGTCCCAGGCTCCCGTTCAGCCGCGGCCCCGATGAGACGCGCGGTGTATCATCCGCTGTGCAACCCTTAACTCACCTGACCTCCCGTGGAGGGGCGTGGACCAGCGCCTCGTAGAGCTCCTGGGGGTCTACGGCCTCAACGAACGGGAAGCGCAGACGTTCATCTTCCTGGCCAAGAACGGGTCCTGCGGCGCAGGGGAGCTCGCGAAGGCGGTGGGGATCAGGAGGATGGAGGCGTACCGGCTCCTCAAGCGCCTCCTCGACAGGGGGATTGTCGTGTCCACGGCCGGGAAGCCGATCAAGTACCAGGCCGAGTCCCTCGATGGGGTCATATCGCTTCTTACGGAGGAGCAGAAAGGGTACGTCAGGAGGATGGAGGAGGCGAGGCAGGAGCTCTCGTCCCTCTGGAAGCAGATGCCGAGGGCTCCCCGCGAGAGCTTCGAGCAGAGGTTCAGGATAATCCAGGGGAGGGAGCAGATCTACAACTCGGTCGCCAAGATGGTCGAGCTCGCCTCGGCCTCCCTCGACCTGGTCTTCACGAAGAACGACCTCGTCCAGGCCCACGTCCTCGGGATAGTCGACGAGCTGGTCGAGGCCTGCAGGCGGGGGGTCAAGGTCACCATGGTCGCGCCCATAGACCCGGCCACGCTCGAAGCCGCGGAGGCGATAGCGAAGTCCGTCGAGCTCAGGCACTCCGAGGATGCGCCGAGGAGCAGGCTTGTGGTGGCCGACGGCGCCCAGACCCTGGTCTCCCTGGTCTTGGACGACACCAGGGGGCTCAAGAACGACCGGGACATCGCCATCTGGACCGATAGCCGGGATTATGGCGAGACCATGGAGGGGCTCTACCGTGTGTCGTTCGCGAAGGCGGAGGCGGCCGCGGACAGGCTCGCGGCCGTCAGGGGGGAGCTGAAGTTCGGCGCGAAGATAGACGCCATGGTGGGGGTGGTGCGGACCGCCCTGGCCGAGAGCGGGTGGACGGTCGAGTCGCCTGGGAAGATCAGGAGCGGGTCGGGGGTCGAATACGACTTCGCCGCCGTGCTCAGGGGCCCGGGAGGGCGGAAGGTGGGGGTGGACGTCGTCCTGGGGCAGAAGGGGTCCCCGGTAGCGGACAGGGTGACGGCGTCTGCCATGAAGAAGCTCGACCTGAAGGACAGCGGGCTCCTGATAATAGCGAGCCCCGACCCCGACGAGCAGACGAAGAGCCTGGCGAGCCTGGTCGGCGCCACGGTGGTCGACGGGTCAGACGCCGTGGACGCGGCCGCCGCTGTCAGGAACTCGGTCGCAGCGGGCGCCTAGCCCCTTCGGCCACTTCCGCGTACCCGGTGCTTATGACTATGTAGTCCTTCAGCGCCTTCGTGAGGTTGTTGATGGCGAGCATGTCGTTCTTCCTGAGGATGAGGAACGGGAGCGAGAACGATATCGACACAGTCGTCACGGGGACCGACTCCTCTCCCACCAGCGACACTATGACCTGCTTGTACGCGGAGTCGAAGGAGGTGGTGTAGATGTTCTTCCTGAGGGACCCTCTTTCGAAGACCAGTATCCACCCCTGCTCCTTGGACAGCCTGTACCCGAACCCCGTCAGGTGCCTGACTATGAGGTCCTTGACCTTCTTCCTCTCCACGTCGAGGGTGAACGTCTCCGAATGCTCCCCCACGAGCGCCGAACGGCGCCGGTTCGTTCATAAAGCCTCCGGAGGAGTTCTTCTTCCACCGAGATTCGCAAATTTAAAAGGACGTGGGAAGGCGTCCCCGTAGTTTATTCTTGGAGGCCCTGGCATGAAATGCGATTACTGCGGCATCGACGAGTCGCTCCCGTTCGTCTGCAACTACTGCGGCGGCGCGTTCTGCCCCGACCACAGGCTCCCAGAGGCGCACCAGTGCAAGGGGGACCTTACCCAGAAGCGCACGATAACCGCGCCCCAGTCGACGTTCAGCTGGCAGAACTCGGGGGTCACGTCTCCCTACGCTCAGCAGGCGAGGCCCGCCCAGGTCTTCTCCAGGACAGAGGTACGGGACATACTCATCGCCTGGCTCGGGATAGGGTTCGCCGTCGCCGTCGCGCTCACCGGAGGGGCGTTCGGGGGGCTTCAGCCGCTGGCACTCGCCGTGGACATGGGGATCGCCCTGGTGACCGTGGGTCCCGGGTTCATCTTCCACGAGCTGAGCCACAAGTTCGTCGCCCGCCGCTACGGGTTCTGGGCCGAGTTCAGGATGTGGCCGCAGATGCTCGCGATGGCCATAGTGATCGCCCTCGTCGGGTTCCTCTTCGCCGCCCCAGGCGCGACATACATAGTCGGGGGGAACAGCTCCAAGACGGAGACGGGGCTCATCTCCCTGGCAGGGCCCCTGACGAACGCCGTCATAGCCGCCCTCTTCCTCCCTGTCTTCCTCTTCACCGGGGGGGTCCTGCAGGTCATCGGCGGGTTC